>NZ_JBIAPT010000011.1:0-52842 GCF_042888425.1 Streptomyces sp. NPDC002889
GGAACCTCGACCATCCGAAGGATGGACGGGGTATCAACATATCTGGCGTTGATTTTTGGCACGCTGTTGAGTTCTCAAGGAACGGACGCTTCCTTCGGACCCTTTTCATCGGGCCCTCCGGGCGCTTCCCTTCGGTGTTTCCAAACTCTATCAGGCTTTTTTAGTCCTCCTGACCACCACCCTGCGGACATGCAGAGGTGTAGACCAGTTAGGATCCCGCCTTGATAGGTGCTGCCGACCCCCGACTCAAAGTCGCGTTGGGGCCAGGCAGGGGTACGACCCTACACGCCACCTGGAGTGGTAGCAAATCGTTTCCGGTGCACCCCTAGATCCCCCAACTGTTACCAGTCGGGGGAAACTAGGACTTCTTGTGACTTACCCTGCTCAACAGCGCGTCGTCAGGGACAGCGCAGTGACGACGCCGTACGAAAACTCCGCCCCTGGGAGGGTCCATGACCACAGTGACGTCCCCTCTTGCCGGACGTGCCATCGGGCTCGCGGCAGTGCCCGATCCCGTGTTCTCCGGTGCGATGGTCGGTCCCGGGACTGCCATTGATCCCGATCGCGAGGCATCGGAAGCCGTCTCGCCCGTCGACGGCATCGTCGTTTCCCTGCACCCGCATGCCTTCGTCGTCGTCGACGGCGAAGGGCACGGCGTTCTGACGCATCTCGGCATCGACACCGTCCAACTCAACGGCGAAGGCTTCGAGCTGCTCGTCAACAAGGGCGACACCGTCACGCGCGGACAGGCCGTCGTGCGCTGGAGCCCGTCGGCCGTCGAGGAGGCCGGCAAGTCTCCCATCTGCCCGATCGTGGCACTCGAGGCCACGGCCGACTCTCTCGCCGGACTCCGTGAGGACGGCGATGTGAAGGCCGGGGACACCCTTTTCACCTGGCAGTGACGCCGCCGCGATGACGGCGACTGGGACATTCACCGCGGCGGCCGGGAAGCCGTCGCTCGACCGAAGACGGGTGACATGGAGACAACGCTGCGAGGCGTCGGCGTGAGCCACGGGTTGGCGATCGGCGAAGTCCGGCACATGGGCACGGCGGTACTCGAGCCGCCGGCCAAGCAGATTCCCGCCGAGGACGCGAAGCGCGAACAGGGGCGCGCCCGTCAGGCCGTGGAGGCTGTGTCCGCCGACCTGATTGCTCGGGGCAATCTGGCAGGCGGCGAGGCCCAGGCCGTGCTCGAGGCACAGGCCATGATGGCGCAGGACCCGGAGCTCATGGCCGACGTGGAGCGTCGGATCGCCGTGGGCAGCACCGCCGAGCGTGCGGTGTACGACGCGTTCGCGGCGTACCGGGCCCTGCTGGCGGGTGCCGGCGAGTACCTGGCAGGGCGCGTCGCGGACCTGGACGACGTACGCAACCGGATCGTGGCGCGGCTGCTCGGTGTGCCCATGCCGGGTGTGCCGGACAGCGACGAGCCGTATGTACTGATCGCGCGGGACCTCGCGCCGGCGGACACCGCGCTGCTGGACCCGACGCTGGTGCTCGGCTTCGTCACCGAGGAGGGTGGGCCGACCAGCCACAGTGCGATTCTGGCACGGGCCCTCGGGGTTCCCGCCGTCGTGGCTCTGCCGGGCGCGAGTGAGATCGGTGAGGGAACGCTGATCGCGGTCGACGGCAGCACGGGCGAGATCTTCGTGGAACCTAGCGAGGACAAGCAGGCTCTGCTTGCCTCGGCCGCGGCCGAGCGCAAGGCCGCGCTGGCGGCTTCGAGTGGGCCGGGCGCGACATCGGACGGGCACAAGGTGCCGCTGCTCGCCAATATCGGGGGCGTCGCCGATGTTCCGGCGGCGGTCGAGGCGGGTGCCGAGGGTATCGGGCTGTTCCGTACCGAGTTCCTGTTCCTGGACGACAGCAAGCAGGCACCGTCGGAGAAGAAGCAGATCGAGGCGTACCGCCAGGTGCTCGAGGCCTTCCCCGAGGGCCGGGTGGTGGTGCGGGTGCTGGACGCCGGTGCCGACAAGCCGCTGGACTTCCTGACGCCGGCCGACGAGCCGAACCCTGCGCTGGGCGTTCGGGGGCTGCGCGCGTTGCTCGACCACCCGGAGGTACTGCGGACCCAGCTGACCGCGCTGTCGAAGGCGGCTGAGGGGCTGCCCGTACATCTCGAGGTCATGGCGCCGATGGTGGCGGACCGTACGGACGCCAGGGCGTTCGCGGACGCGTGCCGCGAGGCGGGGCTGCAGGCGAAGTTCGGTGCCATGGTCGAGATTCCGTCCGCCGCACTGCGGGCACGTTCGATCCTGCGGGAGGTCGAGTTCCTCTCCCTGGGCACCAATGACCTCGCGCAGTACACGTTTGCCGCCGACCGACAGGTGGGTGCGGTGTCCCGGCTGCAGGACCCGTGGCAGCCTGCGCTGCTCGATCTGGTGGCGCTGTCGGCCGAGGCCGCGAAGGCCGAGGGCAAGAGCTGTGGTGTGTGTGGTGAGGCTGCCTCCGATCCGCTGCTGGCGTGTGTGCTCACCGGGCTGGGGGTGACGTCGCTGTCGATGGGTGCGGCGTCCATTCCTTATGTACGAGCGACGCTGGCGAAGTCCACCCTCGCCCAGTGCGAGCGTGCTGCGGCTGCCGCGCGTGCCGCTGACACCGCCGAGGAGGCCCGGGTAGCCGCACAGGCGGTTCTGTCCGGCGAGTAGGACGCGCAGGACGACGGCTGATCGAAGGGGCTTCCACCGGGTTCGGCGGGAGCCCCTTCGTGCTGCGGTCAGTGGTGGTCGTCGGGCTCGTGGGTGGTGACGGGGAAGCCGGCGCAGTATTCGACGCCGGGTTCGGGGGACACGGGGGCGCCGGTGGCCGCGTTCGTGCAGTAGGCGTTGAAGACTTCGCCGGCGGTGAGGGGGACGAGGCCGCCCTGGCTCAGGCGCCAGCCGTGGAGGCGGTCGGCGGTGTCGGGGGCGCTCGTGCGCAGCACCAGGCCGCCTGCACTCTCCAGCGCGATGCCGGCGGCGAGCACGGTGACGAACTCGGCGCCTTCGGAGGCGTCCAGTTCCGCCAATGAGCCCGCGGTGGCCTCGGCGTGCAGAACAGCGAGGAGTTGTTCGTCCGGGCCGGAGACGCTGCACACGAGGTGGTGGCTGCCGGGGCCCGCCACTTCCAGGAGCCGCATCAGGATGCGGGAGGCCCGGTCGAACGCGGAACGGCCGATGTCCTGGCCGCAGTCCGCGCAGGCTCCGAGCTCGGCGAGGAGCATCGTCGCGTACTCCCATGTCGCCTGTCGTACCGCCTTGTTGATCAGCTCAGGCAGCAGACTGCCCAGTGACTGCCCTGTGTACAGGACGGCCGGGCCCCGACCCGCGATCTCGGCGGTGAAGCGGCTGCGGCTCTCGGCACCGTCGGGGTCGACGCCCGCTTCGGCGCAGAACTCCGCGAACTCGTCCGGATCGAAAAGGGCCACGGATGTGTGCAGGTGCCGGGATGCCAGCGATGTGAGCAGTTGCTCGGCCTGGCGCAGATAGGTCGGATGATCGTCGAAGGTGAAGGTGCGGTAGCGGCGCATCGAGCGGAAGTCCTGTTCGTCCGCGAGGATGCCGACGGTGCTGGGGACTTCGCGGCGCAGGGTGCGCCGCATCGATGCGTGGGTGGCGGGCCGCTTGGTCGGGCTGGTGTGCGCCATGCTGATTCCCCCTGAGCGCTGTTGATCAGTCGTGACTCACCGTAGTGGGGGGCACTGACAACGCGGGTCCGGGCAGCCGGTCGCGTACGAGCCGACTCTGGGCGAGGCAGGTGGCGGCCAGGCAGGCGCCGAACAGGGCCCATCCGGCGGGGCCGGTTGCGATGACCGCGGACATGACCAGCGGGCCGACGCTGCGCTGGACGGAGACGGCGAGGGCGTGGACGCCGAGATAGGCGCCCTGAGCCTCGTCGGGTGCGAGGGCGATCGACAGCTCCCAGGACGCGACGGAGTGGAGCATCTCGGCAAGGGTGAGAGCAACAGCGGCGATCGTGAGTGCGGCACTCGCGGTCCAGGCTCCGCCTACCACCGAGAGGCTGAGGGCAAGGGCTCCACCTGCGAAGGCTGCCGCGAGCGGCACCAGGAGCCGACGGGCGGCCCGGCTGGTGGCGCCGTAGCGGGCGAGCGGTATCTGGAGCGCAACGACCAGCACGTTGTTGAGGACGAGCAACAGCGGGGCGAGGCCGTGCGGGGCGTCGGTGGCGTGCACGAGCCACAGCGGCAGGCCGACCTTGAAGACCGCGTCGTCGAGGAACAGCACCGCTTCACTCGCTGTGTAGAGGAGGTAGGTGCGGTCCCGCCAGGGGCTCTTGGGCTTGGCGGCGGTGGTCTTGGCGGCGGAGCCGGTGACGACGCGGGCCGGGACCGGTGCTTCCGCGCACCGTACGACCAGCAGTGCGGCGACGAAGGAGGCGAGTGCGTTGCCGACGACGAGCGCCTGGTAGGCGAGGGTGGTGCCGACCCCGAGTGCGGCGGCCGCGGCGATGCCGCCGACCGCGAAGCCGATGTTGGAGACGGTTCGGTTCACGGCCTGGTAGCGGACCCGGTCGGGGCCGCTGATCCGGGCGGCATAGAGCTTGGTGAGGACGCTGGTGGCGCGGTCGCCGAAGCTGCCGGCAGCCGCGAACGCCAGCAGCAGCGCGTAGTGGTCGCTGGTGAGGAGGGCCAGGCCGGCTGCTGCGCGCAGCAGTTGCATGGCGGTCATCAGCCGGGTGAGCGGCATCCGGTCGGCGATGCGGCCGGCGATGGGTGCTCCGGCGACTCCGATGCCGGCGGAGACGGCGAGCAGGATGCCGACCTCGGCGACGCTCAGGCCGGTGACATAGGTGAAGTAGAGAGCTCCGGTGGCGGCCCAGAGGCCGGCGCCGGTCTTGTCGACGAGGGAGATCCAGAGCATGCGGCGGCCGTCGGCTCCGCCGGGAATGCGTTCTCCGGCTGCGGCCCGGTACTGCTTGAGGCGCACGGCCCCTCCCCCTTGACATCAATTACGTATTGGTACATTGTCGAGTACGTGGCAGCACAATATTCCATCAGCGGTATGACCGCCAGGGCAATTGCCGCATCCGTCGAACGCGCGGTGGCACAGGGCGGTTTGGGGCCGGGGGACGCACTGCCTCCGGTGCGTCGGCTCGCCGACGAACTCGGGGTCAGCCCCGGCACCGTCGCCACCGCGTACAAGGAGTTGCGGCAGCGCGGGATCGTGGTGACCCGCGGGCGTGGCGGGACCGTGGTGGCGCACGCCCCGGCCGTGGGTTCCCGGCGTCCGCCGCGGGTGCCGGCAGGGGTGCGCGACCTGGCGGGCGGCCACCCCGACCCGGCCTTCCTGCCCGTCCTGACCCCTCCGAACCGGGTCTCACCGGTCCAGGGATCGCACCGCGGCAACCCGCGGATGCCCCGGCTGGAAGTGCTGGCCCGGGAGTGGTTCGCTCGCGACGGGGTGCCCGACGGGCAGGTGACCTTCGCCCACGGTGCGCTGGACTGCATCGCGCGTCTGCTGTCCACCGAGCTGAAGCCCGGTGACGCAGTGGCCGTGGAGGATCCTGGTTTCCACCATCTGCTGGACCTGGTCCCGGCGCTGGGGCTGCGGATGCTGCCGGTCGCGGTGGATGACGAGGGTATGCGGCCCGACGAACTGAGGCAGGCGCTGCGCGCCGGGGTGCGCGCGGTACTGTGCAGCCCGCGGGGGCAGAGCCCGCGCGGAGGCTGGTTCTCGGCGCGGCGGCGCGACGAACTCCTGGCGGTGCTCGGCGGGTTCCCCGACGTACTGGTGGTGGAGGACGATCACAACGCGGACATCGCCGGCGTACCCCTGCACTCGCTGAGCACCGGCGGACTGCCGCGCTGGGCACAGGTACGAACAGCGTCGAAGCATCTGGGCATCGATCTGCGCTGGGCGGCGCTGGCCTGCGATGCCACGACGCTGGCACGCCACGACGGACGGCTGCTGCTGACGTCCGGGTGGGTCAGTCTCGTACTGCAGGAGACCGCGGCCCGGCTGCTGGCCGATCCGGGGACGGGGAAGCTGGTGGCCGCAGGGCGCAGGGCGTACGCGGTACGGCGTGCAGCGCTGATCGGTGCTCTGGGGCAGCACGGGATCGCGGCGTACGGCGAGAGCGGGCTCAATGTGTGGGTGCCGGTGCGCGACGAGTCGGCGGTGGTCAACGGGCTGCGCACGCACGGCTGGTGGGTGGCGGCCGGCACCCGATTCCGGATCGCCAGCCCTCCGGCCGTACGGATCACCAGCGCCGGCCTCGAAGAGGCGGACGCAACTCGGCTGGCCTCGGACTTCGCCGCTGTGCTGGGCGAGTCCGAGGCCACGTACGGGGGCTGACCGTCAGCCGCGGGTGCGGGCCAGCTCCTCGTAGAAACGCAGGAGGTCGAGGTTGTCGACGGAACCGGGGTTGACCGCCTTGGCCAGGGCCGTGCCCTGGAGCAGGCGCTTGACCGGCACCTCGATGCGCTTGCCGGTCAGCGTGTGCGGGACTCCGGGGACCTGGATGATGTCGTCCGGGACATGACGCGGCGAGAGCTGCTCGCGGATGGTCTGCTTGATGCGCGCGCGCAGCCCGTCGTCGAGCGTCGCGCCGTCGACGAGATGCACGAACAGCGGCATCCAGTAGCCGCCGCCCGGCTCCTCGAGACCGATGACGAGTGATTCGCGGATCTCCGGGAGACGTTCGACGGCCTCGTAGATGTCCGCCGAACCCATGCGCACGCCCTGGCGGTTGAGCGTCGAATCGGAGCGGCCGTGGATGACGACCGAGCCGTGGTCGGTGATCGTGATCCAGTCGCCGTGCCGCCAGACGCCGGGGAACATCTCGAAGTAACTGTCGCGGTAGCGGCTGCCGTCGGGGTCGTTCCAGAACCGGATCGGCATCGAGGGCATGGGGTTGGTGACGACGAGTTCGCCGACCTCCCCGATCAGCGGCTTGCCGTGCGGATCCCAGGACTGCAGGTCGGTGCCGAGGCAGGCGGCCTGCAGCTCGCCGATGTGCACGGGGAGGGTGGGTACGGCTCCGGCGAAGCAGCTGCACACATCGGTGCCGCCGCTGACCGAGGCGATCCACAGGTCGCCGGCCACCTCGTCGTGCAGCCAGCGGAACCCGTCGGGCGGCAGCGGTGACCCTGTGGTGGCCACACACTTGACGCGGGACAGGTCGAAATCGCGTGCCGGGTGGACCTCCGCCTTGGCGCAGGCCATGACGTACGCGGCGGAAGTGCCGAACAGGGTCGCCTCGGTGCGTTCCGCGATACGCCACTGGGCGCCCGTGTCGGGGTAGCCGGGGCTGCCGTCGTACAGCACGACGGTGGTGCCGGTGAGCAGTCCGGAGACGAGGAAGTTCCACATCATCCAGCCGGTGGAGGTGTACCAGAAGAAGCGGTCCTCGGGACCGAGGTCGCAATGCAGGCCGAGCTGCTTGAAGTGCTCCAGCAGGATGCCGCCCTGCGACTGGACGATGGCCTTCGGCAGACCCGTGGTGCCGGAGGAGTACAGGACCCACAACGGGTGGTCGAAGGGGACCTGCTCGAAGACGGGCTCCACGTCGTCGGCGGTCACGGCGGACCATTCGAGGGCGCCCTCCGGGGCCTCGGTGCCCAGCAGCGGGATGTGGATCACGGCGCGCAGCGTGGGCAGCTCGCGGCGCAGCTCGGCCACGGTCTCGGTGCGGTCGTGCTCCTTGCCGCCGTAGCGGTAGCCGTCCACGGTGAACAGCGCGACGGGCTCGACCTGCTGGAAGCGGTCGAGGACGCTCCGGGCGCCGAAGTCGGGGGCGCAGGAGGTCCACACGGCGCCGACCGCGGCGGTGGCGAGGAACGCTGTGACGGCCTGCGGGATGTTGGGGAGATAGCCGCTGACGCGGTCTCCCGGTCGTACGCCGAGGGTGCGCAGTTCGGCGGCGAGTGCGCCGACCTGGCGGCGGAGCTCCGACCAGCTGATCGGGGTCGGCTCATGTGTCTCGTCCACATGAAGCAGTGCCGGGTCATGGGAGCGCGCTGGGTCCTCGGAGGCGCGCAGCGCATGCTCGGCGTAGTTCAGCATGGCACCGGGGAACCACCGGGCGCCGGGCATGGCGGGGTCGGCGAGCACGCGCTCGTACGGGGTGGAGAAACGGATCTCGAACCAGTCGGCGACCGCCTGCCAGAAGGCCTCCAGCTCCGCGACGGACCAGCGGTGCAGTGCTTCGTAGCCGCCCTCGGCAGGGGCACCGTGGCGCTCGGCGGCCCACGCCTGGAACCGGGTGATCCGGGCTGCCGCGATGCGGTCGGGGTCGGGCTGCCAGAGAGGGGCAGGGTTCGCTGCTGCGGTCATGGGGCGGCTCCCGGGCTGGCTCGACGCTTTGTGCTCGACGCGGTGTATGCGTGCGGCGCGCGCACGAGCGGGGTGTGCGCGTGACGCGGCTGAGAGGGACGATGCCATGTGATCGTCTTTCACACCAGGGCTCATCACCCATGGTCGAGTCGGCGAATATGTGCTGCCACCACGGGTGAACGGGAGTTGAACAGAGCCCACGGGGCAGCGGCCGAATGGCAGGGTGAGCTGCATGGACGGTCGTGATCTGGTGCGCTCGGTGAGGACTTTCGGCACGGTGCGGGGGCTGCGGGCGGCGCGCTCCGCTTGGCGGCGGCACAGAACGGATGCCGAGGGCCTGCCCGCGAGGGGGCCGGAACGGGCCAGGGTGCCCGGCCCCGTGCGCGATGCCGAACCGCTGCCCGGTGGCGGGATCGTCCGCTTCGCCCGCTCCGAGCTGCGCATCATGGTCGCGGCGGGCGGCGCCGTGTTCTGGGGGTGGGACGGCGCCCGGCCGGATCCGTCGTACGCGCTGGCCGATGAGGCCCCCGAGCCCGACTCCCGGGCCGGGCTGGAACCGGACAAGGACGGCGGCTGGCGAGTCGTGTCGCAGCGCGTGACGGTCGAGGTCTCCCGGCACGGCGCGGTCGAGATCCGTACCCCCGGCGGGCTGGTGCTGCGCCGGGATCTGCCGCCCCGCTGGTGGGAGCCGGTCGGCGGCGGCCCGGCGCGCTGGGTGCAGCGCAGCCAGGTGCCTGCGGACGCCCGGTTCTTCGGTCTCGGCGGCCGGGCGGCAGGGCCGCGGCTGCGCGAGGGGACGTACCGGCTGTGGAACACCGATCCCAAGGGCGGCTTCGAGCCCGGCGACGATCCGCTCTACATCACGATGCCGGTGCAGCTGGTGGTGTCGGACGCGGGCACCCATCTGGCCTTCCACGACAACTCCTGGGAGGGCCGTATCACGCTGCGCGAGGGCGAGGAGGGAGCCGGTTCCGGGCACGACCGGCCCGGGACCTGCGAGGTGCGCCTGGACGGCGGGCCGCTGCGGTGCTGGGTCGTGGCGGGCACGCCCGCACGCGTACTGAACGGCTGGGCGCAGCTCACGGGCGCGCCGGCGCTGCCGCCGTCGTGGGCGCTGGGTCCGCAGCACGCACGCTGGGGTTTCGGCAGCGAGGAGAAGGTGCGGCGGGTCGTGGCGGGCTACCGGGAGCGTGGGCTGCCGCTGTCCGCGGTCCATCTCGACATCGACCACTACGACGACCATCAGGTGTTCACCGTCGACCGGCAGCGTTTTCCCGATCTGCCGGGCATGGCGAAGGATCTGCGCGAGGACGGGGTGCGGCTGGTCTCGATCGTCGATCCGGCGGTGAAGGCGCAGCCGGGAAACGCGGTGTACGACAGCGGGTCGTCGGCCGGTGCCTTCGTGCGGGACGGGCGTGGCCGCGAGGTCCGGGGCGTCGTCTGGCCCGGCGACTGCGTCTATCCGGACTTCACCGATCCGAAGGTACGGGCCTGGTGGGGCGAGCTGTACGAGGAGCGGCTCGCGCAGGGCTTCTCGGGCGTGTGGCACGACATGAACGAACCGGTGGCGTTCACGCCGTTCGGCGACATGACGCTGCCCCGCTCCGCCCGGCACGCGCTGGAGGGGCGCGGGGGCGATCACCGGGAGGCCCACAACGTGTACGGCCTCGCCATGGCGAGGGCCGGCTACGAGGCGCTGCGCCGGCTGCGCCCGGACGAGCGGCCGTTCCAGTTCTCGCGCTCGGGCTGGGCGGGCATGCAGAGATACGGGGGCACCTGGTCGGGTGATGTGTCGTCGACCTGGCCGGGGCTGCGGGCCTCGCTCGCGCTGGTGCTGGGGCTCGGGCTGTGCGGAGTGCCGTACTCGGGCCCTGATGTGGGCGGTTTCGACGGCAGTCCGTCGCCGGAGCTGTATCTGCGATGGTTCCAGCTCGGGGCGTATCTGCCGCTGTTCCGCACGCATGCGGCGATCGACGCCGGCCGCAGGGAGCCGTGGGAGTTCGGTCCCGAGGTGCTGACGCATGCGAAGGCGGCGCTGCTGGAACGGGAGCGGCTGCGCCCGTACTTCGTCACGCTGGCGCATCTGGCCCGGCTGACCGGCGCGCCGTATGTGCGTCCGGTGTGGTGGGGCGCTCCCGGGGACCGGTTGCTGCGTGACTGCGAGGACGCCTTCCTGCTGGGCGATGCGCTGCTGGTGGCCCCGGTGCTGGAGCGGGGCGCGGACCGGCGGGCTGTGCGGCTGCCGCGTGGGCGGTGGTACGACACGGCGAGCGGGCGGGCGTACGACGGGCCCGGCCAGGTGCTGGTCGATGCGCCCCTGTCGCGTATCCCGGTGCTGGCACGTGCGGGGGCGGTGCTTGCGGTCCAGGGCGAGGACGGGGTCGAACTGGAGGTGTGGGCCCCGGCGCCCGGGCGACGGGGTGGCGGTCTGGTGGTCCGTGACGGGGGCGACGGTTGGGGGGAGGCGGAGGTGGAGCGCTATGCGACGCGGCTCTCCGCCGGCCGGGTGGTGGTGGAGCGGATGACCGACGCGGGTCCGGTGCCGGTGGAGGGTCCTGCACGGGTGCGGGGGCTGGGCTGAGGGGCCGCGTGGCAGCGGGGTGGGAGGTGCCCGAGGCGACGGACGGGGCGCCCGGGCGGGTGGTCCACCTACGCCCTGCGTGCCCGCAGCTCAGGGGCGCACCCAGCGCGTACGAGTCCGCTCCGGCGCCGGCCCGTCGGGTGGCCCGTGGCGCGAGTGCCCATGGACGACGACCCGCCCTCGGACGGGCCATGCCGAGGGCCCCTCCGCCGGTCGGGCCGCGACCGGCCAGGGCCCTCTGTGCCGTGCGAGGCGCCTGCTCGGGGTGCGGACCACCGACGGGCCGCGGACCGGCTCGGCGGGGGCGCCGGGGCGGGGCGCCACGGACCGCTCGACGACGGTAGGCCCCGGGCCACCGTCCGGATCGGCGACGGATGAGCGCTGGAGCCGGTCCCCGAGCGTGCCGGCGACGATCAGTGCTGGGGCCACGGCCCGGCTCGGCGACGGTAGGCCCCGGGGCCACCGACCGGATCGGCGGCGGGTGCGCCCCGAGGACGTCATGAACCAGGTCGGTGCGGTGTCTGTCGGGCATGCCTCTGCCTCCCGGTGAGGTGCGACCGGCCCTGGCCCCGGGCGGCCTCCCCCGCAGGGCAGCGCGCCCCGCGGGCGGCCGCACCGGCGGCGCCGATCAGTCCCGCGTCAAGTGCCAGTCGGGAGGCGGTGACCCGCAGATCGCGGGTGAAGTCGAGCGTGGCGTAGCGCGGGAGCTGCCGCCGCAGCGGTGCAAGCAGGATCTCGCCTGCCTGGGCCACTCCCCCGCCGATCACCACCAGTTCGAGTTCGACGAGCGACGCGGTGGCGGCGATGCCCGCCGCGAGTGCCTGTGCCGCACGCTCGTACGCCGCCAGGGCACGGGGGTCGCCCGCATGTGCGGCGACCGCGACAGCCGCCGCCGACGGCGGCACTCCGGGCGGCGGTGACCAGCCCGCGTCCAGCGCGTGGCGTGCGATGGCGGGACCACCGGCCATGACCTCGACGCAGCCGCGCGCGCCGCATGGGCACGGTGCACCGTCCAGGTCGACGCTGATGTGGCCGATGTGTCCGGCGTTCCCGGTGGGTCCGGGGTGCAGTGCGCCGTTGAGGATGAGGCCGCCGCCGACGCCTGTGGACACCACCATGCACAGGGCGTTTGCGACGCCCTTGGCTGCACCCAGCCAGTGCTCGGCGGAGGCCATGGCCACGGCGTCGCCGATCAGTACGGGCGCGATGGCGGCGGGCAGCCGCGGATGGGAACGCACCTCGTCCGCCAGGGGGAACGACCGCCAGGCCGGAATGTTGACCGGGCTGACCGTGCCGGCCGCGGCGTCCACAGGACCGGCGCTGGCGATGCCCAGGCAGGTCAGCGCCTCCCAGCGCGGGTCCTGGGCGAGCTCGTCGACCACCGCGGTGACCGCGCTCATCAAGGCGGCTGCGGGGCCGTCCGCCGGCGTGGGCCTCCTGGCCCGCACCAGAATGCGGCCCGAGTCGTCGATCAGGGCGCCGGCGATCTTGGTGCCGCCGATGTCGAGTGCTGCGTACACGGGTGGCTCCCGCCCTTCCGTCATGGGCCGGTCGTCCGCTGTCGCCGAATGTCGGTCCGGCCGCCGACGTTCTCCTGTCGGCCGGCGCGTCTCACTGCGCGCAGTTGGCGTAGCCGCCCTCGAACCACTTGCGGGCCGCTGTGGTGTGCAGCGGGAAGGCAAGCTCGGCCGGGGTGCGCAGCAGGTGCCAGCCGTACGTCTCGTCGGTCGGCGCCGGTGGCGGGAGGTCGGCCGCAGGGCGCTCGGGCAGCAGCCCGAACAGCAACAGGTGGCCGCCCGGCGAGCTGAGCGCATCGGCGAGCCGGACCTCGTGCTGCGATGCCTCGATGCCGGTTTCCTCGTTCAACTCCCGTACGACCGCGGCCCGCCAGTCCTCGGTGTGGTCGATGAACCCGCCGGGCAGGGCGATGCCGCCGCGTGCGGGTTCGATGGTGCGGGTGATCACGACGAGCCCGGTGCCCTGCGCGTCATGTGCGGGCAGCAGCGCCACCGCGACGGGCAGGGGATTGCGGTAGGCGATCTCGCCGCAAGCCGGACAGGAGCGGGGCCAGTCGGTGACGGAGCCGTACGGCGCTCCGCAGTGGCCGCAGTGGGAGTCCTTCGACACCCGCCGGACTGTATCCGACCACTCATTCCCTTCGGGGCATGAACTCACAAACGATTGCCCATGACAGGACTTGTACACCGCTTTTCGCGCCCTGGCCCCCTGGCCGTTTCGGGTTGCGCGTCCAGCCGTTACGGTGCGGGTATGGCTGAGCAGACGTTTGATTCGTACGAGGAGTTCTGGCCGTACTACGTCGCGATGCATGCGCGCGCGGCGACACGCTGGGTCCATCTGACGGGCACCCTCACCGGGCTGGCGATCAGCGTGTACGGGCTGGCGCGAGGCCGGAAGCGGTATGCGGCCGCGCTGCCGCTGATCGGTTACGGGACGGCCTGGCCGGCCCACTTCTTCATCGAGAAGAACAATCCGGCCACCTTCGGGCATCCCGTGTGGTCACTGCGCGGCGACGCCCGGATGATCCGGATGATGCTGGCCGGCCGGGACGCGGAGCTGGCCGAGACCGCCGCCAAGTGGCTCGCCGAGAACCGCTGATCCGTGGCACACTTCTGACGTACCGTCAGATCTCTGTGCCGGGGAGGGGCCTTGACGCGCACGCCTGTGGTGACCGGATGGTTCACACGCGACAGCGGTGAGGAGGACTTCCGGCTGCTCGGTACGCGCTGCACGGCCTGCTCGGCGGTCTTCTTTCCCCGCGAGGACGCACACTGCCGCAATCCCTCCTGCACGGGCGGCGAACTGGTGGAGGTGCCACTGTCGCGGCAGGGGCGGGTGTGGTCGTACACCGACGGGCGCTACCGGCCGCCCGCGCCGTACGTGTCCGACCCGGAGGCACCGTGGGAGCCGTACACCCTGGTCGCTGTCGAGCTCGAGGCCGAGGGAATGGTCGTACTCGGCCAGGCCGCACCTGGTGTCGGCGTCGCTGATCTGGCGGTCGGGATGGAGGTCGAGGTGGTGCCCGGCGTGCTCAACGAGGACGCGGACACAGGCACCGTCTGGACAACCTGGCACTGGCGCCCGGTCGAGGCCGCCCGATGAGCGGCGACGCACGGGGGGACATCGCGGTCCTCGGGGCCGGAATGCACCCCTGGGGCAAATGGGGGCGCAGCTTCGTCCAGTACGGGACGGCGGCCGCCCGGGCCGCGCTCGCCGACGCCGGCGTCGACTGGCGGCAGGTGCAGTCGGTGGTCGGCGCGGACACGGTCCGCGGTGGCTATCCCGGCTATGTGGCGGGAGCGACGTTCGCCCGGGCCCTGGGCTGGCAGGGGGCGCGCGTCACCAGCGTCTACGCGGCCTGCGCATCGGGGGCACAGGCGATCGGCGCCGCCCGCGCCCAGATCCTCGCGGGCCTCGCGGATGTGGTGCTCGTGGTGGGCGCGGATGCGGCGCCGAAGGGGTTCTTCGCCCCGGCCGGGGGTGATCGCCCCGACGATCCGGACTGGTTGCGCTTTCGCGTGCTGGGAGCGACCAATCCGGCCTACTTCGCCCTGTACGCCCGCCGCCGCATCGCGCTGCACGGCGACACCCCTGAGGACTTCGCCCTCGTCAAGGTGAAGAACGCCGCGGCCGGCGCGCTCAACCCCAACGCCCGCTACCGCCAAACCGTCTCGGCCGAGGCGGTGGCGGCCTCCGCGGTGGTCGCCGATCCGCTGCGGCTGCTCGACATCTGCGCCACCTCCGACGGCGCGGCCGCACTGGTGCTGTCCAGCATGGACTTCGCCCGACGGCACTCGGTCGCCGCCCCCGTCCGTATCCGGGCCGTGTCCACCGTCACGCCGACGTATCCACGCGATGTGCTGGATCTCCCGGACATCGCGACGGATTCTGCGACGGCCGCCGCCCCGGGGCCGCGGTCCTACCGCGCCTCGATCGCCACGGCGGCGTACGAGGAGGCCTCCATCGGCCCCGAGGACCTCTCGCTCGCCGAGGTGTACGACCTGTCCACGGCGCTGGAGCTGCAGTGGTACGAGGACATCGGGCTGTGCAAGGTGGGTGAGGGCGCGGCGCTCGTACGCGACGGCGTCACCGCGCTCGGGGGCCGAATCCCGGTCAACTCGAGTGGCGGACTGGCCTCGTTCGGCGAGGCCGTGCCCGCCCAGGCCATCGCCCAGGTCTGCGAGCTGACCTGGCAGCTGCGGGGCACGGCCGGACAGCGGCAGGTACCGGGTGCCCGGGTCGGAATCACCGCGAACCAGGGCCTGTTCGGCCATGGCTCGGCCGTCGTCGTCGTCCGCTGAGACGGGTCGGCCCGTGTGGTGAAGCGCTTTCGGCACGGGGCGCGAGCACCTTACGTTCCGCCCCGCCGTGTCCAGCACCTGCCGTGAACTGCGCGTACTGCAGGCATGCTTGACTGCCCATCACGGCAGGTGAACACTGCCTCTTCGTCGGCATCGCCGCACTTCGGCACGCTCACCATGCTCGTCACGGACGCCGAGAGGGCACGGGACACCCCCTGCCACCGGCTCCGCAGCCATGGAATGCCATGGAGCACGCACCCTGCACCAAGGACCGGGGCCAGTGCCCCGGGCAAGGGCCAAGGAGCCGCCATGAGCAACGCAGACATCCTTCTCGGTGAGGTCATCGGCACCGCGATACTCATCCTGTTCGGCGCGGGCGTCTGCGCCGCGGTCACGCTGCACCACTCCAAGGCGAAGGCCGCCGGCTGGGTGGTGATCTCCTTCGGCTGGGGCTTCGGGGTGCTGGCCGGTGCGTACACCGCGGCTCCGCTGTCGGGCGGACACCTCAACCCCGCCGTGACCGTGGGTGTCGCCGTCGACACCGGGGAGTGGAGCAAGGTCCCGCTGTACATCGCCTCACAGATGATCGGCGCGGCCCTCGGCGCCGTGCTCGCCTACCTGGTGTACTTCGCGCAGTTCCAGGCCAACGCGGATGCCGAGAACGCGCAGCCGACGCTCGGGATCTTCTCCACCGGCCCGGAGATCCGCAGCCCGGTCGCGAACCTCGTGTCCGAGATCATCGCGACGGTCGCACTCGTCCTGCCCATCCTGGCCTTCGGACGCAACGCCGGTATCGGTATCGGCCCGATCCCCGGTGAGAACGCCGGGATCTACGGCTCCGGAATCTCGATCCTGCTGGTGTCGCTGCTGGTCGTCGGCATCGGCCTGTCACTGGGCGGGCCGACCGGATACGCCATCAACCCGGCGCGCGACCTCGGGCCCCGTATCACGCACGCCCTCCTGCCGATCCCCAACAAGGGAACCTCCGACTGGGGTTACGCCTGGATCCCCGTGGCCGGCCCGCTGGTGGGCGGTCTGCTGGCGGGTCTCGTCTTCAACGCAGCCTTCTGACAAAGGAACGTCATGACGGACACCTCGCAGAAATACGTCGCCGCAATCGACCAGGGCACCACGTCCAGCCGCTGCATCATCTTCGACCAGGACGGCGCGATCGTCGCCGTCGACCAGCGCGAGCACCGGCAGATCTTCCCCAAGCCCGGCTGGGTGGAGCACGACGCCACCGAGATCTGGTCGAAGGTGCAGGCGGTCGTCGCCGGGGCACTCGCCGATGCGGGCCTGCGGGCCGAGCAGCTCAGCGCGCTCGGCATCACCAACCAGCGGGAGACAACGGTCCTGTGGGACCGCGCGACCGGCAAACCGGTCCACAACGCGATCGTCTGGCAGGACACCCGTACTGCCGCCCTGTGCCGGGAACTCGGCGGCACCGACGGGCAGGACCGCTTCCGAGACGCCACCGGACTGCCGCTCGCCAGCTACTTCTCCGGTCCCAAGGCCGCCTGGCTGCTGGACAACGTCCCCGGGCTGCGCGGCCGCGCCGAGCGGGGCGAGATCGCCTTCGGCACCATCGACTCCTGGCTGATCTGGAACCTGACCGGCGGCACGGACGGCGGAGCGCATGTCACCGATGTCACCAACGCCTCACGCACGATGCTGATGAACCTGCAGAGCCTGCAGTGGGATCCGGACATTCTCATGGCGATGAACATCCCCCAGGCGGTGCTGCCCGAGATCAGGTCGTCGGCCGAGGTGTACGGAACGGCCGTGGGCCAGCTCGCGGGCGTGCCGGTGGCCTCGGCGCTCGGCGACCAGCAGGCGGCGATCTTCGGACAGGCCTGCTACGACACCGGCACGGCGAAGAACACCTACGGCACCGGCAGTTTCCTGCTGCTGAACACCGGCAACCGGCCGGTGCCGTCGAAGAGCGGGCTGATCACCACCGTGGGCTACAAGATCGGCGACGAGGATCCGGTGTACTGCCTGGAGGGCTCCATCGCGATCACCGGTGCGCTGGTGCAGTGGTTCCGCGACCAGCTCGGCATCATCCGCTCGGCGGACGAGATCGAGACGCTGGCGGCGAGTGTGGAGGACAACGGCGGTGCGTACATCGTGCCCGCGTTCTCCGGGCTGTTCGCGCCCTACTGGCGCTCCGATGCGCGCGGTGTGATCACCGGCCTGACGCGGTACGTCACCAAGGCCCATCTCGCGCGGGCGGTGCTGGAGGCGACCAGCTGGCAGACGCGTGAGGTCGTCGACGCGATGTACCAGGACTCCGGGGTGCCGATCACCACGCTGAAGGTGGACGGCGGGATGACCGCCAACCAGTTACTGATGCAGCATCAGGCGGACGTGCTGGGGGTGCCGGTGATCAGGCCGAAGGTCTCCGAGACGACGTGTCTGGGCGCCGCGTACGCGGCCGGGCTCGCCACCGGCGTCTGGTCGGGCCTGGACGAGCTCAAGAGCCACTGGCAGCGCGATGTGGAGTGGTCGCCGCGGATGGAGGCGGAGGTCCGCGAGCGGGAGTACCACAACTGGCGCAAGGCGGTGGAGAAGAGCTTCGGCTGGGAGGAGGAGTCCGGCCTGGACTGAGTCCTGCCCGGACCGGGTCCGGCATGGACCGGGTCCGGCGCCGCGACGGATCGGGCGGTGGAGGCCCACGCCGGACGCAGGGTGCCGGGCGGGCGTTCGCCCGGCGGCGGCCGTCACAAGCCCACGGCCCGTACCCCAGTCGGTGGGGGTACGGGCCGTGCTCCTGCCCACGTCACCGCGACCGGCTCGGACGGTGGCCGCATCCACCGCGGCGGGTGGCCGCCGCGGGCGGCCCGGCAGACGGTCTCGGACGTCCACCCGGCCGAGGGCAGCAGGTCGGCGCGGCCTGTGGCAGCGAGGCTCGGCCCCCGTCCGCACAGCCGGCGGCCGCAGGGGGCCGGACAGGCCGAAAAGTCGCAGCCGTCCGCCCGGCCGACGGCCGCAAGGGCTCGGCCCGGAGACAGACGCCACCGCCTTCTCAGCCGACAGCGAAGGGGTTGAGCCGCCCGGAGTCGCCACCGCCCCTCAGTCGGCAGGCGCAGGGCTCGGCCCGGTCGGCCGCCTACGTCGCCGCGGCGGTTCAGCTGCCGGTCACCGCGGTCGTGGCGCGCTGCGCGTGCAGCTGGTCGGCACGGGCCAGCGCATGCTCGACCACCGCCACCAGCACGTTCTTGACGGACCCCCGGTCACGCGCGTCGCACATCATCAGCGGTACCTCGGCGTCGAGGTCGAGCGCCGCCCGTACGGAATCGACGGGGAAACGGTCCGCTCCCTCGAAGCAGTTGACGGCGATCGTGAACGGAATGCCACGCCGCTCGAAGTAGTCGACCGCCGCGAAGCAGTCCTCCAGCCGGCGGGTGTCGGCGAGGACGACCGCGCCGAGCGCGCCCTGCGCCAGCTCGTCCCACAGGAACCAGAACCGGTCCTGGCCCGGTGTGCCGAAGAGATAGAGCACCAGATCCTCGCGCAGCGTGATGCGCCCGAAGTCCATGGCGACCGTGGTGGTCGTCTTGCTCTCGACGCCTTCGGTGTCGTCGAAGGGCCGGCCGGCTTCGCTCAGCGTCTCCTCCGTGCGCAGCGGCTTGATCTCGCTGACCGCGCCCACGAAGGTGGTTTTGCCGACTCCGAAGCCGCCCGCCACCAGAATCTTCAGCGTCACCGGCTCGATCGGCGCCGGGTGGCGGCTAGAGCGCCCGAAGGCCATTGATCACCTCGCGGAGAATGCTCACATCCGGCAGCTCGGCCGGCGGAACGGGACGGGTTACATGCACAAGCGCGTCCTCGACGAGATCGCCGACCAGGACACGGACCACGCCGACGGGGAGGTCGAGACCTGCCGCGAGTTCGGCGATCGACTGGGGGGTGCCGCCGCAGCGCTCGACGATCTCGACGTGCTCCGGGGAAAGCATCTGGTCACGGCCGGGGTCGCCGACCGCGGTGTCGGGAATCACCAGGGCGATCAGATCGAGGGGATGGCGGCTCGAACTGCTGGTGCGGCCGCGGGTCATCGCGTACGGACGGACCACCGGCCCCTCGTCGGCGTCGATCCAGTGGTGGGGCCTGCGGCCCTGCTGGACTGCGTCACTCATCCCCGCCACTCACCCTCCGGCGGCCGGACCGGTCCGTGGTGCCGTGACCAGGTGAGCGCCGACCCGCTTGACCATGAGCGTCATCTCGTACGCGACCTGGCCCACGTCGGAGTCGGCGTCGGCGAGGACGGCCAGACAGCTGCCGTCACCGGCCGCGGTGACGAAGAGGAAGGCCTCGTCCAGTTCGACGACCGTCTGGCGGACCTGGCCGGCGTCGAAGTGACGGCCGACTCCCTTGGCGAGGCTGTGGAAGCCCGAGGCGACGGCGGCGAGATGCTCGCTGTCCTCGCGGGTCAGATCCTTGGACGTGCCGGTGGCAAGGCCGTCGCCGGAGAGCACCAGGGCCCTGCTGATGCTGGCGACGCGGTCGACGAGTTCGTCGAGGAGCCAGTTGAGCTCGCCGGACCCCCTGGCGGTGTGGGCGCCCATGGCGCTCGGTGCTGCGGCGTGCGGTGCGGTCATCGACCGTCCCCCTCAGATGTGGTTCCTGGTGCGTTCCGGCCGGAGCCGGTGGCCTGGTCCGTGCGGTGCTGCGGTCCCTGGCCCGGGACGCCTTGTGGTCGCCGGCCCCCGCCCTGTCCGGTCGGGGCCGCCTCCTCGGCGTTCTGGCGGCGGCCGCGCTGCCAGCCCCGTTGCATCGAAGCCATACGGTTGCGGACCTCGTCCGCATTCCGCTCGAAGGCTCCTGCCGCCGGGGCGGACGGCGGCTGGTCCGTCCCCGGCGCGGCCGACTCCCTGAGCTGGGGCGCGAGGCTCGCCTGACGGACGCGGCGCGGCAGCCCCTGCGGTGTCGTGGGAGCGGCGGCAGGCGGCACGGGCGCCGACGGGGCCTGGCGGACGCGCCGCGGCAGTCCGTCGATCGTCGCCGGGGTGTCGGCGACGGGCATGGGTGCCTGCCGCATCGGCCGCGGGTCCTGCGCCGTCGCCGGCCGGTCGAATTTCGGGGCCGGGGCGGGGACAGGCCGCGGTCTGCCGCGGCCCGGGCGCTCGCCACGCTCGCCCGCGATGGGTGTGGGCGTCGCCGCGAGCGGCATGTGCGGTGCGAACGGCGACACCTCGGCGGCCCGCGAGGACCCCGGGGCGGGATGCGTACGCCCGCTCGTGCCCCGCTCGTCCACCCGGCGGCCGTGGTCGGCGACCAGGGTCGGGGGGTTACGGCGCGGCAGCGGCACCGGGCCGCCGTACTGCTGCGGCGACGGCTCCGGCACCAGCTGGTGCTGCTCGCCAGCCAAGTCGTCGTGCCTGCCTCGGGAGCGGGCGCGGAAGATGCCACCGCGCTCGCTCTCGGTGTCGTCCAGGGCTGTGAGGGCGGCGCCGGGGCCGGCAAGGGCCGAGCGGTCGTCGGGGCCCAATGTGCCGACCGGGGCTTCCAGCTCGACCGGGCCGTCCAGCAGCGCGGAGGCGTTGAGGCCCGAGGGGGCCCTGGAGAGGGCGGCCGGCTTCCCGTCGGCGGCGCGCCGCCCGGCCGCGCTGTCGCTCTTGCGGTCCAGCCGGAAGCCGGTGCCCTGGGTCTCGGGCGCTTCGGTGAGCAGCGTCGCGGGGATGAAGACCACCGCGGTGGTGCCGCCGTACGGGGACTGCTGCAGCGACACGCGGACGTTCTGGCGCTGGGCGAGCCGGCTGACGACGAAGAGACCGAGCCGGTCGGTGTCGGAGAGTTCGAACTCGGGTGTCTCGGCGAGCCGCAGATTCGCGTCGAGGAGCGCATCGGCCGGCATGCCCAGGCCACGGTCGTGGATCTCGAGGGTGAAGCCGTTGGCGACCCGCTCGCCGTGCACCTGGACACCGGTGTGCGGGGGCGAGAACACCGTGGCGTTCTCGAGCAGTTCGGCGATGAGGTGGGTGAGGTCGGCGACGGCGGGGCCGCCGACGCCGATGCGCGGCAGCCGGCGCACCTCGATGCGCTCGTAGTCCTCGACCTCGGCGACCGCGGCCCGTACGACGTCCATCAGCTGGATGGGCTTGCGCCATTGCCGGGACGGTGCGGCTCCCGAGAGGATCACGAGGCCTTCGGCGTGCCGCCGCATACGGGTGGTGAGATGGTCCAGCCGGAACAGGTCGGCGAGTTCCTCGGTGTCCTCCGTACGGCGCTCCATCGTGTCGAGGAGCGTGAGCTGACGGTGCAACAGCACCTGATTGCGGCGGGCGAGGTTGACGAAGACCTCGGAGACACCGCGTCGCATGTCGGCCTGGCGTACGGCGGCTTCGACCGCTGCCCGCTGGAGGGTGTTGAGTGCGTGGCCGACCTGGCCCACCTCGTCCTTGTCGTACTCCAGGCGCGGGGCCTCGGTCTCGACGTCGATGTGTTCGCCGGCGGCGAGGCGGCGCATCACACTGGGCAGCCGTACACCGGAGACGTCGTGGGCCTCCTTGCGCAGCCTGGACAGGGCGCGGACCAGATCGCGGCCGATGCGTACGGAGACGATCACGGAGACGAGCAGCGCGAGGAAGCCGAGGACGCCTGCCACACCCGCCCGGACGAGGACGCTGTACGCGGCCGGCTCCACACGGTCCTGGTAGCGGTCACCCGCCTCCTCGTCCGTGCGGGAGAGCTCCTCGAGGACCGGGCTCGCGTTGTCGTTCCAGCGCTGCAGGTCGGACGTGCCCAGTCCGTCCGCGGGACCGTCGGCAAGGATGCGCTCCTCGGTGTCGCGCAGGGGCGTCGTCTCGGGGCTGCGCCAGTAGCGGTCGAGGATCTCGCGTTCCGCGGCGGGCAGGATCTCGAGGTTGACCTCGTAGTACAGCTTTCGGTGGGCGACCAGGTCGGAGAGTTGGCGGATCTCTCCTGCCGTGATCCTTCGTGTGGTCAGCGAGGAGGTGATCAACGCGTCCTCGCGGGAGAGCATTTCGCGGGCGCGGGCGAGGCCGACGAGGGCGCGTCCCTGCCGCTCGAGCGCGACGTCGTCGAGTGCGTGGAGTGTGAGCAGGAAGCTGTAGCCCGGGTCGACGAGGCGGTTGTAGAACTCCAGGGCTTCCTTGCGGGAGACCGTGTTCGTCTCCACGGAGCGGCGCATGGCACCGAGGCCGTCGAACGCGTCGATGAGCGCGGAGAGCTTCTGCGAGGTTTCGGAGGTCATGTCGTCGCGCACCGAGGACTTCTGGGCATTCGCCTCGATCACGGCGAGCGCGTTGTCGGTGGCTTCGCGGTCCAGGCGCAGCGTCGGCAGTGCTTCCGAAGCGCGGCGGTCCGCAAGGTAGATGAGGGTCTGCCTGCGTTCCTTCTGGACGGAGTCGACGACTTCTTCGACGGGTGCGCCCAACTGCTCGGCGACGGAGCTGACCTCGAGGAGCTGATTCGCGTCCCGGCCTGTGAGTACGGTGGCGAACCCCCACAGCAAGGTGAGGGAGAGCAGCGGAACCAGCAGCAACGCCACGATCTTCCGGCGGATGGACTTCCCGCGAAAGCGCATGGCCTCCCCCTGCTCGCCCCCGCCCGGTGCGGGGTGGTGTCCGTCAACAAACGGCGTGAGCCTACTACTGTCACCCAGCCAACTCGAAGGGACGTCCGGACGGTTTTCGGCCTGGGACAGCAGCCTTGATCATGGGATGTCCTGGTATCCAGGGGAATATTGTTCCCGGCCTCGACGGATGCCGTGGAGGTCAGTCGATTTTCGGACCACGGCAGATGGCTGGAATTTGGCCCTCCTCGGGAATCATCGCGGCAGGTCGATCGTCCTTGTCAAAGGGGAGATTCGAGAATTCGCCCGACGCCACGCCCATCACTTTCGGACGTTGTCGCTCCGAATGCGTCCTGTTGCGGGAGGGACTGCGGAGCGAGGCGGAGTAGGACGGCGGATTGCGGGCACCCACCCTGAAGTTGGACACAGTGGGGAGTGACACGATCCATGGACACGGACGAGCCTCGCGGCGCGGCGCCACAGACGGATGTCCCGCGGCAGCTGTGGGTGGAGGAACCGGTCGTCAGGTGGCGTTTGCCCGACCCCGTGCGCACCGCCGCGGTCCGCGCGGTGATCATCGCGTCGCTGACGATGATCCAGGCGATGGCGGCGTTCCTCTTCACGCTGACGGCGTCGTGGCTTGCGTTCCCCATGGTGCTCAGCAGCGTGGCCAGCACGGTGGTGGCGACCTGGGCGGTGCTGGATGTGTGGGTGACCCGTCAGGTGTGGCACCAGCGGCACGGTGTGGTGTCCGTGCCCAGCAGCACGGCACGCCAACTGCGCCGTGAGCGCCCCAGGGCGCAACGCGCCGCCCGGGCGGCGGCTCGTGAGGACTCCGGGATACGGCGAAAGGGCACCGGCCGGCTCTCCCAGGCGTGAGCCGGGGCGGTCCCGGGCTCTGCGGGCCGTGACGAAGGCAGCCTTTCGTGCCCGCCCGGCTCCGGCGGAGCGGACGCTACTCGGCGATGGCGGCGCCCTCGACGGGTGACGGCTCATTGTGCGACGGCTCCGCCGGAAGCGGGGTCCGCTTGAACATCCGGGTCGCGGTGATCTCGCCGTGCACCGTCTCACCGGCCGGATCGATCTGCGGCAGCCCCGGCCGCAGATGTTCCTCGACGCTGATGTACTTCAGCCCCGCCCGCAGGTCCGCGTCGTTGCGCAACCGGATCACCAGGGGGAACTCCGCCAGGGCCGTCGTGTCGAAGAGCCCTGTCGTGTAGAGCAGTTGGACGCCCAGCGCATCCGAGACCGCCCGCTGCAGCTCCAGCAGATACGTCGCATTGGCACGGCCGATGGGGTTGTCCAGGAACAGTGTGCCGGCGTGCCGGTGCTTGTCCCGGCCGCGGTCGTTGCTGCGCAGCGCGGCCATCGTGCAGTACAGCGCGATGGCCGCGGTCAGCAGCTGGCCACCGGAGAAGACGTCCCCCATCTGTCCCACCGGCACCCGCTCCGCCCGCAGCACGGCGTCCGGCTTGAGGATCTCCACGGCGACGCCCTTCGGCTGCAGTGCCGCGTGCACGCCCCGCAGCAGCAGGGACACGCCGTCCCGGCGCAGATCGGAGTTCTTCTTCACGGCGGCGCGGGTCGCCTCGTCGATGACCTCGCCGAGGCGTTCCGCGAGCGTCGCCTGGTCCGGTTCCTCGAAGCGGATCCGCAGGAACTCCTGTCCCGACCACTCCCCCAGTCCCTCCGGCAGCCGGGACAGCCGCTGCGCCGAACGCAGGGTGGTGAGCGCGGACTCCACGAGCCCGCGCAGCCGATCGACGATGGTGTCGCGGTTGCGCTCCAACTGCTGCAGCTCGTCGGTCAGCACCCGCAGCCGCGGCGCGAACGCCTGTGCCCACTTCGCCGCGTGCTCGGGCAGCGCGGCGGCGGGCAGCTCACGGATCTGCTGGCGCGCGGGGGTGCGCACCTGCTCGTACCGGGTGGCGTTGGCATGCCGTACGAGGACGTCGCTCGCCTCCCGTACGGCAGCCTCTGCCGCGGACAGGTCGCTCGAGCACCCGCGCAGGGAGCGCCGGGCCTCGGCGGCCCAGTGGCGCGCCTCCTCCAGTGTCCCGGGGTACGGCTCCGGGGTCTGCGCGCTCTCCTCCTCCTGAGGGTGGTCGCGCAGCAGGTCACGCAGGAGGGCGGCTGTCTCGTCGAACCCGCCGACCGCGTCCTCGGCGGCGCGGTGTGCCCGAAACAGCGTGGTGTGGGCGGCCCTGGCCGCTTCCAGGGCGTCGGTACGGGAGGCCAGTTCGGCGCTCGCCGAGCGCAGCAGGGTCTGGGCATGCGCCGCGTCGGCAGGGACCAGCTCGTCCGGAAGTTCCGTGTGTGCCCCGGCGTCCTCGGGTGCCAGCCGTTCGGCCTCGCCCCGGAGCCGACCGAGCTTTTCGCTCGCCTCGGTGGCACGGGACTCCAGCATCTGAACGAGGGACTCGGCGCGGGCGGCGGCGGCCTGGCGGGAAGGGCCGTCGGCCCCGTCCGTGCCCTCGAGGAGCTGCGCCGCGCGCGTGCGGACCTTGTTGGTCATCCGGTCCAGTTCGGCGAGTGCGGCGCTCTCGTCGCTCTCGGCCCGGGCCTGCTCGGCGCGGAGATCCGCGCCGACGCCGACCTTCTCGTACAGCTGGGAGGCCGCGCGGTAGGCCTCGCGCAGGGCGGGCAGCGAGGAGCGGGACGCCTCCCGCTCCTCGGGAAGATTCTCCGGGGCTCCGGCGACCTCGGCACGCTCGGCACGCAGTGCGCGGGCGGTACGGCGCGCGTCGTCACCGGCACGCTGGGCGGCGCGGCGGTCCTCGTCGGCGGCTTTCGCCCGCTCCAGACAGGTCGTGGCGCGGGCCTCGTACTCGGCAGCGTCGTCGGCCAGTTCACGCAGTTTCGCCTGCCAGCCGGCGCGCTCGCGCAGCCGGAACGCGAGCCCGGCGAGTGCGTCGGCGGCGCGGCGCGCCCGCTGGGCCGCGTCCTGCCGCTCGTCGCGGACCCGAGCCGCGTCGAAGGCCGCCTCGTCCGCCTCGGCCCGTACCGTACGGGCCTCGGCAAGGGCCTGCTGCGCCTCCTCAGCGGCCGCACCTGCCGTACGGGCGCCCTCGGCAAGCTCGGCGAGCATGGCGGGCGGACAGTCGGCGCGCCATGCGCCGAGCCTGGCCGCGAGGGCGCGGTCGCCCGTCAGCCGGGCCGCGAGCGCTCGGATCTCCTCGTCCCGGGCGGTGGCCCGGGCGCGCAGTGCCTGCCGTTCCTCGTCGGCGGCGTGCTCGTCGTGCATGGCAGGGTTCGGCGGCACCAGGAAGACGTCCCCCTCGGTGCCGCCCGTCCCTGGCCCGGGCACCGGCGCGAGCAGTGCGGCGGCGGTCCCGACGGCCACGGCGGACCGCGGCAACAGCGCGGCCCCGGCGAGCACTTCACGCGCGCGGGCGTACGAGACGGCGTCGGTGATCACCACTCCGTCGACCAGCTCCGGCCGCGCGCCCAGCACCGCGGCGTGATCGGCGGGGTCGACGGCCTGCGCGAGGTAGCGCCAGCCGGGGAGCGCGGGGATGCCGTGCTCGCCGAGATACTCGACCGTGGCCAGCACGTCCGGCCCCGGTGGCAGCAGTCCGCCGTCGCCGAGCGCGCCGAGGATGCGGGCGTCGTCGGCGGCGGCGGTCCGCAGATCGAACAGCTGCCGCTCTGCGGAGGAGACGGACCGTTCGAGCAGCTCCCGCAGCTCGTCGGCGAATCCGTCGAGCTCCTCGACGCCGAGGGGGCCGCCGCCGTCAGGGGCCGCTCCGGGAGCGGGGTGCGCGGCCCGGGGGGCGTCGCTGCCGTCGGCGGGCTCTCGGTCGCGGACTGCGGGGTCGGCCTGCGGAGCCTTTGGAGCGCCGTCGGCGGCCGAGGCGGCCGCCTCCGGTTCCCCGGCCGCGGTCCCATGGCCGGGGCGGCGCGGCGGCGGAAGTTGCATCGGCGTCGCGGGCGTCGGCATGAGGCTCAACAGCTCCGCAAGGCGTTCGTCCTGCGCGATGGACTGCGCCGCTCTGCGCTGTGCCTCGTAGGCGTTCTCCGCGGCCCGGGCCGCGTCCGAGGCGCGGGCCGCGGCCAGGTCGGCGCGGGACTCGGCGGCGGCCGCGTCGCGGGCCCGGTCCGCCGTGCCGCGCGCCGTCTCCCGGGCGGCGTCCCACGCGGCGACCGCCGTCTTCTCGGCATCGCTTGCCGCGAGCGCAGCCCGGGCGGGGTCGGCGTCCGGTGCGGTGTCGTCGAGCCAGCCGGCCCGTACTGCTTCGGCCGTCTCCTGCTCGACCTCGGTCAGCCGTTGGCGCAGATGGCCGATCTCGCTGCGGGCGCGCTGTGCTTCGGTCGCGGCGACGGTCGCGTCACGGTGCGCGGCCTCGCCCGCTTCCTGGAGCGCCTGTGAGCGCTCCTCCTCCTCGTTGGCCACGCGCTCGCCGTCCTCGGCGGCGGCATGCAGGGCGCGCACCAGATCGCCTGCGGCCCGGGCACGGGCGGCCAGCGCCGGCGCGGCGTCCCGTTCGGCCTCGCGGATCGCGGCGGCGACGCGCGCGGAGCGGTCGGCCGCCGCGCGATGACGCAGCACCGCTTCGGCTGCCTGCCAGGCGGAGTGCAGCGTGCGAGCGTCGGTCAGCTCGCGCCGCTGTGCCGCCGCCCCTTTTTCGGCGGCTGCAAGCGCCAGCGAGGCATGCCGGTAGGCCAGTTCGGCCGCGATCAGTACACTGCGGCCGCGTGCCCCTTCCGCCTCGGTCACGGTGTGCGCCGCTGCGGTGACCTGCTGAGCCAGGTCGGCGGCACGGCCGCGTTCGTCCGCGGCACGGGCGGACAGCCGGTGCGCCAGCGTACGGGTACGGCGCTCGGCAGCTCCGTGGATGTCACGGGCCCGGGTCCGGGTCTCGGCGGCCTCGACGATACGGCCGAGCAGATCGACGGAGCCCGCCGTGAAGTCGCGCTCGGCGGTCAGCTCGGCGCGCCGGCCGAGCTTGTTCCCGAAACCGCTCACCAGATCGGCGAGTCCGTCGGTGTCCCGGGTGTCGGTGACGGCGCGCAGCAGCAGGTCGGTGAAGTCGGAGTCCTTCTTGACCGCGAAGAGGCCGGCCGCCTCGCCCTCGTCGGCGTTCATCTCCCGCTGGTAGCGGAACAGTTCGGGGTCCAGGCCCACATCGCCGAGGTACTCGTTCCAGCGGTCGTGGATCTCTTCCCAGTACACGTCGAGGTGCGGATAGACCTTGCCCGCCTCGGTGACGGCGTCACGGAAGCCCTTCATGGTGCGCCGCCGGCCCCGCGCCGCGGATGCGCCCTCGACCGGTGGCCGCACGGCGGTGGACTCGGCGACGGGCAGTGAGTCGAGGCTGAGCCCCGGGCCCGGCCGGAAGGAGTACCAGGCCTCGGCGAACTTCCGCGGGTCGCCCGAGACCTGGCGGCCCCGCCACTCGCTCACCTTGCCGACGACGATCAGTTCGCCGGTGAGCGTGTGCTGCCACTCGAGTGCGACATGCCCGCAGTCGTCGGCGAGCAGGAACTTGCGCAGCACTCCGGAGCTGGCGCCGCCGAGTGTGTTGCGGTGGCCGGGCAGCATGACGGAGAAGATCAGCTTGAGCAGTACGGACTTGCCGCCGCCGTTCTCGAGGAAGAGCACGCCCGCGGGCGCGGGGCGGCGCGGTGGGCCGACCGGCTCCTCCTCGAAGAACTCCGCCTGCGTGGGGGCGGGGTCGGGCACGGGCTCGCCGACTCCGCGCAGGTCGAGCACGGTGTCGGCGTAGCGCGCACCGGCAGGCCCGATGGAATAGAGGCGGACCCGGGACAACTCGTACATGGCGGCGGACTCTCAGTCGTCGTCTGGCTGTTACGCGTGGAAGGGCAGGCCGGCGTCGGCGGCCAGCTCCAGGTCGTCACCGTCGGGCGGCGGCACGAGGGTGGCGGCCCCGTCGCTGACCGGTACGACGCCCAGCTCCAGCAGTTCGGCCATGGCCGCGCCGCCGGCCATGTCGCGCACCTGGAGCTGGTAGCGGGCGGTGGTGCGGTACGCGCCTCCCGCGTCGTCGCCGGTGCGCTGCAGGAAACCGGAGTCGGTGAGGAAGGCGACGGCCTTGCCGACGATGCCGGTGGTGGATCCTGCGAGGCGGCGCGCGTCCTTGGTGGCACCGGCGGCGCTGCGGCGAGCGTAGATGCGCCAGGCGGCCTCGAGGCCCGGGGCGTCGCTGGCGGGGTCGGTGTTCTCTCCCTGCTCGTCGGCGCGCTCCTCGAGGCGTCGGCAGGCCTGGCGTACGAAGGCGTCGACGCCGTTGACGGTGATACGGCCGATGTATCCGTCGTCGGCGAGGTCCTCGGGGCGGGGGAACGCCATGGCGGCGACGGCCAGGTGGGCGAGGCCGTGCAGAAAGCGGTCCGCGGAGTCGGCCGCGGTGCGGCGGGCGTAGTCGCCCATGCGGACGGCGAACACGGAGTCCTCGCCCGCGGTGACGGCCATGCCGGCGCGGGGCGAGACCTCGAGGACGACGAGACCGAGCCCGGTGGCGACGGCGTCGGCGAGGCGGGCGAAGGCGGGGTCCTCGCGGTAGCGGCGCAGCAGTTCGGCGTATTCGGCGTCGCGGGCCGGGAGCAGCTTGGGCTGCAGTCCGAAGGAGACGAGCCGCGCGGCATCGGCGGCGTCGGCGGGCGTGACGCCGCCGGACACGGCCATCGGGCCCGACGGTGGGCCGAGCGGCGCGTCCGCCTCGCGCCACGGCGCGGCGGCCTCTGCGTGCTGCTCGCTCACAACTGCTGCTCCTCTGTGCGGTGGTACTGGGGTACGGGATGCGCCGGGGCGCCTGTGGTGGGCCTGATCGCCACTCCTTCCCCCGTGCCTGGCGAAGTGGGGGAACCCCCACTTCCCGGACCGGCGGCCGGTCCCTGGAGCCCGTACGGCCTGAGGCGGGGGTACCTTCCACGCCCGTAGGGCGCAGGGGAAGTGTCCTCAGACGCCGGACGGGCCGATCTCCCCGCCCCGGCGGGAAATGCAGGCCCTGTCAGGGTTCCCCCGGGCGAAGTCCCGGGGAGATCGAGGCGCGGGATCCGGGGCAGAACCCCCGCACTCGGCCGCGGCCCGAACGACGGCAGGGGCGCTTCCCAAGACGGAACCCCGGTCCTGGTGCTCACCCCGCCTCCGTGCGGTCGGCCGCCATGCTCGCCGCGTCCAGCAGGGCCGTGCCGACGATCAGGTCGGCGCCGCCGAACTCGGAGTCGTCCAGTTCCGTGCCGTCGTCAACGGCGAACAGCAGCCGCTGCTCGCCCTGGCGGTAGGCGGTGCCGACGGGAGGGCTCGCCGCGTGGACGGCGAGCAGGGCCACCAGATAAGGCAGTTCGGGGTCACGACGGCGGGCCTCCGCGAGCAGGCCGGAGAGCCGTCGGGGCGCGTCGTGCTCCAGGTCGAGCAGCTCCATGGCGCTCGCCAGCTGCTCCTCGCTGAAGCGACTGTCGTCGGGAGTGGCGATCAGGTCGGGCTCCGGCATCTCGGCGCCCAGGTGCTCGCGCTCGACCGGCGGGGTGAGCAGCAGTTCGACAAGATCGCCGACGCGGACCGACGAGGGGGTGCGGAGTCCGGTGCCGCGGGCGAAGTACGCGTCGGTGACGCGGATGGCCGACTCCACCGGCAGTGGCAGGAGCGGGACCACGAGCTGCCCGTACAGATCGAGCCCGGTCCGCGCGGTGGGCCGGGCGAACGCCTGGCGGTCCTGCTCGGCACGGAACAGCGGGCCGGCCTCCAGGAGCCGGGACTGGAGCTGGGTGTGACGGCGGATGCAGTCCTTGACGATGTCCACCAGATCCGCTGCGCGTCGTTTGTGCTCGGGGTCCTCGGCCTCGTCGCGTGCCTTGCGGATGTTGGTGAGGATCGCGTTCTCGTGACGGTAGCGGTCGGCGACATGGTCGAGGGCTTCGGCGATCATGTCGGGGACGGCGTTGAGCCAGTCGACGGCGCGCACATTGCGCCGGGTGGCCTCCAGGGTCCTGCGCAGGGTCTCGGAGTACTGCACGGTGCGATAGCGGGCCTGCTCCGCGGCGAGCTGTGCGTCGGCGAGGCGGCCGCGGCTGATGAGGACCTCCAGCTTCACCTCGGCCGCGATCTGTGCGCTGGTGACGTCCGTGTCGAGTGCACCGACCAGGACGTTGACCGCTTCGTCGGTGGTCCGCAGATAGACGCTGCCGCCGTAGCCGGGGACCTCCTCGATGAGCTTGAAGTCGTAGTCACGCCGGGTGTAGGCGCCGTCGGCCCCGAAGGTGCCGTACACGGCGCGGAATCCGCGATCCACGCTGCCGACGTTGATCAGGTTCTCCAGCACCCAGCGGGCGACCCGCTCGTGCTCGGCGACCGGTCGCCGCGGTGCCTGGGCGGCGACCCGCGGCAGCAGGCGCGCCACTATCTGGTCGTGGTCGGCGCCGGTGTCGAAGTCCATGTTGAGCGTGACGAGGTCGATGGCGGCGAGGGCGACCTCGGCCATCGCGTAGACCGAGTACTCTCCCGCGAGATTCGCCTTGCGCACGTCGAGGTCGTGCAGCGGCGCGGTGCATGCGAGCGCACGCAGGCGCCGCGCCAGCCCCTCGTCGGCGGCCGGGCCCGGCGCGGGCCGCGGCCCCGCGCTGAGCTGGGGCGGAACGAAGTCCGTCGAGGCAGGCGAAGTCACGGTGCACAGATTAGGTCCTCGCACCGACAACGGTCGAAACGGCCGATTCGCCCCGAGCCGGCGGTCGTGGTGCGCCGGCCCCGGGCCGGCCCTTGCCCATGAGCGCCGCCCTGGGGGCGGGGCCGCTCGGCGGGCGCGGGCCCTCTCTCTCCGTCACGGTCCATGAGCCCCGCGCTCTCGCCGTCGGGGGCCGCTCGGCAGGCGCGGACCGTGTCTCCCGCGGCGGCCGCGGGGCCCGGGGCCACGGCTCCACCGGCGCCTACTCCGGGTCGGTGAGCAGCTCCGCGTAAGCGCGCACCAGTTGGGTGCGGGAGTCGTCGAGGTAGTCGGCGAGCAGCTGTTCCGCCTCCGTGCGGGCACCGCCTCGCAGAGCTTCGAGGATCTCCCGGTTGCGTACGAGATAGGGCTGGTGGAGCCGGCGTGGGTCGTCCACGACATGGAAGGCGAGTCGCAACTCGGCGAGGACGCTGCGCATCAGCTCGTCGGTGCGGGCGCTCCCGGCGAGGGCGACCAGTTCTCGGTGGAAGTGGATGTTGGCGGTGGAGACGCCCTTCCAGTCGTGCTCGCGTGCGCAGCGCTCGCCGCCGGCGACGACCGCGTCCAGTTTGTCCAGTGCGTACGGCGGCTCGCCGAGTCCCTGGACGACGGCGCATTCCACGAGCTGCCGGGTGCGGTAGATGTCCTCGACGTCCTGGACGGCGAGCATGCGCACGAACACGCCACGGTTGAGCCGATGGACGAGCAGGCGCTCGTGGGTGAGCAGCCGGAACGCCTCGCGCAGGGTGTTGCGCGAGACGCCGAGCGCCTTGCCGATGCTGTCCTCGGACAGCCTCTCGCCCGGCGGGAAGTACCCCTCGGCGATCCGGGTCCTCAGGATGTCCGCCACCCGCTCGGCCGTACTGGTGCGGCCCAACAACCGGCGGTCGTCCGCCAGTCCGCCCGTTTCGGACTCCGTCGTCCCCACAACCGCCCTCTCTCCCTCGCCGGCTGCCTGCGCCGGCGCGCACGCCTCCATCGTAGAAGCAAGAACGACCCCACACGACTCTTGTCGGATCGTTCAACAATCCCCTACCTTGGCGTCACCGCACAGCCCCCAGCGACGCACCCTCCTCTCCCTCTGCGAGGTGCAGATGAGCACGACCCGGGTACAGCCGAAGCACAACGAACTCCCTGAGGACACAGGCGCGTTCGCCTGGTTGCGGGCCCTCGGTCCGCGCGGCCGACGCGCCTTCGGCGGCGCGTTCGGCGGGTACGCCCTCGACTCGTACGACTACTTCACGCTGCCGTTGAGCATGGTGGCGATCTCCGCGTACTTCAGCCTCGAGAACGGGCAAACCGGACTTCTCACTACGGTCACCCTCGTCGTCTCCGCGGTCGGCGGCGCGCTCGCCGGCATCCTCGCCGACCGGATCGGCCGGGTGAAGGCGCTGATGATCACGGTGATCACCTATGCGGTGTTCACCGTACTGTGCGGTTTCGCGCCCAACTACGAGACTCTGCTGCTCTTCCGTGCCCTGCAGGGCCTCGGCTTCGGTGGCGAGTGGGCGGTCGGCGCGATCCTGGTCGCCGAGTACGCCACGGCCAGGCACCGCGGCCGCACGCTCGGCGCCGTTCAAAGTGCCTGGGCGGCCGGCTGGGCGCTCGCCGTGATCGTCTACACCCTGGTCTTCCACTTCCTCGACGCGGACACCGCTTGGCGCGTGATGTTCTGGACAGGCGCACTGCCCGCCCTGCTCGTCATCTACGTACGGCGGAACGTCAGCGACGCCCCCGAGGCGGCCGAGCAGCGCCGCACCAGCACCGAGCGGGGCTCCTTCGCCACGATCTTCAAGAAGGACCTGCTGCGCACCACGCTGTTCGCCACCCTGCTGTCCACCGGCGTGCAGGGCGGCTACTACACGCTCGCGACCTGGGTGCCGACCTATCTGAAGACCGAGCGCGGGCTGACCGTCGTGGGCACCGGCGGCTACCTGACCTTCCTCATATCCGGCGCGTTCACCGGCTATCTCACCGGCGGGTATCTCACCGACCGGATCGGCCGCAAGAAGAACATCGCCCTGTTCGCCGTGCTGTCCGCCCTCGGCATCCTCGCCTACACCAACATCCCGGCCGGGGCCAACGGGCTGCTGCTCGTCCTCGGATTCCCGCTCGGCTTCTGCATGTCCGCCATCTTCAGCGGGTTCGGCTCGTTCCTCAGCGAGCTCTATCCGACGGCTGTGCGCGGCACCGGTCAGGGCTTCACGTACAACAGCGGCCGGGCCGTGGGCGCGTTTCTGCCCACCCTGGTCGGATTCCTGTCCGACAGCTGGGGGGTGGGCGGCGCGCTCGTCCTCGGCGCTTTCGGCTACGGTCTCGCGGTGCTGGCCCTGGTCGGTCTGCCGGAGACGCGCGGCAAGGAATTGATGTGACCACGACGCCGGACCTGAGCCCGGCCGAAGCCCGCAAGCGGTTCCGTTCCCGGTGTTCTGGGCGTGCGGGCTCACGCCGCAGACCGCGGTGACGGCCTCACGGCAACCGTTCGCGATCACCTACGCGCCGTGCCGGATGTTCATCACGGATGCACGCGACGAGCGGTACCACACGGTCTGAGAAAGAGACAGGAAAGAGGAGTACATGACCTGGGCGTCCATCGATCTCAACGCCGACCTCGGTGAGGGCTTCGGCCGCTGGCGGCTGACCGACGACGAGCAACTGCTGTCCGTCGTCACCAGCGCCAATGTCGCCTGCGGCTTCCATGCCGGGGACGCGGCCACCATGCGCCGGGTCTGCGAACTCGCGGCCGAGCGCAAGGTGCGGATCGGTGCCCAGGTCTCGTACCGCGATCTGGCCGGCTTCGGCCGCCGCTCGATGGATGTCCCGCCGCAGGAGCTGGCGGCCGAGGTCGCATACCAGATAGGCGCGTTGGAGATCTTCGCCCGGGCAGTCGGCTCCCGGGTCTCGTACGTCAAGCCGCACGGCGCGCTCTACAACCGGGTCGTGCACGACGAGGAGCAGGCGGCTGCCGTGGTCGAGGGTGTGCTGCTGTCCGGTGAGCGGCTGCCGCTGCTCTGCCTGCCGGGCTCCACGCTGCACACCATGGCGGAGAAGGCGGGACTGCCCGCCGTCACCGAGGCGTTCGCCGACCGTGCCTACACCGCGGAGGGCACCCTGGTGCCGCGCACCGAGGACGGCGCGGTGATCAGCGACCCGGAAGCGGTCGTCGAACGGTCCGTCAGCATGGCCCGGTTCGGGGTGCTCACCTCACACTGCGGTCGGTCCGTCGGGGTGCGGGCCCGGTCGCTGTGTCTGCACGGCGACACCCCGGGCGCCGTCTCGCTCGCCCGGCGCGTCCGCGAGCGGCTGGAGTCGGTCGGGGTACGCGTGGAGGCGTTCGTATGAGCAACGCCCGAACACTGCGGGCCGGCGCCCTCGCCCCCCTTCCGGTCGGTGACCGTGCGCTGCTCGTCGAACTGCCCGGCGGCGACGAGGCCGAGGCATTCCACGCCGAGCTGCTGCGCCGCCGTGCCGCAGGCACACTCCCGCCGGTACGGGAGATCGTGCCGGCTGCCCGCACCGTCCTGCTGGACGGACTCGATGACCCGCGGGGCTTCGCCCGGGAGCTGGCCGGGTGGGAGATCCCGGTGCGCCACGCACGCGTGGCGGACTCGATCGAGATACCGGTCCGCTACGACGGGCCCGATCTGGCCGATGTCGCGGCCGTGTGGCAAGTGACGCCGGACGAGGCCGTGCGTATCCACTCGGCGGTCGAATTCCGGGTCGCGTTCTGCGGGTTCGCTCCCGGCTTCGGATATCTCACCGGGCTGCCGCACCAGTACTCGGTACCGCGCAGGGCGACCCCGCGCACCTGTGTGCCCTCCGGCGCGCTCGCGCTGGCCGGCGCGTACACGGGCGTGTACCCACGCCCGTCGCCCGGCGGCTGGCAGCTGATCGGGACCACGGACACCGTGCTGTGGGACCCGGCGCGGGAACCTGCCGCGTTGCTGTCCCCCGGCACGCGGGTGCGGTTCGTGCCGGAGGACCGATGACCGACCGGGCCTTCGCGGTCGTACGGGCCGGGGCGCTGACCACGGTGCAGGATCTGGGGCGGCCCGGGCATGCCCACCTCGGTGTGCCCCGCTCCGGCGCGCTCGATACGCCCGCCGCCCGGCTCGTCAACCGTCTGGTGGGCAACGCCGACGGCGCGGCGGTCCTGGAGACGACCCTCAACGGCGCGGCGGTGCGGCCGCGTTGCCCGGTGACCGTGGCCGTAGGCGGCGCGCCCTGCCCGGTCACGGTCGACGGGCGGCCAGTGGCCTGGGGTGCACCCGTACGGGTTGCGGCCGGGGCGGTGCTGGAGGCCGGCCCCCCGGTCCGCGGCGTACGCAGCTATGTGGCCATGGCGGGCGGGATCACGGTCGACCCGGTGCTGGGCAGCCGCTCCACCGATCTGCTCTCCGGCCTCGGCCACGCACCGCTGACGGACGGCGCCGTGCTGCCGCTCGGCGCACCCTGCCGCCCGCCGGCCCGCGTCGACGCACAGCTGCCATGGCCGGCGCCGCCCTCCGAGATGGTGCTGCGCGTGCGGCTCGGGCCGCGCGACGACTGGTTCACCGAGGCGTCACTGCGCACGCTCGCGGCGAGCACGTACCGGGTCTCGGCTGCGAGCAATCGCATCGGGCTACGCGCGGAAGGACCCGCCCTGGAGCGGGCAGTGACCGGTGAACTGCCCAGCGAGGGGATGGTGCTGGGGGCGGTGCAGGTGCCACCGGACGGCTGCCCGGTGGTGTTCCTCGCCGACCATCCCACCACGGGCGGCTATCCGGTCGTGGCGGTCGTCGACGAGCGCGATCTCGCGGCGGCCGCGCAGGCGGTGCCCGGCACACCGGTGCGCTTCGTCCCGGTCCGCTGATCCGTGTTCGCTGATCCGTCTCCGCCGGTCCCGTCCGCCGATCCGTGTCCTGCGATGGCTACTGTGATCGTTCCTGTGGCGTGCCGTAGCCCCCGCCGCCCGGCGTGCTCATGACCAGGACGTCGCCCGGTCCGACGTCCACCGCGTCGACCCCGCGCAACTGGGTCACACTGCCGTCGGCGCGCTCCACATGGTTCTCGCCGAGCGAGCCGGGCTCGCCGCCCGCCATACCGTACGGCGCGATGCGACGGTGCCCGGTCAGCAGCGCGGCCGTCATCGGCTCGAGGAAGCGGATCCTGCGGACGACCCCGCAGCCGCCGCGGTGACGTCCCTGACCACCGCTGCCCTCGCGGACGGCGAAGGAGTCCACACGAACCGGATAGCGCCACTCCAGCACTTCGGGGTCGGTCAGCCGCGAGTTGGTCATATGGGTCTGTACGGCATCGGCCCCGTCGAAGTCCTCGCCCGCGCCCGCTCCGCTCGCCACGGTCTCGTAGTACTGGACACGCTCATTGCCGAAGGTCAGGTTGTTCATCGTGCCCGAGCCCTCCGCCTGTACGCCGAGGGCCGCGTACAGCGCGCCGGTGACGGCCTGCGAGGTCTCCACATTGCCCGCGACGGTAGCGGCCGGGTGGACGGGTGCGAGCATCGATCCGTCCGGGACCCGTACCTCGAGCGGCTCCAGACAGCCACTGTTCAGCGGGATGTCGTCGGCGACGAGTGTCCGGAAGACGTACAGCACCGCCGCCATCACCACGGACGTGGGCGCATTGAAGTTGCCCGGCAGCTGCGGCGAGGTTCCGGTGAAGTCGATGACGGCGCAGCGCTGTTCACGGTCCACGCGCAGCGCGACCTGGATGACCGCACCGCCGTCGGTCTCGTAGCGGTACGAGCCGTCGCTCAGCCCGGCGACGATACGGCGCACCGACTCCTCGGCGTTGTCCCGGACGTGCCTCATGTACGCCTGCACGACATCCAGGCCGAACTGATCGACCATACGGCGCAGTTCCGCGATGCCCTTCTCGTTCGCGGCGATCTGGGCGCGCAGGTCGGCGAGGTTGGTGTCGGGCGCGCGCGAGGGGTACCGGGCACCGATGAGCAACTCCCGGGTCTCCTTCTCGCGCAGCCGTCCGTCCCGTACGAGCAGCCAGTTGTCGAAGAGCACGCCCTCCTCGTCGACGGTGTGGCTGAAGGCGGGCATGGAGCCGGGTGTGACACCGCCGATCTCGGCATGGTGTCCGCGCGACGCCACAAGGAAGCGGAGCTTCTCGCCCTCGAACACGGGCGTCACCACGGTCACATCGGGCAGATGCGTGCCGCCGTGGTACGGGTCGTTGATCGCGTACACATCGCCGGGCAGCATGCGTCCCTCGTTGCGGCGCAGCACCTCCTTGATGGACTCGCCCATCGACCCGAGATGTACCGGGATGTGCGGTGCGTTGGCGATCAGATTGCCCTCGGCGTCGAACAGGGCGCAGGAGAAGTCGAGACGTTCCTTGATGTTGACGGAGTGGGCGGTGTTCTCGAGACGGACGCCCATCTGCTCGGCGATGGCCATGAAGAGGTTGTTGAAGACCTCCAGCATCACCGGGTCGACATCCGTGCCGATGGCCGCCCTTCCGGGGCGGGGCCGTACCCGCGTGAGCAGCAGATGGCCGCCGTCTCCGGCCACCGCCTGCCAGCCCGGGTCGACGACCGTGGTGGCCTCGGCCTCGGCGACGATCGCCGGGCCTTCCACCACGGCGCCGGGCCGCAGATCGCCGCGGGCGTACAGGGCGACCTCACGCCGTTCGCCGTCCACGACCATTCCGACGCGGTCGCGCGGGGCGAGCTCCCTTTCCCCCGCACTCTCCTCGACGTCCGACGCGCCGTGCTCACTCGCCGACCCGACCGCCTCGACCGAGACGGCCTCCACCACCAAGGGTTTTTCCATGGTGAACGCGTAGCGGGCGCGGTGGGCCGCCTCGAAGGCGTCCTTCATCGCCGTGGCGGTGTCGAGCGGCACCGGCAGACTCGCGTCCGTACCGGCGTAGCGGAGCAGCACCCGCGCACGGGTGCTGATCGCGGCGTCGGGGATGTCGTCGTCGCGCAGCTCGGAGCGGGTGCGTGCGGCGAGGTCGTCGCACAGGTCCTGGACGCGGCCGACGGACTGCTCGTCCAGTTCCGCCTCCACGGACTGCTCGCGCATCGCGGTCGCGTCCGCGAGCCCGATGCCGTACGCGGAGAGCACACCGGCGAGTGGTGGCACGATCACCGTGTTGACGCCGAGCGCGTCGGCGACGGCGCAGGCGTGCTGGCCGCCGGCACCGCCGAAGGCGGTGAGCGCGTAACGGGTGATGTCGTGCCCGCGCTGCACGGAGATCTTCTTGACGGCGTTCGCCATGTTGAGAACGGCGATCTCCAGGAAGCCGGCGGCGACCTGTTCGGGGGTGGACTGTGTGCCGCTCTCCTCGTGCACCCTCTTTGCGAGTTCTGTGAAGCGCTCGCGCACGGTCCCGGCGTCCAGGGGCTGGTCGCCGTCCGGCCCGAACACCGCAGGGAAGTGGGCGGCCTGCACGCGCCCGAGCATCACATTGGCGTCGGTGACGGTGAGCGGGCCACCGCGCCGGTAGCAGGCGGGGCCGGGATCGGCGCCCGCCGAGTCGGGTCCCACCCGGTAGCGGCGGCCGTCGAAGTGGAGTACGGAGCCGCCGCCGGCGGCCACGGTGTGGATGTTCATCATGGGTGCGCGCATCCGGACCCCGGCGACCTGGGTGCCGAGCTCGCGCTCGAACTCGCCCGCGTAGTGCGACACATCGGTGGACGTGCCGCCCATGTCGAAACCGATGACCCTCTCGAACCCGGCCTGTTCGGAGGTGCGGGCCATGCCCACGACGCCGCCCGCCGGGCCGGAGAGAACAGCGTCCTTGCCACGGAAGTGGGCAGCTTCCCGCAGCCCGCCGTTGGACTGCATGAACATCAGCCGGATGCCGTCGAGTTCGGATGCCACCTCGTCGACATAGCGACGCAGGATCGGTGACAGATAGGCGTCGACGACGGTGGTGTCGCCGCGCGGCACCAGCTTGATCAGCGGGCTGACCTCGTGCGAGCAGCTGACCTGGGTGAACCCGAGGGCGCGGGCCGCCTCGGCGATCAGCCGCTCGTGGTCGGGGTGGCGGTAGCCGTGCATGAGCACGACGGCGGCGCTCGTGAGTCCGTCGTCACGGGCCGCTTTCAGCCGTTCGATGACGGAGGCGAGGTCGAGCGGCCGGACTGTTTCGCCGTGCGCGTCGGTGCGTTCGGGGACCTCGACGACCCGGTCGTACACCGCCTCGGGCAGCACGATGCGGCGGTCGAAGATACGGGGACGGTTCTGGTACGCGATACGCAGCGCGTCCCGGAACCCCTCGGTGATGACGAGCACGGTCGGCTCACCGCGCCGCTCCAGCAAGGCGTTGGTGGCCACGGTCGTACCCATCTTGACGCAGGCGACCCGGTCCGCCGGCACGGGCACGTCCACGGGGGTGCCCAGCAGCATCCGGATGCCGGCGACGGCCGCGTCGCGATAGCGCTCGGGGTTGTGGGACAGGAGTTTGCGGGTGACGAGCCGGCCGTCGGGACGTCGGCCCACGATGTCGGTGAAGGTGCCGCCACGGTCGATCCAGAACTCCCAGCGCCCGCTCATTCCCCCATTGTGGCAAGGGGCACGTCCCGTGACACGACGGCGAGCGCGGACAACAGCGCATGCTCGGCGCTGCGGTCCAGCCGTGCGCTGGTGCCTCGCGCCCAGTGCTGGACCTCGACGCCGGCCAGCCGCAGCAGCTGCGGCAGCAGATCGGTGCACCGGCGCGCCATCCATCCGGTACCGGCGGTGGCGAGCCACAGCAGTGAGGCGGCGCGGGTCGGCCGGGGCTGGTCGGGTTCCGCCTCGGGCGCGGCCCCCTGGGCGAGCCCGCGTGCGGCGAGCAGTTCGTGAAACCTTCGGGCGAGCATCCGGTGCCCTCTCTCACCGGGGTGCAGCCGGTCGGCGCTCCACATGGACCGGTCGGCGACCCAGGCGTCGCCGGCGGCATGCAGATGCACGGCGTCGTAGCGGTCGGACAGGGCGTGGACGACGGCGTTGACGGCCCGCTGCCTTCTGGCCAGCGGCCGGGCGAGCGGCGCGGGCAGCCCGAACATCGCGCCGGGGTCGGGCAGGCAGGCGGTCAGCAGCACGGCGTTGCGGGCGGCAAGGGCGGAGCAGACGTTGTCGAGGCGCAGCGCGAGGTCCGCGATGTCGAAGGTACGGCGCAGGGTGTCGTTGACCCCCACGACGACGGAGGCGATGTCGGGATCGAAGGCGAGTGCCGCGGGCGTCTGCGACTCGGCGACGTCCTTGGTGAGGGCACCGCTGACGGCGAGGTTACGGAAAACGGCGGGGGCGCCGGGGCCCCCGATGCCGGCGGCGAGCAGGGCGGCCCACCCGCGCCGGCCACCGCCGACGGGGTCGCCGACGCCTTCGGTGAGCGAATCCCCGAGCGCGACGAACCGCGTCGCACGGGGTACGGCCCGGGTCCTGGCACGGAGGTTCGGGACGCCGGTGGCACCCCGCGCGTCCACCGGCGCGGGCTGCGGTCCGCCGACGGCGTCGGGCTCCGCAACCGGTCTGCCGAAGACGTCGCCGGGCTGCCGCGGCACACCGCGGGTGGGTGCGTCCGGTGGCGCCCCCGGCGGCGATGCCGCCCCCGTCACGATCTGGCCTCCGTCCCCTGGGCGCCCTCGTGGACCGGGGGTGCGTCGTGGACCGGAGATGCCTCGTGGGCCGTGAGGAACGCCGTCACCGAGCGCCTCCAGTCGAAGAGTTCCGCCCGGGCACGGGCCGCCTCGCGGCGCAGCGGTTCGGGGCGGGACAGGAGGTCCTGAACCGCCGTGGCAAAGTCCGCGCCGGTGTCCGCCGCCGCCGCGCCCGCGTCGCCCACGACTTCCGGGAGCGCCGACGAGGCACTCGCGACGACGGGGGTACCGCAGGCCAGGGCCTCCAGGGCGGACAGGCCAAACGTTTCCGCCGGGCCCGGCGCCAGGCACAGGTCCGCCGCCGCCTGGAGGTCCGCGACCGACTCGCGGTCGGCGACGTACCCCAGGAACTCGACCGGCAGCCGCTGCGTCGTGGCCCTGCGCATCAGCGAGCTCCTCAGGGGCCCGTCGCCCGCGACGACCAGGTTCGCCCGCACGCCTCGCTCCCGCAGCGCGGCCAGCGCGTCGAGGGCCGTGCCGGGCCGCTTCTCCACCGAGAGACGGGAGCACAGCAGCAGCAACACATCGGCCCCGGCCGCGTACTGGGAACGCAGCACGGTGCTGCGCCGTCCGGGCCGGCACCGTTCGAGGTCCACGCCGAGCGGGGCCCGCACCACATTGCGCGCCCCGATCCGTACGAACTCGCGCTCCGCCCACTCCGTCGTGCACACGATGCGCGAGTACGCCCATGCGCTGCGGCGGTTGAGCCGGTCCGACGCCTTGGCCGCGAACGACTCGGACAGCCCCCAGGTGCGCAGCACCCCGTCGGCCGTCTCGTGCGACACCATCACCGAGGGGATCCTGCGGCGGCGCGCCCATTCGCCGGTCCACCGCAGGGTGGTGCGGTCGGAGACCTCGAGCCGATCGGGTGCCAGTTCCTCAAGCAGCCGGTGCAGCCGCCGGCGGCCGGCCAGCACCCGGTAGCCGCCGGTGCCGGGCAGCTCGGGGCCCGGCAGGGTGATCACCCGTCCCTGGAAGGTCATCCGGTCGCTCTCGGTCTCGCCCGGCACGACGAGCACGGGCTCGTGCCCGGCCGCCCGGTACCCCCTGCCGAGTTCGCCGAGTGCGGTACGCAGTCCGCCGGACGACGGGGTGACGAAGTTCGCCAGCCGTACGATGCGCAGTCCGCTCATGCCGCCACCGCCGTACGCGTGCCGAGCACATCGGCGTAGTGGTCGAGCAGCATGTCCCCGACCGCTGCCCAGGTGCGTCCCTCGACGGCCGCGCGACCGGCACGCCCGTAGGCATCGCGCAGCCCGGGATCGGCCGCGAGCCGCGCGACGGCGGTCGTCACCGCGTCCACGTCGTGCGGCCGGACCAGGAGTCCGGTGCGCCCGTGGTGGACGAGGTCCAGAGGACCGCCGGCCGCCGGCGCGATCACCGGCACCCCGCTGGCCATGGCCTCCTGCACGGTCTGGCAGAAGGTCTCGTACGGGCCGGTGTGTGCGAACACGTCCAGCGAGGCGAAGATGCGGGCGAGGTCGTCGCCGATACGGCGGCCGAGGAAGACCGCTCCGGGCAGCGCGCCGCGCAGGGACGGCTCGCTCGGTCCGTCGCCGACGATCACGACCCGTACGCCGGGCATCGAGCAGGCCCCGGCGAGGTTCTCGACCTGCTTCTCGGGGGCGAGCCGGCCGACGTATCCGACGATGAGCTGCCCGTCGGGCGCGAGTTCGCGCCGTAGTGCCTCGTCCCTCAGCTCGGGCCGGAAGCGGGTGGTCTCCACTCCGCGCGGCCACAGCCGCACCCGCTCCACTCCGTGTTCCTCCAGGTCCCGCAGGGCGGCGGAGGACGGTGCGAGTGTGCGGTCGGCGGCGCTGTGCACGGCGCGGATCCGGCGCCAGGCGGCGCCTTCGCCCGCGCCGACGTAGGTGCGGGCGTAGCCGGCCAGATCGGTCTGGTAGACGGCGACGGCGGGCAGGCCCAGCCTGGCGGCGGCCGCCATACCCCGCACCCCGAGAACGAAGGGGCTGGCGAGATGGACGAGGTCGGCCCGGTGAGCGGTGATCGCCGCGGCGACCCGGCGGCTGGGCAGGGCCACCCGTACCTGGGGATAGCCGGGCAGGGGCAGGGACGGGACGCGCACGACCGGGCACGGTGCCCCCGGTTCGGCGCCGTCGGCCCCGGCCGCGGCCGGGGCGATGACGAGCGGTTCATGACCGCGTACGGCGAGATGCCGCGCGGTCTGCAGGGCGCAGTGCGCCACACCATTGACGTCGGGCGGAAAGGACTCGGTGACGATGACGACACGCATACTCGTGTTGTCCTCGCGCCCGGGGTGGCTGGCCCAACGTGGATCTTTCCGGCCGTGGAACGTCCCATGAGCGTTTGTGGGCGGCGGCCTGCCCGGGCGCCAGAGGGTCACGCCGCCGTCACATGGTCCTCACTCCGCGATCACATGGCGGTCGTGTCCGGGCCCATCCTGCTGCGCACGGCCGTCTGCACCTCGACCTCCTCGGCCGGGTCGGCGGCCAGCCTGCGCAGCCGCTCTGCGACGCGCACATCACCGGTCTCGGCGTGCAGCGCGGCGACTTCCCTGGTGGTCTCCTCGCAGTCCCACAGGCATTCGACGGCGAATCCGGTGGCGAAGGAGGTGTCGGTGGCGGCGAGGGCGCGGGCCGCCCGACCACGCAACTGCGAGGAGGCCGTCTCCCGGTACACATGGCGCAGTACGGGAGCGGCGCAGGCGATACCGAGGCGGCCGGCGCCATCGACGAGGTCCCACAGCAGCGGTGCGTCGGGCCCGTCGGCACGTACGGTCTCGCGCAGCGCGCCGAGGACGAGCGCCGCGTCGCTCGCGCCGCCGCGGCAGGCGAGCACACCTGCGGCGGACGCGCCGAGTGCGTCGGGGCGGTGCACCCAGCCGCGGGCCCTGTCGACGGCCTCCTCGCCGCACATCCGCTCGAACGCGGCGACGGCGGCCTCGGCGACGGTGCTCGACATGTCACCCACGGCGGCCTCGATCAGATCCAGGACGACGGGGTCGCGGGACTCGGCGAGATAGTGCAGGGCGGCGCAGCGCGCGCCGTCGGAGCCGTTGCGGGCCGCTTCGACGATGGCAGGCCGGTCGTCGGGACCGGCCACGGCCGAAAGGCAGCGCGCGGCCGGCACATGGAGGGCGCTGCCGCGCTCGAGGCCCTCCTGTGCCCAGTCGAGGACGGCTTGGACGCTCCAGCCCGGGCGCGGCCCGGACGGCCGCATCTGCCGCTGCCACCGGTCGAAGGAGCCGGCTTCCCGGGCGGCGCGGATCCGGGCGCCGATGGTCTCGCGTGCGTCCTCGGCCCACAGCCGCCACGGCCGGGGTTCGAACGCGTCCCGTACGGTGGCGGCCAGTTCGGCGTCGCCCTCGGGGGTGGCGGGGAATCTGGCGAGGACCGGGGCGGCGAGCGCGCGCAGTCCCGCGTCGTTGTCGCGCAGGGCGAGCTCGTCGAGCGCCCAGGCCCAGTTGGCACCGCTCGCGGCATACCTGCGCAGCAGTGCCAGGGCGTCGCCGCGGCCGTAGGACGCCAGGTGTCCGAGCACCGCGAGCGCGAGGCCGGTCCTGGACTCGTCGGTGTCGATGTGGTCGTCGGTGTCGAAGAGGTGCCGCTCGATCTCCTCCAGTGAGCTGTGGAGATCGAGGTAGAGGCGCGCGTAGTACAGGGAGCGGTTCTCGACCTGCCAGTCGTGGCGGGGATCGTTCAGGACGCAGTGGTTGAGGGCTGCGAGCGCTTCGGCCCGCGGCGCGGCAAGCGCGTGCAGGGTGCCGTCGCCGCGGCCCCTCTGCAGCAGGCCGAGCAGGGTGCCGCTCGGCGCTATGACTGGATCGAACATGGAAAGTGCCTCACATCAAGCTGTCGACGCAACCGGGGAGTGGAATGCCTAGGCCGCGCAGCAGCATGTGGGGCCGCCCGTCGTCTTACGCGTCTTCCGCTTGGTGTAGACCATCTTCCTCTGCCTCTCATCGGTGGCCCCAGGGGAACTCCCGGATGACGTCCGGGATAGGGCTCGTCGTCATGATGACCCACCCATTTCGCCACCGCGACCACATTTAAGACGCTCTCTCGGTGGTCATGGAGCAGCAGGTCATGAGCGGCCCGACATTCGCTCGGCGCACCGGTGGCGCGCGTTCCGCTACCGCTCAGCGGCCGTCGAACAACTCCAGAAGATCGGTCTTCCCAAACATCCGGGCGGTATCCGCCGCGGACGGGGTGCCTGCCTGTGGATCGGCGCCGCCGGCCAGCAGTGCGCGGATGACGGCGTCCTCCGACTTGAACACCGCGCCGGCGAGCGGGGTCTGGCCGCGGTCGTTGGCACGGTCCGGCTCGGCGCCGCGGGCGATGAGCGCCTCCACGGTGGCGGCGTGCCCGTGATAGGCGGCGAGCATGATCAGGGTGTCGCCCCTGTCATTGGTGAGGTTGGCCGGGACGCCCGCGTCGAGATACGCGGCGAGTGTCTCGGTCTCCCCCTGGCGCGCCAGGTCGAAGACCTTGGTCGCGAGCTCGATCACCTCGGAGTCCGGGACCTCACTCATCGTGCGGACCGCCTTTCACCACGTTGACCTGGGACGCACGGCAAGAGCAGCCGTACGAGTGAACCGACAGGGTACTGCCCGAGGGCCGACATGAGGCGGCCCGGCGAGGGCAAGGGATCACACCGGGACCGCGGCACGGGAAGCACTGTGCCGTGGGGTCGCGTGCCGCGCCCTTTGATCAATGACCTGCCGTCCGCCAGCGCAGTGAAAACCTGAGAATTTCACTCATTTGCACCTTTTAACACATAGATACCACCCGGAAGCATGGAAGAACTCATGGTGACTGTCCCCTCACCCAGGAGGAATCTCATGATTCTGTCCATGTCAGGCGTCGTACTGCTCGGCATCATCGTCTTCCTGTTCTTCAGGAAGGACGGGCTCAAGGCGTCCCACGCCTGCGTCTCCGCGCTCTTCGGCTTCTTCCTCGCGGGCACCGCGATCGCTCCGAGCATCACGGCAGGCACGACGAGCCTCGCCGGGCTGCTGGGCGGGATCAAGTTCTGACCGCCCCCGACCCCCGTCAGCTCAGCACCTTCAGGAGACCGATGTGGCCCGGCGACCACTCCCCCGCATTCTGAGCAGCGGCAGCGCGCAGATCACCCGCAGTCGCGAGATCGCGCGCACGGCCGCCGAAAGCGCCACGGACGTACTCCATCCACTGATCACGATCACCCGTGGTCTGCGGCAACTGGCCACCACGGCCCGCCACAAGTGGGTCCGGACGCCCAAGGAGCGGCGTGGGCCCGCGCTGTTCGTCGTCGCGGCCGGCGTCCTGGCGGTCGCGCTCATCCCGTACGGGCCGCTGCTGGCCCTGATCACGGTGATGGCCGCGGCCGCCTGGAAGGGACGGCTACGGACCCCGGTCGAAACGGGGCCCGACGAGGCGGAGGCACGGCGGCTCCAGGCCGTGTACGAGGCGCTGGTGCCCTACTTCTCGGTTTCCGAGGACCCCGCTCCGGTGTTCGCCCACGGCGGGGAGTGGACCAAGGCGTTCAGCGAGTACGAGTTCGACGGCAACGGGCGGATCAGCCGGCTGCGGGTGAAGTACCCCGCCTACTTCACCGATGCCGAGGCCGAATCCCGGACCCGGATCGAGCACCTGCTGCACGCGAAGTCCGGGCGCGGCCGCGAGTACCTCTTCAGCTGGGACGAGGAGGGCAACCAGTTGGTGATGAGCGTGCTGCCGGCGCTGCCCACCTCCATCGCCGCCCAGCGTTTCGTCACCGTCCCCGGCGAGACCGTGCTCGGCTTCACCGACGACGGCGCGGTGCAGCGCACCGTGCCGGTCGCCCAGGGTGCACGGACCGGCAACGCCCCGCCGGTCATCTGGCGCACCGGGCCCCGCTCGACGGAACCGCACCTGCTGGTGGTCGGCGAGCCCGGCAGCGGCACCACCACACTCCTGCGCTCGATCGCGTTGCAGGCCCTCCAGCACGGAGACGTACTGATCATGGAGGGCAGCGGGACGGGCGAGTACGCGTGCCTGACCGGGCGCCCCGGCGTCCTCGCCGTCGAGTGCGGTCTCGATGGCGCGCTGACCAGCCTGGAGTGGGCCTCGAAGGAGACCGAGCGGCGGCTGATCGCCTCCAACCGGGCCCGCCAGGCAGGTCATGCCCCGCCCGACGACACCAAGCGGCCGCTGTGGATCCTGCTCGACCGGCCGAGCGTCCTCGGCCACCTGGCCGCCGCGGACGGCCGCACCGACCCGCAGGAGCTGCTCCAGGTGCCGCTGCGGCACGGACGCGCCGCCCACGTCACGGTGGTGGTGGCGGAGCAGTTCGACAGCGTGGACGCACTCGCCGACCCGGTATGGACCCACACGCGGGCCCGGGTCGTGCTGGGCCCCGCGGACTTCGACCGCATCGAGTCGGTGCTCGGCGTCCAGCCGCACACGACACCGACCTCGCAGGTGCCACCCGGCCGGGGTTATGCCCGGCTCGGCACGGGCCCCGTTCTCAGACTGCAGGTTCCGGCGACCCCCGACCCGTACGACGAGGCCACGACCGAGGCGCACCGCCAGGCGGTCCTGGATCTCCTCCCGGCCCACCCCGACCGCACCGCCGCGGCCGCGGCGCCGGTCCCCCAGGAACCGGCCCCGGCGGCAGCCGTTGCCCCGCCCCCGGCTCCGACGCCGTCCGTGACCCCGGTCCCTGCGGAGGGCTGACCCGGGAGCTGCAGCGAGTCCCGTCAGGCCACGAACGTGCGGGGCGCCTCGGTGCCCGTGGACGCTCCCGTCTGCACCAGACGGGCCGCAGCGGCCAGACGTGCCGCCGCCTCCTCGGCGACCGGGCCACCGACCGTGAACGGCAGGCGCACATAGCCCTCGAATGCCCCGTCGACCCCGAAGCGCGGCCCCGACGGCACCCGCACTCCCACCCGCTCGCCGACCTCCGCGAGCCGGGAGCCGGACAGGCCGCCGGTACGGACCCAGAGCGTCAGACCGCCCCGGGGAACGTCGAATTCCCACTCAGGGAGCTCCCTGCGCAGCGCGACGACCAGCGCGTCCCGGTTCTCGCGCGCCTGGCTGCGTCTCAGCGCGACCGCTTCCTCCCAGCCCCGCGTGCGCATCAGCCAGTTGACGGCCAGCTGCTCCAGGACCGGCGTGCCCAGGTCGGCGTACGCGCGGGCCGCGACCAGTGAGCGGATCACGTCCGGGGCGGCGCGCACCCAGCCGATGCGCATGCCCGCCCAGAAGGCCTTGCTGGCGGAGCCGACGGTGAGCACGGTGGAGCCTGCCGGGTCGAAGGCGCAGACCGGCCGGGGCATGCCGGTGCCGCCGTCGAGATGGAGCTCGGTCATGGTCTCGTCGACGACGAGGACCGTTCCGGCCGAGCGGGCCGCATCCACGAGGTGGCGCCGCTGGTCCTCGTCGGCGAGCGCACCGGTGGGGTTGTGGAAGTCGGCGACGACATAGGCGAGCCGCGGCGCCGCGTCGCGCAGAACCTGACGCCAGCGGCCCATGTCCCAGCCGGTCAGTCCCTCGGCCATGGCCACGGGCACCAGGCGCGCCCCTGCCTCCCGCATCAGCTGGAGGATGTTGGCGTAGGAGGGGGATTCCACCGCGACGCGCTCGCCCCGTCCGGCGAACAGATGGCAGATGGCGTCCATCGCGCCCATGGCCCCGGTGGTGACCATGATCTGTTCGGGCATGGTGGGGATGCCGCGCTCGGTGTAGCGATCGGCGAGCATCTGGCGCAGCGCGGGCAGACCGGCGGGGTAGTCGCCGTGGGTGTGGGCGTACGGAGGCAGTTCCTCCAGAGCGCCCTGGAAGGCCCGGGTCAGCCAGGGCTCGGGCGCGGGCAGCGCCGCGCAGCCGAGGTCGATCATGGAACCGAGGGACTCGGGCGGCAGCGGTTCGAGGCCGCGCGCCGGGAGCGGGTTGCCCGCGGGGACGGCGGTCCAGCTGCCCGCTCCTCTGCGGGACTCCAGGAAGCCTTCGGCACGCAGCGCCTCGTAGGCCGCGGCGACGGTCGTACGGCTGACCGACAGCGCCAGGGCGAGTTCGCGCTCGGCGGGCAGCCGGGCCGCGACCGGGACCCGGCCTTCGAGGACGAGCAGCCGGACGCCGTCGGCGAGCGCCCGGTACGCGGGCGGCTTGCGGGTGCCGGGTCCGGCGGGACGCGGCTGCTGCGCGGTGAGCTGTCGGGCGAGCTGCGCCGCCCCTACCGCCGAGGTCCACTGCGACATGGAAGTCAGTCCACCTTCCTGAAATTGGCCATGGTTGGCATCCATTCCATAGCCACAGAGTGTCATGCGTCAGTCCACTATCACCACTGGGGGCCCTTGTGTCTGCGCATCTCACTCGCCGATTCCTGCAGTTGTACGGAGGGCTGGCGCTCTACGGGGCGAGCTCGGCGCTCCTCGTACGCGCCGGGCTCGGTCTCGAGCCGTGGGGTGTGCTGCATCAGGGGCTGGCGGAGCGTACCGGTCTCACGATCGGCGTGGTGTCGATCATCGTCGGCGCGCTGGTGCTCCTCGCGTGGATCCCGATCCGGGAACGACCTGGACTCGGCACGATCTCCAATGTGTTCGCGATCGGTCTCGCGATCGACGCCACGCTGGCTCTGGTCCCTCAGGTGCACGGGCTCGGGACGCGGATCGCGCTGATGGTCGCGGGCATCGTGCTGAACGGTGCGGCGACCGGTCTCTACATCTCGGCGCGCTTCGGCGCGGGGCCGCGGGACGGTCTGATGACGGGGCTGCACCGCCTCACGGGCCGCTCGATCCGGGTGGTGCGCACCGCTATCGAGGTCGTGGTGGTCGCCGGCGGCTGGGCCCTCGGCGGCACCGCGGGCCTCGGCACGGTCGCGTACGCGCTGGCGATAGGACCGCTCGCTCAGCTGTTCCTGAGGCTTTTCGCCATCCCCGGGACGAGCGGTGGCACCACCGTCGTCGCCGGCGGGACACCGAATCGAGCGATACTTCGGCCGTGACTCGCGTACTCCACCCCTACCTGGACCACCCGGCCCCGCTCGCCTTCGCCCATCGCGGCGGAGCGGCGGACGGCCTGGAGAACACCGCGGCCGCCTTCCGGCGGGCCGCCGATGCCGGCTACCGCTACTTCGAGACCGACGTCCACACCACCGCGGACGGCCGGCTGGTCGCCTTCCACGACGACACACTGGACCGGGTCACCGACGCGAAGGGGCGCATAGCCGACCTGCCGTGGAGCGAGGTGCAGCGGGCCAGGGTCGGGGGCAGGGAACCGCTGGCGCTGTTCGAGGAGCTGCTGGAGGAGTTCCCGAAGGCCCGCTGGAACGTGGATCTGAAGGTCGATTCGGCGCTGGTGCCGCTCGTCGAGCTGATCCGCCGCACCGACGCCTGGGACCGCGTGTGCATCGGCTCGTTCTCGGAGAACCGGGTCGCGCGGGCGAAGCGGCTCGCCGGTCCGCGGCTGGCGACGTCGTACGGCGTGCGGGGTGTGCTCGCCCTGCGCCTGCGCTCCTACGGGATCCCCGCGGCGCTGCGCAGCGGCGCGGTGTGCGCCCAGGTGCCCGAGACGCAGAGCGGCATCCGCGTGGTGGACCGGCGCTTCGTACGGGCGGCCCACGAAAGGGGGCTCCAGGTCCATGTCTGGACGGTGAACGAGGCCGACAGGATGGCGGCGCTCCTGGACCTTGGCGTGGATGGCATCATGACCGATCATCTGGAGACGTTGCGCACGGTAATGACCGACCGGGGAGTATGGGTCTGAAGCCCGCGCGCGTCTGCCACAGCACGAGCGAGGGGGCGCGGATGACTGCGGGCACCGCGGATCGCACCGACGGGACGGACGAACGCAGACGCGAGCAACGCGGCTGGTACTTCTACGACTTCGCGTGCTCGGTGTACTCGACGAGCGTCCTGACCGTCTTCCTGGGTCCGTATCTGACGTCGGTGGCCGAGGCCGCGGCGGACGGCGACGGGTTCGTACATCCCCTGGGCATTCCGGTGCGGGCGGGGTCCCTCTTCGCATACGCGGTGTCGGTGTCGGTGGTGGTCGCGGTGCTGGTGATGCCGCTCGCGGGCGCCGCCGCGGACCGTACGGGCCGCAAGAAGCCGCTGCTGGCGCTCGCCGCGTACCTGGGCGCGGCGGCGACCACCGGGATGTTCCTCCTGGACGGCGACCGGTACCTGCTGGGCGCTTTCCTGCTGATCGTCGCCAATGCCTCACTGTCGGTGTCGATGGTCCTCTACAACGCCTATCTGCCGCAGATAGCCGAGCCGGACGAACGGGACGCGGTGTCGTCCAGGGGCTGGGCCTTCGGCTACACCTCGGGCGCCCTCGTCCTGGTGCTGAACCTGGTCGTCTACTCGGGGCACGAGTCCTTCGGCCTGTCCGAGGGCGAGGCGGTCCGGATCTGTCTGGCGTCGGCGGGTCTGTGGTGGGGAGCCTTCACGCTGATCCCGCTGCGCAGGCTGCGCGACCGGCGGGTGGCACCGAGCGGTGAGGGCGCGGTCGGTTCGGGCTGGCGGCAGCTGACGGCAACGCTGCGGGACATGCGCAGGCATCCTCTGACGCTGTCGTTCCTGCTGGCGTATCTCATCTACAACGACGGCGTGCAGACGGTGATCTCGCAGGCCTCGATCTACGGTTCGAAGGAGCTGGGCCTGGACCAGACGACGCTGATCATCGCGGTGCTGCTCGTGCAGGTACTGGCGGTGGCGGGCGCGCTGGGCATGGGCCGACTGGCCAGGACCTACGGTGCGCAGCGGACGATCCTCGGCTCACTGGCCGTCTGGACGCTGATCCTTGCGGCGGGCTACTTCCTGCCGGCGCACGCTCCGGTGTGGTTCTTCGCCCTGGCGGCGGCGATCGGCCTGGTGCTGGGCGGGAGTCAGGCGCTGTCGCGGTCGCTGTTCTCACATCTGGTGCCGCGCGGCAAGGAGGCGGAGTACTTCTCGGCCTACGAGATGAGCGACCGCGGGCTGAGCTGGCTCGGTCCGCTCGTCTTCGGTTTGGCGTATCAGATGTCGGGCAGCTACCGGGACGCCATCATCTCCTTGGTGATCTTCTTCGCGCTGGGATTCGTGCTGCTGGCACGGGTGCCGGTGCGCCGGGCAGTGGCCGCCGCGGGCAACCCGGTTCCGGAGCGGATTTAGACGTTGAAGTGAAAGGCCGGTAGTGTACGCCTTTGGCCTGCCAGGCGGACCGTTACTGCGTGCGGAAGAAGTGAAATCACTGGGTGACACTTTCTGTCAGATGTGACAAACCGGGCACTGGTGGGTACCCCAAGCAATGGGAAAGCAGCGGCACGACGGGCGACGCATGACCCGGAACGGGAATCTTTACCGCCGACCGGACGTTGACCGGATGACGACGACAGCGACACCTGTCCTGTGGGCGACAAAGCCCGGGAGGCACGATTCATGAGTGAGCGAGCTCTCCGCGGCACGCGACTTGTGGTTACCAGCTACGAGACGGACCGCGGCATCGATCTGGCCCCGCGCCAGGCGGTGGAGTACGCATGCCAGAACGGACATCGTTTTGAGATGCCGTTCTCGGTCGAGGCGGAAATTCCGCCGGAGTGGGAGTGCAAGGCGTGCGGCGCCCAGGCACTCCTGGTGGACGGGGATGGCCCCGAGGAGAAGAAGGGCAAGCCGGCGCGTACGCACTGGGACATGCTCATGGAGCGGCGTACCCGCGAGGAGCTCGAGGAGGTGCTGGCCGAGCGGCTGGCGGTCCTGCGCTCCGGTGCCATGAACATCGCTGTGCACCCACGCGACAGCCGGAAGTCCGCCTGATCGCACAGCCACAGCTGCAGAGCTGAGAAACAAGAGCCGCGGGGGGGGGGCCCCCGGGGGGGGGGGGGGGCCCCGGGGGGGGGGGGGGGGGGGGTTGGCGCCGGCGTGGTGGGGGGGGGGGGGGGCGCCGCCCC
>NZ_JBIAPT010000011.1:52852-315029 GCF_042888425.1 Streptomyces sp. NPDC002889
CCATCTGCTGATGTTTTTACAAACCGGCGGCGGGGGCCCCCCCCCCCTTTTGGGGGCCCCCCCCCGCGGCTCTTGCTGTGCGCGTGTTCCACGCCGTCTTGCTGTGCGCGTGGTTCCACGCCGCCGCCGCGACCACCGCGCCATGCCGACGGGTGGCCACGCCCGGGGCTCAGCGGTTCAGCGGCGGCGGGGGGCCCTGGTCCTCGTGACGGCGCGGGGCCGGCTCACGGTCGTTCCTGATGACCTCGCCCTGCACGATCTTGCCGTCCGGGCGGTGGATCCTGGCCTGCTGGAAGACATCGCCGAAACCACCGGGCACCGCCGCGCTCATCCGGCGCTCCAGGGAGCGCTCCGTGTAGCGCGCGAGGCGAGCACGGACGGGCGGCAGCAGAAGCAGCAGTCCGGCGGCGTCGGAGACGAAGCCGGGCAGCATCAGCAGCAGTCCGGCGAGCATCAGCAAGCCGTTGCCGCTGCTGCGCGGGCCGGCGGCCCCGGAGGGCGGGGCCTGGCCGGTCTGCTGTTGCAGCGTTTCGGTGAGGCTGGAGAAGGCTCGGCGGCCGGCCCGCTTGATCACGAAGGCTCCGAGCACGCCGGAGCCGATCAGCAGGGCGAGGACGGTGAGTGCGCCGACCGCGCCCGCCGCGACGGTCAGCAGCCAGATCTCCAGGACCAGCCAGGCGGCGATGCCGAGCGGGACAAAGGTGCGGGCGCGTGAGCGCCTGGGGGCTGTCGGGTTCGGTGCGCCGGTCGTCATGTCCCCAGTGTGCCTGGACGCCCGCCCGGGCGGCGTAAGGGGGCGATCAGGAAGATCGGGGACCGTGCTGCCCCGCGACGGTCCCTCGGCCCAGCAGCCGGCTCGCCCGGTCCCCCACTCCCCACGCGGTGACCCGCCACAGCGCCTCGACGACGATGTCCCGGCTCATCTTGGAGTCGCCGAGTTCGCGCTCGACGAAGGTGATGGGCACTTCGACGACGTGGTACCCGGCGGCGACCGCGCGACGGGCGAGGTCGACCTGGAAGCAGTAGCCCTGCGAGGCGACCTCGGCGAGGCCGAGCCCTTGGAGCGTCTCGGCGCGGAAGGCCCTGAATCCGCCGGTGACGTCCCGGATGGGCACTCCGAGCAGCAGCCGGGAGTAGGTGCTGCCGCCGCGGGAGAGAAACTCGCGGTGCTTGGGCCAGTTGACGACGCGGCCGCCGGGGACCCAGCGGGAGCCGAGGACGAGGTCGGCGCTCTTGAGGGCGGTCAGCAGCCGGGGCAGTTCCTCGGGCTGGTGGGAGCCGTCGGCGTCCATCTCGACCAGGACGCCGTAGTCGCGCTCGATGCCCCAGGCGAAGCCCGCCAGATAGGCCGCGCCGAGGCCTTCCTTGCCCTTGCGGTGCAGCACGTGCACCTGATCGTCCTGGGCCGCGAGCTCATCGGCGAACTTGCCGGTGCCGTCGGGGCTGTTGTCGTCGGCGACCAGGACGTCCGCGTCGGGCACGGCGGCGCGCACCCGGGAGACGATCGACCGGACGTTCCCGGCCTCGTTGTAGGTCGGGATGATCACCAAGGCCTTGCCGAGCGGACCGTAGCGCCGCTCCTGGACTCCGCCACGGGGAACCCCACCACCGTCGTTCACTACTGCCCCTTAAAGTCCGTCGCAGAACCCCACCATAGCGAGCGCCTCGAGCTCGCTCGCGTCGGCACGGACCCGGACGTATTCCGCGGCGGCGGCAGCAGTTGCGGACGGGCCGGGGGCCCCAGGCGCCCGGGGCGGCAGCGGATCGGGCCCGGCGTCCTTCGGGCCGACCTGGGACCCGCTGGCTGCGGATCGACCGAGAGCCGTTGTCTACTGAACGCCGGGCCCACCCGGGTCACACCTGCCGGCCGGTGAAACCTTCCCTCTGCCCCCGAGACGCGGGCGCTGGACCTGGCTCCCAGTGGTGGTGCGCCGGTGCGGCACACCACCCCATGGCCCAGCGGCGGTCGACGACTGCGTGGAGGTCTGCCGGACGGACGTCCTGTGGTGGACCCGGCCGAACCTACCGGCCGGTGGGCGCTCACTGTCAACAGTCACCTGATCAGCGAGGATTGCTCGAAGGTCCAGGTCAGCGGGGAAGATCCGCAGGTCGCGGCGGAGCGTGGCGCGCACCGGCGGGCAGGGCGGAATATCCGCACGTCACCCGTTCGGAGTTACAAAGACGGTTTGTCCGAAGACCACCGTCCGCAGGCAGACGGGAAGGTCCGCGCCGGGGGTGAGATCGGGCAGGCCGGGGGTGCCGGAACGCGGGTCGGTGGACCAGCGGGCGACCCGGTCGTCCGGTGCCTGCACCACCAGTTCGTCGGTGCGCCAGACCGCGTAGTCGGCCGGTGCGCCGGGGACGAGCACCCCGGCGTCGTCGCGGCCGATGGCACGCCAGCCGCCGCGCGTATGCGCGGTGAAGGCGGCACGGACCGAGATCCGGTGCTCGGGGGTGCGGTGGAAGGCGGCCGCACGCACGGTGCCCCACGGGTCCATCGGGGTCACAGGGCTGTCCGAACCGAAGGCGAGGGGCACTCCGGCCCGCAGCAGGGCCGCGTACGGGTTGAGGGTCCGGGCCCGCCCCGGTCCCAGGCGCTGGGCGTACATGCCCTGGTCGCCACCCCATGCCGCGTCGAAGGCGGGCTGCACGGAGGCGGTGAGACCGAACTCCGCGAAGGCGGCGACGGTCTCGGGGGTGAGCATCTCGGCGTGCTCAACCCGGTGCCGGCCCGCGCGGACGCGGGCGAGACCGAGCTTGTCCGCGGCCGCCCTCATGCCGTCGACCACGGAGGCGACGGCCGCATCGCCGATGGCGTGGAAGCCAGCCTGGAGCCCGGCGTCGGTGCAGGCGACGACATGGGCGGCGATATCGGCCGCATCGAGGTGGGCGGTACCGGTGTGGGAGGCGTCCGCGTACGGCTCATGCAGGCACGCGGTGTGCGAGCCGAGTGAACCGTCGACGAAAAGGTCCCCGGCGGCGCCGAGGGCTCCGAGCGAATGCGCACGCTCGACGTTCCGGTCGGCCCAGTAGCCGACGACCCGGGGCCCGGGCTCCTGCGCCGCCAGCTTCAGCAGGCCTGTGAAGTCCTCCTCACCGGAGATGTCGGGTCCGCCGCACTCATGGACGGTCCCGATGCCCAGGGAGGCCGCGTGCCGCAGCGCCACCCGCTGCGCCTCGGTGCGCTGCTGCGGGGAGAGCGCGGCGTAGGCGGCCGCGCGCACCGCGTGGTGGGCGTCGCCGGTGAGCGGCTCGTCGGCCCGGAACCCGGCCAGGGAGCGGATGCCGGGCACCAGGTCCAGCAGGGCGGTGGTGACGACGGCGGAGTGGACGTCGACCCGGGTCAGATACAGGGGCCGCCCGCCGGCCACCTCGTCGAGCTCGTCGCGGCGCGGCGCCCGGCCCTCCGGCCATCGGGAGGCGTCCCAGCCGTGACCGATCAGGATCCGGTCGTCGGGGCGGGCCGCCGCGTACTTCCGTACGAGAGCCGCTGCCTCGGCGAGCGAAGCGGCGCCGCTCAGATCGAGTCCGGTGAGGGCGAGTCCGGTCGCCGTCGTGTGAACATGCGCGTCGGTGAACGCGGGGGTGACCAGAGCGCCTTCCAGATCCACGACCTCGTCGACCCCGGCGCCGAAGGCGTCGGCGGCGCCTTCGGCGCCCACCCAGGCGATGTGCCCCTTCTCCACGACCATCGCGGTGGCGAAGGGGTCTGCGGGGCTGTGGACTTCACCGCCGCGCAGCAGCACGGTGCGGTGTTCGCTCTTCAGGGCGGTGCTCTCGGTCATGGGACCAGCCTAGATTCGCGGCGGACGTGCCTCGTACGGGGTGGACAGCACGACCGTGGTGCGGGTGGACACCCCGGACAGGGAGCGGATGCGGGTGAGCAGGTGTTCCAGCTCGTGCGGGGTGGATACGCGCACCTTGAGGATGTAGTTCTCGTCGCCGGCCACGCTGTGACATGCCTCGATCTCGGGGACGCCGGCGAGCCGGTCCGCGATGTCGTCGGGTGCACTGGGGTCGAACGGCTTCACCGAAATGAAGGCGGTGAGAGGCAGCCCCACCGATTCGGGGTCGACGACGGCGGCGTAGCCGCGGATGACCCCCCGCTGCTCCAGGCGGCGGACGCGCTGATGCACCGCCGATGTGGACAGGCCGGTGGCCTTGCCCAGGTCGGTGTAGCTCATCCGCCCGTCCTTGACGAGCAATTCCACGATCTGACGATCCAGCTCCTCCATGCGGTCAACTTATTGCCCCAGGTCGCTTCCGGCACAGTCGCCGGGTGCCCGGAGGGGGCACCTGCGGCAGGCATGTGACGAACACCACAGGTTTGCCGCCCTGGTCCGGCGTGACCCCACGGTTACCTGCCCGGCGGGGTGGGAATTGCTTGCTGTGGTCGAGGCCACAAGTGCCTGGTCGGCCCATCCGAGGGGGAGATTCTCCATGCAGAGCCTTAAGAACACCGGACGTACCGAACCGGAGCCTGTTGATCCGGCCGAACTGGCCGACATCGACGAACCGGACGCGTACGACACCTTCGAGATGTACCGGGTGATCTGCCCGGACTGTGCACAGCCGATCGCGCTGCTCGCCGACGAGGACGTCCTCCCGGAGCACGCGCTGTGCCCCACCCCGTGGAATCCCTTCGGGCTGACCGTGTGCGCGGGCATCGGCCGGCCGGCCGCCGAGGCCCGCCCCGCCGATGAGTCGCTCGAGCTCCAGGAGCAGGACACCGCCCTGCTGTTGACGCTGCCTCAGGGCCTCGACTGGCGGACCCAGCCCTTCTCGCACGTCGGCGGCCCGGGATCCCGTCCGCTGAAAGTGGCACCCATGCGGCACGCAGCCTGATCCCGGATGGGGGTGGCCGGCCGGGGAGTCGGTTCTCCGGCCGCGCCGTGCTGCCCGCAGCCCGCCGGCTGCATGGGCCGTACACCCGTGCCGCGCAGAGCACACCGCACTCCCGCCGCGCCGGGTAGTCCGTGCACTGGCGCGCGAATTGCCCTGCCGGTAACCCCTTGTGGTGCACGGCCGTTGGCCGGGCATGTCCCTGCTGCATTCCACGACCGGTCACCGCCGTCGGCGGCTGGTAATGCCTGCCCCGCCGGCTCCTGCCCCTCCCGCACCGGCGCCTGTGTCCACGCCGTCACCGGCCTCAAACGCAGAATCGGTTCACCACCCCGCCGATCCACCCATCTACCGTGACCTGCTCCAGCTGTGGGCGAGCCGTGGCAGAACCCTGCCCGGGCGCCGCGACCCCGAGTGGAGCAGGCTCGCGGCGCCGCTGACCTTCACGCCCGTCTTCCGCCGGGCGGATCAGCACCGGACGGATCAGCTTCGGCCGGATCAGCGGGGTACCGATCAGCGAGGGACCGATCAGCGCGTCTCGGGTCCGGCGAGGTGACGGGCGATGACCATGCGCTGGATCTGGTTGGTGCCCTCGACGATCTGCAGCACCTTGGCCTCACGCATGTAGCGCTCGACCGGGAAGTCCTGGGTGTAGCCGTAACCACCCAGAACCTGGACCGCGTCGGTGGTCACGCCCATCGCCGCGTCCGTGCAGAACAGCTTGGCCATGGCGGCCTGCCGGGAGAACGGCCGGCCCGCGTCCCGCAGCCGGGCTGCCGCGAGGTACAGGGCGCGCCCCGCCTCGATCCGGGTGGCCATGTCGGCGAGCATGAAGCGCAGCCCCTGGAAGTCCGCGATGGGGCGGCCGAACTGCAGGCGTCCCGTGGCGTAGGCGATCGACTCGTCGAGGGCGGCCTGAGCGACACCTATGGCGCAGGCGGCGATCCCGAGGCGGCCCGAGTCGAGCGCCGACAGTGCGATCGCGAAGCCCTGGCCCTCCTCGCCGATCCGGCGGGAGTCGGGGATCCGGACGCCGTCGAAGTGGAGCTGGGCGGTGGGCGAGCCCTTCATGCCCATCTTCTTCTCGGGGGCCGCCGCGTTCAGGCCCGGTGCGTCGCCGGGGACCAGGAAGGCGCTGATACCGCGCGCCCCCTCCCCGCCAGTGCGGGCCATGACGGTGCAGAAGTCGGCGATGCCGCCGTGGGTGATCCACGCCTTGGTACCGGTGACGACCCAGTCGTCGCCGTCGCGGACCGCCTTGGTACGCAGGGACGCCGCATCGGACCCGGAGGCGGGTTCGGACAGGCAGTACGCGCCGAGCAGGCCGCCGCCGAGCATGGCCGGCAGATGCTCGGTCTTCTGCTCCTTGGTGCCGTACCCGGCGAGTGCGTGGCAGGCGAGCGAATGGACGCTGACGCCGAGGCCGACGGTGAGCCGGGCCGCGGCGAGCTCTTCGAGCACCTGGAGGTAGACCTCGTAGGGCTGGTCCCCACCGCCGTACTCGGAGTCGTACGGCAGGCCGAGCAGTCCGGCTTCGGACAGCAGTGAGAAGACCTCGCGCGGGAAGTGCCCGGCCTCCTCCTCCTCGGCCGCGCGGGGGGCGATCTCCCGCTGGACGATGTCGCGGACCAGGGTGATCAGATCCCTGGCCTCCTCGGTGGGCAGTTCACGGTCCACCGGCTGCGGGGCGCGGTCGGGCATTGCGGCGCTCTCCTCCCTGTCGGGCGCTGCGGCGGTCGCGCACGAAGGGTGTGGGCGCGCCGCCGTTTGTACTGCCAGGCCGATGCTGCCCTTCCGGATCACGAAAGACGCAGGACAGTGGCTGTGGCGCGTTGAGTATGCCCGATCGGACGGCTTCCGTCACGAGGTACCGGGGACCCGCCCGGCCGGGTCCGGTTATCGTTCCCGTCGTCACGAACCAGCGGGTCGTGGTCGGGTCGGCGAGAGGCCCTAGATCAGGCCTGCCTGGGTGACGAACATGGCGAGAACGACGACAAGGGTCCAGCCGAGGATGTGCTCGAGGATCTTCGGAGCGTCGTCGGGGCCACCGGTCCGGCTACGGATCGGGGTACGGTCCGCGGCTGCTGCTGCGGTCGAAGTCATGGTGGATCTCGCTCACTCGTCCGGCTGATGGTCGCCCCCCGGGACCCACCACAGTGCCAGGGATACCGGCCCCCGGAACAGAGACGTTGGTCACTGCCCGGGGAACCGGCCCGTGCTCAGTGGATACCGAAGGCCGCCAGCGCACGGCGCTGGGCGGGGCTGGGGTGCTCGGGCCAGAAGAGGTAGCAGACGCCGCCTGTGCCGGAGACCACTTTGCCGCTCGCGTTGTAGCGCTTGGTGCGCAGCCAGATGTTCTCCCACTCGGCGCGCCGGTAGACGCGGCGCACGGCCTCGTTGCTGGGCGATGCGGGGTCGTTGGCGATCACATCGCCGCCCGCGGTGAAGCCGATCGCCGTCATCAGATGCCCGGCGGTCCCGTAGCCCGCTCCGGTCAGCTCCTCCTTGCGGAAGGACTGGGACGTTATGGCCGGGATGCCCGCCCGGATCAGCCCCTCCAGGTCGGTGAGCGAGGAAAGCCGGGTGACCACGGCGTTCAGGTCCCGGTAGGTGGCGGCGTAGGCGGCGTTGAACGGCCAGTTGCCGCAGCCTTCGTACTGGTAGTCGAAGGTGAAGCGGGCCGCGTGGCAGACCTGCGGGTCGGCGAAGTCGGGATTCACCCAGACCAGGTCCGCGGCGGAGGGCTTCCGCCCCCAGTACTCGATGATCATCTGCGAGGAGGTGGGGCTGCACCAGGCCTCGCCGCCGTTGTCGTACTCCGGGTATTGGCCCACATGGGTGTTCTGGGAGTACCGCGGCACGCGCAGCTCACGAGCGAGGCCGGGCACGGATGCGGGCACCCCGAAACGGTCCGGGATGTCGGATGCCATGGCGCCGACCCGCCACACGGTCGGCGTGACCCGGGTGCCGGGCCTGCGGTAGAGGGTGAGCCGCAGCCGGTACGTCTCCAGCCTCAGCCCGCTCGTGGTGTCGTCGATCGCGAACGTGTCGGTCCAGATGCTCGCCCTGCCGTCACTCTGGTCGTCGAGGGAGGTGCGGCGGATGTCGCCGTCGCCGGCCGCCCAGCGGCCCATCACGAACCAGGGCGTCCCGCTGCCGTCGGAGTACGCACCGCTCAGCTCGACCTGGAGCCAGGTCCCGGCCGGGGTATGGGCGTTCCAGGAGGCGATGACCTCGGTGGCCGGGACGCGCGAGCGGTGCACCGGTGAGGTCCAGGTGGCGTACTCCCAGGTGGCGCTCCTTCCGGTGTGCGGATCGGTGTGGTCGACGGTACCGACGGGGGACGCGATCACCAGGCCGGGCCGGCGGCCCGCGACCACCTGTGTGCCCGCCGCGTCGCCGCAGCGCCAGTCGGTGTACGTCGACCAGAAGCGGTTGTCGATCAGCGGAGCCGGAGCCGGTGCCCGGCGCGTGGACGGCGGGGCGGCGGACGCCGGCCCGGCGGCGGAGGTCAGCGCCCCCGCACTCGCGGCTGCCGCGATCGCGGCACCCAGAACGGTTCTGCGCGAAGTCGGTCTGGCCATGGGACCCCCAAGTCAGGTGCGCGACAGTGGGGCAACTATCCCGGGTCCCCTCGGACTTCTGCCAGCACCTGGGGCCGCGCCGCCCGAGCAATATTGGTCTTGTCCACTGGGGGTCCCGCACGCAGGGCGCGGGGGAGTGACCTGCGGCGGGATGCGGCGGCCTCATAGGGTGAGGCCATGGACGACCTCGACCGGCTCGCCGCGGAGCTGCGCGCCCTCGCCCCCTCCTGCGGGCCGGTGCGACTGGTCGCGGTGGACGGCCACGCCGGATCGGGCAAAAGCACCTTCGCCGCGCGGCTCGCCGCGGCGGTCGGGGACGACACCGCGGCGCCTGTGCTGCACCTGGACGATCTGGCCAGCCACGAGGAGCTCTTCGCGTGGACCGACCGGATGCTGGCCGAGGTGATCGCACCACTGTCAACGGGAGCGCCGGCGCTCTATCACCCGTACGACTGGAACCTGCGGAGCTTCGGCGGCCCGCGGCGGCTCGAGGCCGCTCCGGTCGTTCTGGTCGAGGGTGTGGGGGCGGGCCGGAGGGCGCTGCGCCCGTATCTCGCCCGGCTGCTGTGGATGGAGCGGGATGCCGAGGAGTCCTGGGCCCGCGGAAGGGCACGGGACGGTGCGGGGCTGCGGGGCTTCTGGGACACGTGGACCGTGGCGGAGACACGCCATTTCTCGGCGGATCCCTCTCGTCCGTTCGCGGACACGCTGATATGTGAGTGCCGGGAGGGATACGAGGGACGGCGCGGACCTGCTGGGACTGCACGATCGAACCAAATCATCACGTAGAGTTACGGACATCTCCAGGCATACTGAACAGTCGGAATTCCGACTCAAGAGTGTCTCAACTCTGCTTGACCGACGGGGCGTACAGGTCTTACGTTCTCAATGTGCGGCTTTCCGAAGCCGCCGCAGACGCGAAGCCCCCGGTTGTTCCCCCGTGATCGGGGGCTTCGTTCTGCCTCTCCCCCTTCCTCCCGCGGCGAACCCGACCCCTTCCGCTCACCCTGGGTCACCGTTGCCGGGTCCTCGCGGCGCCCTTAATCGCCACCCCCTGCGCAGGTACGATGCACCCCGGTGGGGTCAATTCCCGCCCATGGCTTGGCGGTTGCTGACGCTGCCGATGGGCGCCCACCCGGCGGACAACACTGGTGCTCGGCTTGTGGGGGGAGTGGGGGGACCCTATGGACGTCGGCCCGCAGGGCGCACAGTCACCGGCCGACCGGGCCTGGGTGCGCGGCGTGGACGCCTGCACCATGGGCGCGTACCCGCAGGCCGAGGAGGAGTTCCGTACGGCCGTGCAGCTGGACCCCGGGATGGCTGACGCCTGGCTCGGGCTGCATGCGCTGCGCGTCGATACGACCACAGCGCTGCTGCGCATGCACCGCCACCGCGAGCGCTTCGGCGAGCAGCGGGCCCGCCATCGGCGCACCCTCAACTCCTGGTACTGGCTGGGCTGGTGGGTCCAGCCGGTACTCGAGAGCCAGCGTGATCTGCTCCTCGCGCACGCCTCCCACTGGCTCGACGGCCGGCATGTGGCGGAGCTGGACCGGGCGCTCGCCGCTCTGCCGCCGGTCGACGCGGACCCTCAGGTCCGGTTCCTGCATGCCTGCCGGGCGTATCTGGTCAAGGACTGGGAACAGCTCGTGCGCCACACCGAGCCGCTGGTCAACGATCCGCTGCTGGGCATCGAGGCCGGTCTGTTCGGCGGGATGGCCCGGGTGCGGATGGAGATGTACGGGCAGGCGGGGCCCCTGCTGGCCGCCGCGCTGATGCGCTGCCGCAGCGAGCAGCCGCAGCGCAAGGAGCTGCGGTACTGGCTGGCGCGGGCGCACGAGGGCACCGGGCGCAGCGCGGCCGCGCTCCCGCTGTACCGCGCCGTCCACCGCATCGATCCGGCCTTCATGGACACCTCGGCGCGCCTTGCGGCCATCGCCGACTACGACGGAATCGACGGCTACGACGAGTCGGCGGGCTTCGCCGCCGTGTCCCTGGCCGGGCTCGGGCAGGACGCAGTGGACGCCCAGGCCGAGGGCGAGGGGCCGCTCACGGCCGAGCCGAGGCTCGGCGGGGATGCGCAGAGCCCGCTGCCCGGCACGGCGCCGGTCGCCCCGGCCGAGGGGCTGCGGCGCAAGAAAGCGGTTCCCGCCCAGCCCGCTCCCCCGCAGTTCCCTGCCGGTCCCACCGACCCTGAGCTGCTGGCGGATGCGCTGGCCGAGCTGGAGCGCATGGTGGGCCTGGAGCCGGTGAAGCGGCAGGTCAGGGCATTGTCCGCGCAGCTTGAGATGGCGCGGCTGCGGGCCGGTCAGGGGCTGCCGGTGCAGCCGCCCAAGCGTCACTTCGTCTTCTCGGGCCCCTCGGGCACGGGAAAGACCACGGTGGCGCGCATCCTCGGCCGGGTCTTCTACGCGCTCGGGCTGCTCGGCGGCGACCATCTGGTGGAGGCTCAACGAGCCGATCTGGTGGGCGAGTTCCTCGGTCAGACAGCCGTCAAGGCCAATGAGCTCATCGACTCGGCGCTGGGCGGTGTGCTCTTCGTCGACGAGGCGTACAGCCTGTCCAACTCCGGCTACAGCAAGGGGGACGCCTACGGCGACGAGGCACTGCAGGTGCTGCTCAAGCGCGCCGAGGACAACCGGGACCATCTGGTCGTCATCCTGGCCGGATACCCCGAGGGCATGGACCGGCTCCTCGCGACCAATCCGGGCCTCTCCTCGCGCTTCACCACCCGGGTCGACTTCCCCTCCTACCGTCCGCTGGAACTGTCCGCGATCGCCGCGGTGCTGGCCGCCGAGAACGGCGATGTGTGGGACGACGAGGCACGCGAGGAACTGCGGTCCATCAGCGGTCATGTCGTCGACCAGGGCTGGATCGACGAGCTGGGCAACGGCCGTTTTCTGCGCACGCTGTACGAGAAGAGCTGTGCCTACCGGGATCTGCGGCTGTCCACCTATCCGGGCACGCCGACCCGCGAGGACCTCTCCACGCTGCGGCTGCCCGATCTGATGCAGGCGTACGGGGAGGTCCTGTCGGGCCGCGGTCCTGCGGGCCGCGGCCCGCAGGACCCTCCCCTGGGCTGACGGTCAGCTGACGAGGGCCGTGTCCGCCGCGGTGCGCGGGGACCTGGGCACCGCGAGCCGGTGGGCAGGGTCACGCACCTCGCCGACCAGCATCTCCAGTACGTCTTCGAGGGCGACCAGGCCGAGCACCCGTCCCGAGGCGTCGGCGACCTGGGCGAGGTGGGTGGCCGCCCGGCGCATCACGGTGAGGGCGTCGTCCAGCGGCAGCTCCGCCCGCAGCGTCGCCATCGGCCGCCAGATGTGCTGGGGCACCGCCCGTTCCCTCTCCTCCAGGTCCAGCACATCCTTGACGTGCAGATAGCCCATGAAGGAGCCGGCCAGGCCCTCCGCGCAGACCGGGAAACGCGAGTAGCCGGTGCGTACCGTCAGCTCCTCTATCTGCACGGGCGTGACCGAAGGGTCCACCGTCACCAGCGCGGAACGCGTGATCAGCACGTCGGTCACCGGGCGGCTGCCCAGCTCCAGCGCGTCCTCGAGGCGCTCCTGCTCGGCGGGCTCGAGAAGTCCGGCCTGGCCCGCGTCCTCGACGAGCCGGTTGAGCTGTTCACTGGTGAAGACCGCCTCCACCTCGTCCTTCGGCTCGACCTTGAAGACCCGCAGCACCAGCCGGGAGCATGCTCCGAGTGCCGTCGTGACCGGACGGCACAGCCGGGCGAAGCCGACCAGGCCGGGGCTGAGCCACAGGGCTGTCTTCTCGGGCGCGGCCATGGCCAGGTTCTTCGGCAGCATCTCGCCGATGACCAGGTGCAGGAAGACCACAACGGCCAGGGCGATGACATAGCCGAGCGGATGGATGAGCCCCTCGGGCACATGGGCGGCGTGGAAGACCGGCTCCAGCAGATGCGCCACGGTCGGCTCGGCCACCGCGCCGAGGGTCAGGGAACAGATGGTGATGCCGAACTGTGCGGCCGCCATCATCTGCGGCAGGTTCTCCAGCCCGTGCAGCACCTGCCGGGCCCGGCCGGAGCCTGCCGCGGCCAGGGGGTCGATCTGGCTGCGGCGTACGGACACGAGGGCGAACTCGGCCCCGACGAAGAATCCGTTCGCCAGCACCAGCAGCAGCGCGAACAGCAGTTGCAGGACGCTCATCGGGAGGCCTCCGTCATCGCCGGTACATCGGCGGTGCGCACCAGGCGTACCCGCTCGGCGCGATAGCGGTGCACCTGGCGCACCGAAAGCCGCCAGCCGGGCAGTTCGGCCCGGTCGCCGGGGACGGGAATGCGGCCCAGCAGGTCGGCGACGAGTCCGGCGACGGTCTCGTAGGGGCCGTCGGGCGCCTCGAGTCCGATGCGGCGCAGGGTCAGCACGCGGCAGCTGCCGTCGGCCTCCCAGGCGGGCCTTCCGTCCTCCGGGGGCACGGGGGCCAGTTCCGGCCGCTCGTCCGGCTCGGCGTCGTGCTCGTCGCGTACCTCGCCGACGAGCTCCTCGACGATGTCCTCCAGGGTGACCACTCCGGCGGTGCCGCCGTACTCGTCGACGACGACGGCTATGGGCTGTTCGCTGCGCAGGCGCTCGAGCAGGTGCTGCACGGGCAGCGTCTCGGGCACCAGCAGCGGCGGGACGGCCACCTTGTCGACACGGGTGCGCTGCCGTTCGCCGACGGGTACGGCGAGTGCGTCCTTGAGGTGCACCATGCCGACGATCTCGTCGATGCGCTCCCGGTAGACGGGGAAGCGCGAAAGACCCGTCGCCCGGGTCAGGTTGAGGACATCGGTGGCGGTGGCGTCGGACTGCAGGGCGCTCACCTTCACCCTCGGGGTCATCACATGCTGGGCGGTGAGATGGCCCAGTGACAGGGTGCGGACGAACAGATCCGCGGTGTCCTGTTCCAGCGCTCCGGCCTGCGCCGAGTGGCGGGCGAGTGCCACCAGTTCGCCGGGCGTACGGGCGGAGGCCAACTCCTCGGCGGGTTCGACGCCCAGCAGCCGTACAAGGCGGTTGGCGGCAGCATTGAGCAGGGTGATGACCGGGCGGAGCAGGGCCGAGAAGCGGTGCTGAGGGCCTGCGACGAACCGTGCCACCTGCAGCGGCCTGGAGATGGCCCAGTTCTTGGGGACGAGCTCGCCGATCACCATCTGGACGGCGGAGGCGAGCAGCATGCCGATCACCACCGCGACCCCGGACACAGCGCCTTCGGGCAGCCCGGTCGCGGTCAGCGGCCGGTCGAGCAACTGTGCGAGCGCGGGTTCGGCGAGCATACCGACGACGAGGCTGGTGATGGTGATGCCGAGCTGTGTACCGGAGAGCTGGAAGGACAGCTCCCGCAGCGCGGTGACCACGCGCCGGGCGCGGCGGTCGCCTTCGGCAGCGGCGCGCTCGGCCTCGGCGCGTTCCACGGTGACCAGGCCGAACTCGGCCGCCACGAAGAAGCCGTTGGCGAGGATCAGCAGGAACGCTGCGGCGAGCAGCAGCAGGGGGACAATCATGCCGCCGCCTCCTGGGAGGGGGCGGCGCAGGTACTACCGGACGATCCGTCCATTGCCGGAGTCAGTCACTCCTCGGTTCGCAGGGTGCCCCGCCGGCCGCGGGGCCGCATGGTTCGGGGCGGGGCGCGCTCGGCGCCGCCGCCACCAGAGTAGTCAAGCCCACGCCGCTCGGGGCAGAGGAGGTGAGCTAGTCGGCATCCGGGCGGGTGCCGCGGCTCTCGGCGAGGGCGCGCAGCGCGCGGGCGTCGCTGATGGCGTGCGCCCTGGCGATGCCGGGCTGGATGCCGAGCACAGGCAGGCTGGTGCCGTCACTGAGATCGAGGAACACCCAGGGATCGCCGGGGCGCAGATTGACCCGGAGGATCTCCGGCCACGCGAGCCGGCGCGTTCGGGTGAGATTGACGACGGTGACGCCGTTCTCGTCGGCGACGACCTTGGGCCGGCTCAGCAGGGCCAGGATGCCGAAGAAGAGCAGCGCGGTGAAGATGAAGCTGACCCGTTCGGGTGCGCTGAGGCGCTCCAGCAGCAGGGTCACGGTGATGAGAACGGTGCACATCACCGCGCCCACGGTCAGCAGGACGATCCGGGTGCGGGTCGGCCTGAACGTGACCGGGAGCGCGGGGAGTCGGGGCGCGGGGGCGGACATGGTGATTCGGTTGTCCTTCAGAGCCGGCAGGCGTGAATGGCCGTGGTGAGGATGGCCCGGGCGCCGAGGTCGTACAGATCGTCCATGATCCGTTGGGCTTCCTTGGCGGCGACCATGGAGCGCACGGCGACCCAGCCCTCGTGGTGCAGGGGGGAGATCGTCGGGGACTCGAGACCGGGGGTGAGGGCGACGGCCCTCTCGAGGTGCTCGACCCGGCAGTCGTAGTCCATCATCACGTAGCTGCGGGCGACGAGGACGCCCTGGAGCCGGCGCAGGAACTGCTGCACCTTGGGTTCCGCGGACTTCTCGGCCTGCCCGTCGGCCCGGCGGATGACGACGGCCTCGGAGGTGAGGATCGGCTCGCCGATGACCTCGAGGCCGGCGTTGCGCAGGCTGGTACCGGTCTCCACGACATCGGCGATGACCTGGGCGACCCCGAGGTCGATGGAGGTCTCCACCGCGCCGTCGAGGTGGACGACCGAGGCGTCGATGCCGTTGTCGGCGAGGTGCTTGGCGACGATGCCCTCGTAGGAGGTGGCGATCGTCATGCCGCCGAAGTCCTGGACACCGGCGGCGGTGCCCGGCTTGGTGGCATAGCGGAAGGTGGAGCGGGCGAATCCGAGCTCGAGGATCTCCTCGGCGTTGGCACCGGAGTCCAGCAGCAGGTCGCGGCCGGTGATGCCGATGTCGAGCCGGCCGGAGCTGACGTAGATCGCGATGTCACGCGGACGCAGGTAGAAGAACTCGACCTCGTTCTCGGGGTCGACGAGGACGAGCTCCTTGGATTCCTTGCGCTGCTGGTAGCCCGCCTCATGGAGCATCGCCGACGCAGGTCCGGACAGTGAACCCTTGTTGGGGACGGCGATGCGCAGCATGAGACGGGCTTCCTTTGTTCGCGTGATGTGTACGGAGGGACGGGCTGGCTCAGAGGTGGGCGTAGACGTCGTCCAGGGAGATCCCGCGCGCGACCATCATCACCTGGACGTGGTACAGCAGCTGGGAGATCTCCTCGGCGGCGGCTTCCTTGCCCTCGTACTCGGCGGCCATCCACACCTCGGCAGCCTCCTCGACGACCTTCTTGCCGATGGCATGGACACCCTTGTCCACCAGCTCGGCGGTACGGGAGGTCGCGGGGTCGCCGTTGGCGGCCTTCTGCTGGAGTTCGGCGAAGAGCTCCTCGAACGTCTTCTTGGACATGGTGGTCCCACCCTACGCGGAAGTGGGCTCCCCTCAGCGCCAGGGTTCAGATACTGAACGCAGGGTGGCGGCGGTGGCGACGGCGGCGGTGACCGCCTCGTGGCCCTTGTCCTCGTTGGAGCCCTCGAGTCCGGCCCGGTCCAGGGCCTGCTCCTCGGTGTCACAGGTCAGCACGCCGAAGCCGATCGGGACTCCGGTGTCGATGCTGACCTGGGTCAGGCCCTGGGTGACGCCCTGGCACACGTAGTCGAAGTGCGGAGTGCCGCCGCGGATGACGACGCCGAGGGCGACGACCGCGTCGTAACCGCGGCCTGCCAGTACCTTGGCGACGACCGGCAGCTCGAAGCTGCCGGGCACACGCAGCAGCGTCGGCTCGTCGATACCGAGCTCGCGCAGTGCGCGCAGCGCGCCGTCGACGAGGCCGTCCATGACCTTCTCGTGCCACTGGGCCGCGATCACCGCCACCCGCAGATCGCCGCAGTTGCGGACGGACAGTTCGGGTGCACCCTTGCCGCTCATTGTTCTCCCTTGCCACTTACTACTTGCTTGCCGCTTACTGCTTGCTTGACTGCGCCGACTTACTGGTTGCCGCAGGTCGACGCGGTGTGAGGGTCCCCCCGGTGAAGCGAGGGGGAATCGAGCCAGGGCAGGTCGTGCCCCATCCGGTCGCGCTTGGTGCGCAGATACGTCAGGTTGTGCTCGCCGGCCTGCACGGGCATCGGTTCACGCCCGAGGACGGTGATGCCGTACCGCACGAGCGCGGAGGTCTTGTCGGGGTTGTTGGTCATCAGCCGGACGCTGCGCACCCCGAGGTCGTCGAGGATCTGGGCGCCTGCCGCGTAGTCGCGGGCGTCGGCGGGCAGACCCAGCTCCAGGTTGGCGTCCAGGGTGTCGCGACCGCGCTCCTGGAGCTCGTACGCGCGCAGCTTGGACATCAGTCCGATGCCGCGGCCCTCGTGGCCGCGCAGATAGACGACGATTCCGCGTCCGGCCTCGGTGATGTGCTGCATGGAGGCCTGCAGCTGTGGGCCGCAGTCGCAGCGCAGCGAGTGGAAGATGTCGCCGGTCAGGCACTCGGAGTGGACACGCACCAGCAGGTCCTCGCCGTCGCCGATGTCACCGTGGACGAGCGCGACATGCTCGATGCCGTCGACGGTGGAGCGGTAGCCGTAGGCGGTGAACCGGCCGAAGGAGGTGGGCAGATTCACCTCGGCCTCGCGCTTGACGGTCGGCTCCGAGCTGCGGCGATAGGCGATCAGGTCCTCTATGGAGATGATCGTCAGACCGTGCTTGCGGGCGAAGGGCACCAGCTCGGGCAGGCGCAGCATGACGCCGTCCTCACCGGCGATCTCGACGATCGCGCCGGCCGGGCGCAGACCGGCGAGCCGGGCGAGGTCGACGGCGGCCTCGGTGTGGCCGTTGCGGACCAGCACGCCGCCCGGCTTGGCGCGCAGCGGGAAGATATGGCCCGGGCGCACGAAGTCGCCGGCCTGGGAGGTGCCGTCGGCGAGCAGCCGCAGCGTGGTGGCGCGGTCGGCGGCGGAGATGCCGGTGGTGACGCCGTGGGCGGGGCCCGCGTCGACCGAGACGGTGAACGCCGTCTGCATGGACTCGGTGTTGCGCTCGACCATCTGCGGGAGCTCGAGCCGTTCCAGCTCGTCGCCCTCCATCGGCGCGCAGATCAGGCCGCGGCACTCGCTCATCATGAAGGCGATGACCTCCGGCGTCGCCTTCTCCGCGGCGATGACGAGGTCGCCCTCGTTCTCGCGGTCCTCGTCGTCGACGACCACGACGGGCCGGCCGGCCGCGATGTCGCGGATGGCCTGCTCGACGGGGTCGAGCGAGAGATCCTCGGCGTTGTCGGTGGAGTACCACGTGGGCAGTGCACTCATGCTGCTGCTCCTTCCAGGACAGGCTCGGCGCCCGGGCGGGAGCGCAGCCACCAGTCGCGCATGCCCCACAGGACGAGCGCGCCGTAAATCACGTAGACGAAACCGGAGAAGGCGTAGCCGTTGGCGAAGTTCAGGGGGACGCCGACCAGGTCGACCAGGAGCCAGGCGAACCAGAACTCGACCATGCCGCGCGACTGGGCGTACATCGCGACGAGGGTGCCGACGAAGATGTACGCGTCGGGCCAGGCGTCCCAGGACAGCGACGGATACACGGTGAACAGTCCGCCGACCGCGAGGGTGCCGAGGACGGCCGCACCCGCCATGAACCCGCGCTCGCGCCAGGTGGCGAAGCGGACGGCGACCGATCCGTCCTCGGCATGCTTCCGGCCGTGGGTCCACTGCCGCCAGCCCCATACGGCCACGATCATGACCACGACCTGCTTACCGGCGCTGCCGGTCATGTGGGACGTGGCGAAGGCGCCGAAGAGGATGACGCCTGAGACGAACTGTGCGGGCCAGGTCCACACCGAGCGCCGCCAGCCGAGCGCGAGGGCGGTCAGGCCGATCAGGTTGCCGATCAGGTCCGCCCACACGATGCGCTGCTCGAGGACCGTGAAGGCCTCCGAGTTGAGCCAGGTCAGACCGCTCACTTGGCGCTCTCCTCGGCATCGGCGCCGAGCAGCCGCTCGACGTACTTGGCGATGACGTCCACCTCGAGGTTGACCGGGTCGCCGCTCTGCTTGATGCCGAGCGTGGTCAGGGCGAGGGTCGTGGGGATGAGGCTGATCGTGAAGTAGTCGGGGCCGGCGTCGACGACGGTAAGGCTTACGCCGTCAACGGTGATCGAGCCCTTCTCGACGACGTATCGGGTGAGGTCGGCGGGGAGGGAGATCTTGACGATCTCCCAGTTCTCGGACGGCTTGCGCTCGATGATCGTGCCGGTGCCGTCGACGTGTCCCTGGACGATGTGTCCGCCGAGGCGGTCGCCGACCGCCATGGGGCGCTCGAGGTTGACGCGGGAGCCGGTCTCGAGGGCGCCGAGGCTGGAGCGGTTGAGCGTCTCGGCCATCACATCGGCGGTGAACTCACCGTCGCCGAACTCGACGACGGTGAGGCAGACGCCGTTGACGGCGATGGAGTCTCCGTGCTTCGCGCCCTCGGTGACGACGGGTCCGCGCAGTCGGAAGCGCGAGGAGTCGCCGAGGTCCTCGATGGCGGTGACCTCACCCAGTTCTTCGACAATTCCGGTGAACACTCAAGCTCCCTTGGAGACGGTCGCGGTGATCCGCAGGTCGGGGCCGATGCGGGCGGTCTCGGTGACGTCGAGCCGCAACGCTTCGGCGATGGTGGTGATTCCGGCGTCGGCGAGGGCGGCGGGGCCTGCGCCGAGGAGTACGGGGGCGAGATAGCCGACGACCGTGTCGACGGCGCCCGCGGCGATGAAGGCACCGGCGAGGGTCGGGCCGCCTTCGAGGAGTACGGAGCGGACGCCGCGCCGGTGGAGGACTCCGAGCAGTTCGGCGATGTCCACGCCGCCGGCGGCCCGGGGCAGCCGCACGACCTCGGGGAGGTGGGAGGTCTCCTCGATCAGGATGTCGTCGGCGACGGCGACGAGCGTGTCCGCGGCGCGGTCGAGCACACGGGCGCCCGGCTTGACGGCGGTGGCGTTGGTGTCGACGACGACGCGCAGCGGCTGCACCGCACCGTCGATGCCGCGTACGGCGAGGTGCGGGTCATCGGCGCGGGCAGTGCCGGAGCCGACGAGGACCGCGTCGGCCTCGGCACGCAGGCGGTGCACGTCGGCGCGGGACTCGGGCGAGCTGATCCAGCGGCTCGTGCCGTCGGCCGCGGCGATGCGTCCGTCGAGGGTGGCGGCGTACTTCCACAGCACGTAGGGCCGGCCGAGGCGTACGGAGGTGAGCCAGGCGATGTTGCCGGCGTCGGCCTCGTCCTCGAGCAGCCCCGACTCCACCTCGACCCCGGCCGCACGCAGAGTGTCGGCACCGCCGGTGGCCTGCGGGTTCGGGTCGGCGACGGCGTACACGACCCGGGCGATCCCGGCGTCGACGAGCGCCTGGGCACAAGGGCCGGTGCGGCCGGTGTGGTTGCAGGGTTCGAGGGTGACGTACGCGGTGCCGCCGCGGGCGCTGTCGCCCGCGGCCCGCAGGGCGTGGACCTCGGCGTGCGGGCCCCCGGCGCGCTGGTGGAAGCCCTCGCCGGCGATCTGTCCGGCGGCGTCCGTGATGACGCACCCGACGACCGGGTTGGGGCTGGTGGAGCCGAGTCCGCGGGCGGCGAGCCGGATCGCTCGGCGCATGGCGTCTGCTGCGGCTGCGGTGGCCACCGGGTCCTCCTGCCTCTTCGGGCACGGACTCCGGGGCTGTCGATGACGACAGAGAGCGGGACAACACCGCACGGGGGACACCGAGGCCGGATACACCGGTCGCCACGGCGACCGGCAAAACGGCCGGCACACCCATGAGGGTCACCCGCCGCGCACTGCCTCCCATCCGGACTTTAACCGTCGGTCCAGGAATTTCACCTGGTCAACCGGCCGCTGGCTGCGGACGGGTCGCGGACTGTAACCGCCGGTTCGGAATTGCACCGACCCCGGAGTGCGCTGCTGCTGATACAGGGCAAGTGTGCCACGCCGGACGGTGGGCCATGCGGGTGAATGCTGTGGACTGGCTCACAAGAAGTCCTGCCGGTGGCGCGAAACAGAGGGGAAGCAGTGTCCCGCGGCCGCCCACCGGCGTGAGGGGGACGGGGTCGCAGACGTGAAGCGGCGCAACTCGCGCGAAGCGCGGTGAGGAAAGCAGGCCGGGCACCCCACTCCGTAGGCCACGGCCCCCGACCCGAAACCGGACAGCCGCGCCCAGGAACGCGCACCACGCGGCGCGCACCCCTACGCGCTCGGGGCGAAGAGCTCCTCCTGGGCGGTGTCGCGGGCGATCAGGAGCGCTCCGCTCAGGACCGCCGAGCCGCCCAGGGTGCCGGCTCTCACCTGCGTACGCAGCGGCGAGAGTTCGGCCAATCGCGCCTCGACCCGCCCCGCGAGTTCGGGGCCACCCGCGTGCCCCACCTCGCCGCCGAGCACGACGCAGCCCGGGTCCAGCACGGAGGCCACCGCCGCCGCGCCGAGTGCGAGCCGGTCGGCCACTGCCCCCAGGAAGTCGTCCCGCCCGTCCGCGACAGCTGCCAGGACGACACCGGCGGCCTCGGGTTCCCGCGCCCCCATCGGCGCGGCGACCCCGTACTCCGCGGCGAGCGCGCAGATCGCCGCCGAGCCGGCCAGCGAGTGGAATCCGCCGTCACAGTCGACCGCCGACGGCACCCCCGCCGTACCCGGCACCGGCAGGAAGCCGATCTCACCCGCACCGCCCGAGGCACCCCTGCGCAGCCTGCCGTCCAGGACGAGCCCGGCTCCCACCCCCGCGCCGAGCCACAGGAAGGCGAACGTGTCCCGGTCGCGCGCCGCGCCGAGACGCTGTTCCGCGACGGCCGCCAGGTTGGTCTCGTTCTCCACGACCACCCGGGCCGTCAGCCGGTCCTGGAGCACGCCGATCAGACTGCGGTGCCAGGCAGGCAGGCCGGAAGTGGGGCGGAGCTCACCACCGACCGGGTCGATCAGGCCTGGGGCGCCGATGCCGACACTGTGCAGGCGCGTCGCGCCCGCCTCACGCACCGCGCGTTCCAGGAGCGTCGCCGCACTCTCGACGGCGGGCTCGGTGCCGGTGTCGCTGCCGATGGGCAGCGAGGCCTCGGCGAGCGTGGTTCCGAGCAGATCGGCGACGACGACGGTCACGCTCCGCGTGCGTACATCGAGTGCCGCCAGATGGGCGCGGTCGGCGACGATCCCGTACAGCCGGGCGTTGGGCCCGCGCCGCTGGGAGCCCGACTCGCCGACGACCTGGATCAGCCCGGACAGTTGCAGCCGCTCCACGAGGTCCGCGACGGTGGGCCGGGACAGGCCCGTCAGGGTCTTCAGCTGGCCCGCCGTCAACGGGCCCTCCTGCTGCAGCAGTTCGAGGGCGGACCGGTCGTTGATGACCCTGGCGGTACTGGGGGATGCGGGCATGCCGGAATCCTTCCAGACGAGGACGGTACAACCGCCTTTCTATCAGGCAGGGTTCCTGATAGTTTACGCCTCACATTCTCCGGGGAGGGACATCCGCATGGCGGACGGAACGATCGCCGACCTTCGGCAGCTGAAGCGCGCACGCACCGCCGTGGCCGCGGTCTTCTGCGTGCACGGGGCCGTCACCGGCAGCTTCGCCACCCGTATCCCCTGGATCCAGGACCATGCGGGAGTCAGCGCGGGACAGCTCGGTCTCGCCCTGGCCTTCCCCGCGCTCGGGGCGTCCGTGGCGATGCCGCTGGCCGGGGCGATCAGTCATCGCTTCGGGGCCCGCGCAGCACTGCGCGGGCTGCTCGCGCTGTGGACCCTGTCCCTGATCCTGCCGTCGTTCGCACCGAACCTGCCCGCCCTGTGCGCCGCGCTCTTCGCCTTCGGCGCGAGTGCCGGTATGTCGGACGTGGCGATGAACGCCCTGGGCGTGGAGACCGAGAACCGTCTCGACCGCTCGATCATGTCCGGGCTGCACGGTATGTGGAGCGTCGGCGCACTCGTCGGCTCGGCGGGCGGCACACTCGCCGCGCATCTGGGAAGCGACGCCCGGCCGCACCACGCTCTCGCGGCGATCGTCCTGACCGCGCTCGGGCTGATCGCCTGCCAGGGCGTACTGGACCTGAGGAGTACCCCCGACGAGGAGCCGCCGCCGCGTTTCACGCTGCCGCCCAGGTCGGCGCTGGTCATCGGCGCGGTCGGGTTCTGCGCGGTGTTCGCCGAGGGCGCGTCTCTGGACTGGTCGGCGGTCTACCTGCGCGACATCCTCGATACCTCGCCGGGTCTCGCGGCCGCTTCGACCACCGCCTTCGCCCTGACCATGGCCGTCGCCCGGCTCGCGGGCGACCGGATCGTGGACCGCTTCGGGCCGGTGCACACCGTGCGGGTGGGCGGTGTGGTGGCGACGGCGGGCGGTGTGCTGGTGGTGGCCGCCCCGCGTCCGGGCGTCGCGATGCTCGGCTTCGCGTTCATCGGGCTCGGTGTGGCCGTCGTCGTACCGCTGGCGTTCGCAGCCGCCGGGCGCAGCGGCCCCAACCCGAGCCAGGCCATCGCCGGGGTCGCCACCATCACCTACACCTCGGGTCTGATCGCCCCGTCGGCGATCGGTGCGGTCGCCGACGCGACCAGTCTGATCGTCTCCTTCGGCCTGGTGACGGCGCTCGCCTTCGGCCTGGTCGTGGGCGCCGGGGTGCTGCGCACGGCAGGCCGGGAGAGTGCGAAGGCCAGTCCCGCGGGCGCGGCGGTGCCCGACCCCCGTCCCTGAACGTGCCCGACCCGCGTCCCCTGGGCCCCTGTGAAGTCCCCGGATCAGGAGCCCCTGTGGGACTCGGGCACCTCCTCGTACGACAAGGGCGACGAAACGCACAGCTGACCGCTGCCGGGCCGACGTTCGCCCGTTCCGGTCAATCCCGGGCCCGGCACCGCCCGTCGCCGCCCGCGACTGGGACCCTGCGTGCATGGCGCAGACGCAACAGCTCGGACCCCCGCCCCCGGGTCCGGGCCTGCCTCCGGTCTCTTCGGTGACCGATGTCATCGAGCAGATGCACGCGTTCCGCGCGTCCTGGCCGGTGACGGACGGGCTCGCGGTCTTCAACCGGGTCTACCTCGCCGTCACGGAGGAGATCGGGCGGCGCATCGACGGCGGCGACTTCCCGGACCGGCGGGCCGCCGTCACGCTGGATGTGCTGTTCGCCGAGCGCTATCTCGACGCCGTGGACGCCGCGGCGGACGGGCGACGCCCGCCGGCCTGCTGGCGGCCGCTGTTCCAGTACCGCCGCCACCCCGCCGTACGGCCGCTGCAGTTCGCACTCGCCGGCATCAACGCGCACATCGGGCATGATCTCCCACTCGCCGTGGTGGACACCTGCCGTGCGCTCGGCTGCGAACCGGCAGGTCTGGAGGCCGAGTTCGACCGTGTCGGCGAGGTTCTCGTGCTGCTGGAGGAACGCATCCGCGAGGATCTGATGCCCGGCCCGGACCTGCTGGAGATCGCCGACCCGCTGACGCATCTGGTGGGTGCCTGGTCCCTGGAGCGGGCCCGGGACGGCGCCTGGTCGGCGGCGCGGCTGCTGTGGGGGCTGAGGGATCTGCCGGAGCTGGCCGAGGAGTTCACCCAGCGGCTGGACGCTGGCGTCGGCCTGGTCGGCCGCTGTCTGCTCACGCCCTGGCGCTGATCGGCATCGGTCCGCGGGACTTCACCCGGGACGCCGGGGAGATCCACCCATGCTGCGGCCGCGGTGTACGCGGGGCTGCGGGCGGCCCGGGCCTGGTGGATTGATCGCCGTCCGGGGCCGGCCGGATCACGGCCGGCCCCGGACGGCAGGTCTGTTCCGCCGACCGGAGTGCGTCGGCGGGAGTCCGTCTGCCGGTCAGTCCTCCGGCAGCTCGACCGGCGCGATCTCGTCGTAGAGGTCGCCGGGTCCCGGGTTGGTGGGGTCGGTGGTGCCGCCGAAGTGGGTCATCACGCCCCACACCGCGTTGAGCGCGGTCTGCACGGCGCCCTCCGCCCAGCCCGCCGTCCAGGAGATGTCGTCGCCGGCGAGGAAGATGCCGCGCTTGTCCTCGGGCAGCCGGTCCTGCATGAAGTGGGTGAACAGCCGCCGCTGGTAGCGGTAGTGGCCGGGCAGGTTCGCCTTGAACGCGCCCATGAAGTATGGCTCGTTCTCCCACGACACGGTGACCGGGTTGCCGATGATGTGGCTGCGGATGTCGACGTTCGGGTAGATCTCGCCGAGCGACTTCAGCATGACCTCCATCCGCTCGTTCGCCGACAGCGGCAGCCACTTGAGGCTGTCGTCGCACCAGGTGTACGAGAGGCAGATGACCGCGGGCTTGCCCGGCCCGTTGTCCAGCAGGTACGTACCGCGGGTCATCCGGTCGGTCAGCGTCATCGACATGACGTCGCGGCCGGTCGTCTCGTCCTTGTCGAGCCAGAACGGCCGGTCGACCGGGACGAACAGCTTGGACGACTCCATGTAGTGGGTGCGCTCCATCGCCGTCCAGTGGTCGATGGGGAAGAGCGAGTCGTCACAGGCGATCTTGGACAACAGCATCCAGGACTGCGCTGTGAAGACGGCCGCCTGGTACGTACGGATGTCCCCGGAGGCGTCGGTGACGGTGATCCGGTTGCCCGCGGTGCGGTTCAGCCGTGTCACGGCCGGCTTCGGCTCGCCGCCGTCGTGCAGGGAGGACAGCGAGGTGCCCGGCGCCCAGTGCACGATCTTGGCAGGCTCGCGCTCCCACAGGCGCAGCGGCAGCTGCTGGCTGCCTTCGACGATGCCGCGGTGGTGGTCGTCGGCCTCGGAGTAGACGACCCGCAGGATCTCCAGGATGGAGTTGGGGAAGTCGGTGTCCCAGCCGCCGGTGCCGAAGCCGACCTGGCCGAAGATCTCGCGGTGCCGGAAGGACTTGAAGGCCTCGGAGTCGCAGAGGAAGCCGTAGAACGTCTGGTTGTCGAGCTTCTCGACCAGCCTCGCCCAGATCTCACGGATGCGCGGGACGTCACGCTCGCGCATGGCGCGGTTCATGTCGGAGAAGTCCGCGCCCTCCTCCAGACAGGCGTTCCAGGCGTCCATCACATCGCGGTAGACCTGGGGCAGGTCGTCGATGGTCTCGGCGTAGTGCGACTCGCCCTTGAGGTCGACCATGGTCGAGGGGGTGCTCGGGGCGAGCGGGTTGGGGAACGGCTCGGTGGTCAGGCCCACCATGTCGATGTAGTGCTGCAGCGCCGTGGAGGAGGGCGGGAAGCGCATCGCGCCCATCTCGGCGGAGAGCTCGGGATCGCAGCCGTCGAAGCCGACCGTGCGCAGCCGGCCGCCGATCTTGTCCGCCTCGTAGACGACAGGCTTGAGGCCCATCTTCATCAGCTCGTACGCGGCGACGATGCCGGAGAGGCCACCGCCGATGACCGCGACCTCCGTGCCGTGCTCGGTCGCCGGTATCTGGCCGAGACCGGCCGGGTGGGCGAGGAAGTCGTCGTACGCGTACGGGAAGTCCGGACCGAACATGGTGATCGGCGGCTGCGCGTCGGTGTGCTGGACAGCGGTGGGCACCGTGGACGTCATGGGGTGCGGACTCCTTGCACGGAAAGGTGAAGCGGTGGGGCGGGGGGCGGGGTGGTGTCAGGCGAGCGAGCCGTAGAGGCCGGGGCGCCGGTCGCGCAGATACGGGTTGGTCTCGCGCGAGGCGCTCAGCAGGAGCGGGTCGACCTCGCCGATCACCAGCTCCTCGCCGTGGCCGGCGCGGGTGCGGACGGTTCCGTCGGGGCTTGCGAGGCAGCTGAGTCCGACGAACTCGAACTCGCCCTCCGGTCCTGTCCTGTTGACGTACGCGATGTACATCTGGCTCTCGAAGGCCCGGACCGGGACGAGCGAGGTGGCCACGAACTGGAACGGGTGCATCTGCGCGGTGGGTACCAGCAGCAGGTCGGTGCCGGCCAGCGCGTGCGCCCGGACGTTCTCCGGGAACTCCACGTCATAGCAGATCAGCATGCCGACCCTGATGCCGTCGAGGTCCGCCTGGACGACGGGCCGGTCGCCCGGCGTGAACCACTGCTGCTCGAAGCACCCGAAGAGATGCGTCTTGCGGTAGTTCGCGAGGCGGTCGCCACTCGATGCGATCAGCTGGGAGGAGTTGAAGATCAGCTCGCCGTCGCGCTCGGGGTAGCCGTACAGGACCGCGATGCCATGGCGTACGGCGATCTCCGCGACGCTCGCGGAACCGGGGCCGTCCGCGGGCTCGGCCAGCCGCGGCACGTCGTCCCCGATCGCGTACCCGGTCAGGAACATCTCGGGGGACACCAGCAGCCCGGCGCCCGCGGCCGCGGCACGGCCCGCGGCCTCGTCCAGCACCTTCAGGTTCTCGGCGACCGAGCCCGGCCGGCCGGAACTCTGGAGCAGTGCGGTGCGCAGCGGCATGGATGACCTCGGGCGACAGTGCAGGTTACGGGGAGACGTATAAAAAGGTACGGTCCGGCCTCCGGCCGGGACAAGGCGCGACCGTTGCGCGCAGGTGGGCGATCCGTTGCGCGATGGGGACGGGCTCCGGCGATTCGTTGCGCGTGATGCGGGCCGAAGGCGCTGAGTGACGGTGTCACCACGCGGTCGCACGCCCGCGCCGTCCAGTCGTGCACGGCGGACGGCGGCCACAGGGTGGTGCACCGGGAGCCCTCCCTGAAGGCATCAGGGGGTCTTCGGGATCAGGGCCCGCAGGTGGCGAAGGGCTCGGCCTACGTGGGCGCGCCCGACGAGAAGCGCCGCAGCAGCGGGGAGAGCACGAGCACCGACTTGGTGCGCTCCACGAACGGCTCCCCCGCGATCCGCTCCAGCACGCGCTCGAAGTGACGCATGTCGGAGGCGAAGACCTGGACGATCGCATCCGCCTCACCGGTCACGGTGGATGCCGACGCGATCTCCGGGTAGCGCTTGAGGCCACGTTCGATGGCCTCGGGCGAGGTGTTGCGGCTGCAGTAGATCTCGATGAACCCTTCCGTGGCCCAGCCGAGCGCCTTCGGGTCCACCCGTACGGTGAAGCCGGTGATGGCGCCTTCGGCCCGCAGCCGGTCCACGCGCCGCTTCACGGCGGGCGCGGACAGCCCGACCATCGAGCCGATGTCGGCGTACGAGCGGCGGGCATCCTCCGCCAGGGCGTGGACGATCCGTTCGTCGAGGTCGTTCAGCAACGTCGCACCATGCTCGATCGGTGTGGAGGGGGTCTCGGTAGCAGTATGGATCACGGCAACAGGGCTGGTTTCACACGTCGGTCCGGCAAGGCGCGCCGGACGGCCCCGCGCCGGCTTCGCCGGCCGGCGCCGCGCAGCACCGTCCCCGGTCCTGCGCAGCGCCGCCGGTCAGTGCGCGGCGTCGGCGGTCAGTGCGCGGCGTCGGCGGCCAGTCGGGAGCGGCGCAGACCGTACACGAAGTAGAACACGAGGCCCGCCGCCATCCAGCCACCGAAGACCACCCATGTGGCGGCCGGCAGGCTCCACATCATGTAGGCGCAGAAAAGGAAGCCCAGGACCGGGGTGGCCGGGAACAGCATCACCCGGAAGGTGCGGTGCATCTCGGGCCGCTTGTAGCGCAGGATGACGACGGCCACATTGACCAGGGCGAACGCGAAGAGCGTGCCGATGCTGGTGGCGTTGGCCAGCTCGCCGAGCGGGATGAAGGCCGCGAGGAGGCCGCAGAACAGCGAAACGATCACGGTGTTGGCGCGCGGCGCTCCGGTGCGCGGGTTCACCCGGGCGAACACCTTGGGCACCAGGCCGTCGCGGGACATCGCGAACAGGATGCGGGTCTGGCCGTAGAGCACGGCGAAGACGACGCTGGCGATGGCGACGACCGCGCCGGCCGCGAGCACCACGCCCCAGAAGCTCTGGCCCGTCACGTCCTTCATGATCTGGGCGAGCGCCGCCTCGGTGCCCTCGAAGTTCTCCCACGGCATGGCGCCCACGGCGACCAGGGCGACCAGGCAGTAGAGCACGGTCACGACGAGCAGCGACAGCATGATCGCGCGCGGCAGGTCCCGCTTGGGGTTCTTGGCCTCCTCACCGGCGGTGGAGGCGGCGTCGAAGCCGATGTACGAGAAGAAGAGGGTGGCCGCGGCGGCGCTGATGCCGGTGACGCCGAGCGGGGCGAGGGGGGCGTAATTGCCGGCCTTGATGCCCATGAAGCCGATGCCGATGAAGAGCAGCAGCGTCACGATCTTCACCGCGACCATGACGGTGTTGACGCGGGCGCTCTCCTTGGCGCCGCCCATCAGGAAGACCATCGCGAGCAGGACGACGACGAGGGCGGGCAGATTGATGAGGCCGCCTTCGCCGAGCGGTGCGGAGACCGCTTCGGGGATGGTCACGCCGATGGTGCCGGCGAGCAGCTCGTCGAGGTACTCGCCCCAGCCGACGGCGACGGCCGCGACCGACACGCCGTACTCCAGCACCAGGCACCAGCCGCAGATCCAGGCGACGAGCTCGCCCATGGTCGCGTACGAGTAGGAGTACGAGGAGCCGGAGACCGGGATCGATCCGGCCAGTTCGGCGTACGACAGCGCGGAGAACAGCGCGGTCAGACCGGCGATGACGAACGAGATCGCCACGGCCGGGCCGGCCAGGGGCGTGGCCTCGCCGAGGACGACGAAGATGCCGGTGCCGAGCGTGGCGCCGATGCTGATCATGGTCAGCTGCCCCATGGTCAGCGAGCGGCGGAGCGCACCGCCGTCGCCCTGCCCGCCTTCGGCGACCAGTTGTTCCACGGGCTTGCGCCGCATCAGCCGGGTGCCGAGGCCTGGGCTGCTGTGGGTCGCGGTGTCGGTCGAGGGTGGGGCTGCGCCCTGGTCCAGCACGTCGGGGCTCCTTCATGGCTGCGGGTCGGCGAGGGTGACCTGCGGCGGCCCGCGGGCATGACGGATGAGCCCGCGCATGAGGGAAGGGACCGCCGAGCAGACGGTCACCGCCACACTCCTGGTTCGGGGCCCGAGCCTATGAGCCCACTGCTCATGCCCGTAATGCATCGTTGTTGCGCATCTGCGGACGATCATTGCGCGCTGACGGACGGCGTGGGGAAACATTGCGCCGGGGTGAAATGAAGCGTCATATCCGGCGGAGCGCGGCGGCGATCTCGCGCAGCAGCCCCGGATCATCCGGACCGGTCCGGACGGCGGGCGCGGACGCGCTGATCAGGCCGGCCTCGGCCAGGTCGGCAAGCAGCACGCGCACCACGGTGAGAGGCAGGTCCGCATCGGCGGCGATCTCGGCGACCGGGCGCGGTGCACGGCGCACCAGCTCCAGCAGCGAGCTGCGGGCATGGTCGAGGCGTGGCTCGCTGTCGCCGGCCGCCTCGGCCGTGATCCGGGACATCAGATCGAAGGTGTGAGCGGTGGCGGGGCGGGTCCGGCCCCGGGTGACGGTGTAGGGCCGCACCATCGGGCCGGTCTCGTCCTCGTACCAGGTGTCACTCACGGCCGCGTGTCTGGACGTCCGGGTCGTGGGTCTCACCGGTCGAGCGCGCGGGCACCGCCATGTGCCGGCCCACCTTCGTGACCAGCAGGGACATCTCGTGAGCGAGCTGCCCTACGTCGGTCCCGAAGTCGGACAGCACCGCGAGCCGGCTGCCGTCGCCGGCCGGGGTGATGAAGAGATACGCGTCGTCGAGCATCACCATGGTCTGACGTACGTTTCCCGCGCCGAACCGGGAGCCGGCCTCGCTCGCGAGGCTGTGGAAGCCCGCACAGACCGCGGAGAGGTGGTCGATGTCCTTCCGGGGCATCCCGCGGGAGGCGCTGATGGCCAGCCCGTCGGCGGTGAGCAGCACGGCCTGGCGGACGTTGTCGGTCTTGGCCAGCAGCTCGTCCAGCAACCATCCGAGATCCGGCTGGCTGTAGGTGGACTCGCGCATGGGTTCCTCAGACATCGTCGTCCGTCCCTTCATCGGTGGTGCGAGGACGCGGCGCCCTGCTCGCCGACCCCGGTCCTGCGGGTTCGCCTCTGCGGCCGCGGTCCAGTCCGCGCTGGAAGGAACCGAAGATCGCACGCATCTCGTCGGCGGAGACGTCCCGGGCGGGTGCCTGGTCCGCCTCGGCGGGCGCGCCCCGCAACGGCTCGGCGAGGGAAGCCTGCCGCACCCGTGTGGGCAGCGGGTGCGGCAGTGCGCCGCCGTGCCCGTCGCCCCGGCCGGGGCCGCTCTCGCGTCCGTAGGGCGACGACCGGTCGGTCCGGCTCTCACCCGACTGTGCGAGAAGGTCGCGGGCCTGCTGCGACAGATGGCCGTCCTGGCCCTCACCCGACTGCGCGACAAACTCGCGGGCCCGCCGTGACGCTCGCCCGTCCTGCCCATCCCCCGGCTCGGGGGCCCGCTGCGGCAGGGCGACGCCCTGCCCGTCGGCCTCACGGCCGCGTCGGGACAGCGCGGAGTCCGGCTGCCCGTCGCCGCGGTCCCGCGCCCGCAGCGCCCCGGCCTGACCGTCGGAGGCGGCCTCGCGGCTGCGCCGCGGCAACTGGCCGACCTCCGCCTCGTCACCGGCCGTACCCCTCTCACGGCTGCGCTGCGGCAGCGGCCCCGGCTCGCCGTTGCCACCGTCCCGGCCACGATCGCGTGTGGGCTCGTGCCGTGGCAGGCCCGCCTGTTCCCCCGCACCCTCCGGACCGGCTGTGCGCCTGCGCCGCGGCAGGCCGACGGCATGACCATCGCCCGCTTCCGTGGCGGCGTCCCCTTCGCGCTGGTGCGGCACCTGCGCGCCGCCTGCGCGGGGCCCACCCGTCCGAGGCGGCTGCGCCTGGGCAGCGCGGGCGTGCGTCTCAAGGCGGCGGGCGGGGGTGGACCCGCCCACGGGTGTGGCACCGTCGACCGGGGCGAGGATCGCGCCGGGCAGCAGGACCACCGCCGTCGTGCCACCGTACGGGGACCTGGTGAGGGTCACCCGGACACCGTGGCGCTCGGCGAGGCGGCCGACGACGTACAGGCCCAGTCGCTCGTCCTGCGCCGGGTCGAATTCACCCGGCCTGGCCAGTGTGCCGTGCGCCTCGTCCAGTTCGGACTCGTCCATGCCGAGCCCACGGTCGTCGATCTCCAGCACGAAGCCGTTGCGGACCTCGCTCGTCCGCATGGTCACCTGGGTGTGCGGCGGGGAGAACGCGGCGGCGTTCTCGACGAGTTCGGCGACGAGGTGCACCACGTCCGCCACCGCCTGCGCGCTCACACCCACCGCGGGCATCGGCGGTACGACGACCCGGGTGTAGTCCTCGATCTCCCCGACCGCCGCGGAGACGACGTCGACGACGGGCACCGGTTTGCGCCAACGGCGTCCGGGCGTGGCGCCGGAGAGAATGATCAGCCCCTCCGCGTGGCGCCGCATACGGGTCGTCAGATGGTCGATACGGAACAGGTCTTCCAGCGTGTCCGGGTCACTGGTACGCCGCTCCAGCGTGTCGACGAGCTTCGACTGGCGGTGTACCAGGGCCTGGTTGCGACGGGCGATGTTGAGCAGGACGGCGAAGACGCCGCGGCGCAGCGTAGCCTGCTTGACGGCCGCCTCGACGGCCGCGAGGCGGGCGGTGTTGAGGGCCTGCCCGACCTGGCCGATCTCGTCGAGCCCCTTGCTCTCGTCGCCGAAGTCGAGCGGTGGTGCGGCGGCCGCGGGGTCGATCTGCTCGCCCGCCGCGAGGCGTTCCATGACGTCGGGCAGCTGACGGCTGGCGAGTACGCCTGCGGCGTCGCGCAGCTCTTCCAGCCGCCGGGAGATCCGCCGGCCGCTCGCCATCGAGAACCAGATGGACAGCGCGACCGCGACCAGTCCGAGCCCGCCGACGACCGCGGCCTTGACCATCTCGCGGTAGGCGAACGCCCGGCCGCGATCGGCGGTGTTGAGCGCCGACTCGGTGCACAGCAGCATGTACCGCTTGACCGCCCGGTCCGTCGTCGTACGCCAGGAGTCGGCGGCCATGGCCTCGCCCGCGCGGGACGCACCGGCCCGCAGCAGGGCGTCCTCGCCTGCGGTCAGGGCCCGGTACTCGTCGCCGCGCTCGAACTCGGCGAACAGCCGCCGGGAGTCGGCGGCCAGATCGGGGACGTAGGTGCGGTGGAAGACCCGCCGGTCCTCGATCGTGGCGGCGAGCGTGTCGTACTGCCGGTCGGTGAGCTTGCCGGTGGCACGCGCCCCGGCGACGAAGGCGTCCTCCCGCGAGACGAACTCGCGCACGCGCACCAGCTCGACGACCACCTGCGCCTCGCGTGCCATCTGCCCGGCCTGCAGCGCGGTGAGGCTGGACTGCACATCGAAGCCGGGCTCGACGATCCCGGTGTACGCGCCGATCGATCCGTCCCAGGTGATCGTCCTGGCCAGCACCCGTTGCCGCAGCCCCTCCAGGGAGTCGGCCGCCGTGACCATCGCGTCGATGGACTGCCGCTGCCGTTCGCTGAGGTCCTCGCGCCGCTCGCGGTTGCCGATCGCGTCACGCATGTCGGCGACGGTCCGGTCGGTGGCGCGCTGCTGCTGCATCAGGGCGGCGAGGGCGGCCTCACTGTCGTTCTGTCCGGTGCCGAGATACTCCACGGAGAGCCGGCGTTCGATCTGGATCTGCCCCACGGCGGTGTCGATGGGGGTGCCGAAGCTCTCGTACACGCCCTGGACCCGGATCAGTGCCCGCAGATCGCCGGTCACCGAGACCACGGCGAAGCTCCACAGCAGCATGAGAGCGACGATCGGTATGACGGTGAGTGTCACGATCCGTCCGCGGATCGTGGGGCGGCGGAGTCGCCGGCGCATGGTCTCCCCCGAGCACTTCGAGCGCTGAACGTCGAGCAGTTGACCCACCGTGGTTACCCCCCGGTAAGGGCAGTCAAGCTACGGGATGGGCATGATCAGCGCAATGTTTCCTCTGGTAATACAGCATGAACGGCTCGGCCCGCAGATAGATGGGCGACAAGAGGGTAGGCGAGCCCTGATGAACACGAAGCCGCATGTGGTGATCGAGGAATCACCGCATCTTGAGACGAGCGCGGGCATGGACAGCGCGGGGGCCCGTACGGCCACCGCGGAGTTCGTGCTGCAGCACTGCCCGTGGGCCGACCTGGACGCGGTGCTGCTGGTGGTCTCCGAGCTGGTCACCAACGCAGTGCGGCACACGGCCGGCTGGTGGCGGCTGCATCTGACGGCGGGAGCGGACACCCTGGTCGTCGAGATGGACGACTCCAGTCCGCAGCCGCCCGTCGCCCGTGAGCCCGACCTCAGCGGCCGCGGCGGCGGTTTCGGCTGGCACATGGTGCGGCGCCTCGCGGGCCGGGTGGAGGTCCGGCCCCTGCCGTACGGCAAGAGGGTGCGTGCAACCTGGGTGCGCGAGGCCCCGGGCACCGCGTCCGGCTGCTGACCAGGCACACGCGGCGTCCTCGGCGAAGGCGTCCCCCCACCGGACGTACCCACAGAAACGACGTACCCACAGAAACGGCGTCCTGGTCGACCGGACCAGGACGCCGCTTCTGCCGTGGGGGGAATCGGTTCATGACGGGCGGCACGCATCGCCGCCCGTGACAGGCATGTCAGGTGTCACTCCACCAGGAGCAGCCCCGCCCGAAGCCGCGCGGTGATGCGCGACAGCAGCCGGGAGACATGCATCTGGGAGACACCCAGCTCCGCGCCGATCTCGGACTGGGTCATCTCGTCGCCGAAGCGCATCTGCAGGATCTGTCGGTCTCTGTCGTTCAGTTCCTCGATGAGGGGCTTGAGCGCCTGGACGTTCTCCGCGATCTCCAGGTCGGCGTCGGGGGCCCCCAGCCGGTCCGACAGCGGGGCCGCGGTGTGGTCGGAGGCGTCGTCCATCGGCATGTCGATGGAGCCGGCCGTATAGCCGTTGCTGGCCACGACGCCCTCGATGACCTCCTCCACGTCGAGCCCGAGATGCTCGGCGAGTTCGGCGGTGGACGGGGCGCGGTCGAGCCGCTGGGAGAGTTCGTCGACGGCTTTCGCGAGATCGATCCGCAGCTCCTGCAGCCGGCGCGGCACATGAACGGCCCAGCTGGTGTCGCGGAAGAAACGCTTGATCTCACCGACGATGTAGGGGACGGCGAAGGTCGCGAACTCCACCTCGCGGCTGAGATCGAAGCGGTCGATCGCCTTGATCAGACCGATCGTTCCGACCTGGACGATGTCCTCCATCTGCTCGGCACGGTTGCGGAACCGCCCGGCCGCGTACTTCACCAGTGCCAGATTGAGTTCGATGAGGGTGTTGCGCACGTACTGGTACTCGTGGGTTCCCTCCTCGAGCGAGTCGAGCCGCTGGAAGAAGACCTTCGAGATCTCGCGTGCGTCCTTGGGCGCAACCTCCCCCGGGTTCTTCACGTCCGGGAGGTTCAGCTCTGCCGTCACCGGGCGCTGTATTCCAGGCACCGTGAGTTCGGTCGGGACCGTGCTCGCCGTGGACACTTCGTCCTCCCCTGCTCCGTAGTTCAGTTCGAGGGCGCGTATACCCCCGATCTCACCCGGCATGCCTACCGAGTTGAGCCGACCGCAAAAGCCACGTCCGGCCCCGCGCGAAGCGCGGGGCCGGACGTGGCGATACCCAGCGGTTGTTGGAAGGGCAGGACGGCTGCTGTCAGCTCCAGCTGGCGTGCAGCGGCTTGCCCTCCGCGTAACCGGCGGCGCTCTGGATGCCGACGACGGCGTTCTCGGCGAACTCCTCCAGCGAGCCCGCTCCCGCGTACGTGCAGGACGAGCGGACACCCGCGATGATCGAGTCGATCAGGTCCTCGACGCCGGGGCGGTCCGGGTCCAGGAACATGCGCGAGTGGGAGATGCCCTCCTCGAACAGGGCCTTGCGGGCCCGGTCGTAGGCGGACTCCTCGCTGGTGCGGTTGCGCACGGCGCGCGCGGAGGCCATGCCGAACGACTCCTTGTACAGCCGTCCGTCGGCGGTCTGCTGGAGGTCGCCCGGGGATTCGTACGTCCCGGCGAACCAGGAGCCGATCATCACGTTGGACGCACCGGCGGCGAGCGCCATGGCGACATCGCGCGGGTGGCGCACCCCGCCGTCCGCCCAGACGTGCTTGCCGAACTTCTTCGCCTCGGCGGCGCATTCGAGGACCGCGGAGAACTGGGGCCGGCCCACGCCGGTCATCATCCGGGTGGTGCACATGGCGCCGGGACCCACACCGACCTTGATGATGTCCGCGCCGGCCTCGACGAGGTCGCGAACACCCGCGGCGGCGACGATGTTCCCCGCGACGATCGGCACGTGCGGGTCCAGTCCGCGCACCGCCTTGATCGCGCTGATCATCGACTCCTGGTGGCCGTGCGCGGTGTCGACGACGAGCGTGTCGACACCCGCGTCGAGCAACTGCTTGGCCTTGCCCGCCACATCGCCGTTGATACCGACGGCGGCGGCGATACGCAGCCTGCCCGCGGCGTCGACGGCCGGGGTGTAGAGCGTGGCACGCAGAGCGCCGCGGCGGGTCAGCACACCGGCGAGCCGGCCGTCGGCGTCAACGGCGGGCGCATAGCGGCGGTTGGCGGTGTCGAGCCTGTTGAACGCCTCGCGCGGGTCGATCTCCGCATCGATCAGCAGCAGGTCCTTGGACATGACCTCGGACAGCTGCGTGAAGCGGTCGACGCCGGCCAGGTCGTGGTCGGTGACGATACCGATGGGCCTCTGGTCGGCGTCGACGACCACACCCGCGCCGTGTGCCCGCTTCGGCAGCAGGGACAGCGCGTCGGCGACGGTCTGGCCGGGCGCGAGGACGATCGGGGTGTCGAGCACCAGATGGCGGGTCTTGACCCAGGAGATGACGTCGGTGACGACGTCGATCGGGATGTCCTGGGGAATGACGACGAGGCCGCCGCGCCGGGCGACCGTCTCGGCCATGCGACGGCCGGCGATGGCGGTCATGTTGGCGGCGACCAGCGGGATGGTCGTGCCGGTGCCATCGGGGGAGGAAAGGTCCACGGCCTGGCGGGAACCGACGGCCGAACGGCTCGGCACCATGAACACGTCGTCGTACGTGAGGTCGTACGGCGGCTTGAGGTCATTGAGGAAACGCACGTGCTGAACATCCAGTCGTTCGAGTCGGCCCCGGGGCATTTCAGCCGGGGGAAAACGCACGTACTTGATTGTCCCATGGCAGGGGGATCGTCCGGCCCGGGAGAATCCTCCAGCTCATGACCGTGCCCGCAAGCGGATCCTCCAAAGAAGGCGGCCCTGCGGTCGGCGGCCCATGATCAGTCGTCGGGGTCGGCCCTCTCCAGCGCCGGCCGCGGCCCGGGCGCCGCGCTGAGCAACTGGTCCGCGGCCGCGGTGTCCGTCACCAGGCTGGTGACGAGCCCGGAGCGCAATACGGCTGCGATCGCCTCGGCCTTGCGCTGCCCGCCGGCGATCGCGACGACCTCCGGGATACGGCGCAGCCGGTCGGCCTCGACGGTGATGCACCGCTCCCCCAGGTCGCGGCCGACCCGCCTGCCCTGGGTGTCGAAGAGATGTGCGGACATCTCGGCGGCGACGCCCAGCGAGGCGTAGTGGGCGCGCTCCTCGTCGGTGAGCATGTCGTGCACGGTGGAGATGCCCGGCTCCCACGAGCCGATGGAGACCGCGGCGACGGTGACCTTGTCGAAGTACTCGAAGGCACGGGCGATCCCGGTCTGGTTGCGCAGCGCCGCCGCGGTGGCCGGGTCGGGCAGCAGCATGGGGGCGTAGATCGGGTGCGCCTCGCCGCCGGAGACCTGTGCGGCACGCCGCACCGCCTCGACCGAGCCGCGCTCCGCGGTACCCGCGTCGTACACACCCGTGAGCTGGACGACCGTGCAGGGCGGCAGCCGGTCCAGCGCGGCCGCCATGTGGATCGTGGAGCGGCCCCATGCCAGTCCCAGCACATCGCCCTCGGCCACCAGCTCACCGAGCAGGTCCGCGGCGACCTCACCGAGGTTCTCCGGATCGGGGGACTCGTCCACACCCTCCGGCGGGGTCTCGACGACAACCGCGTGCCGCAGCCCGTAACGGGCGCGCAGGGCGTCGGAGCGCTCCGCGTCCAGCTCGGCGGGGACCCGGATCTCGATCCGTACCAGATCGCGCTCCAGCGCCGTCTCCAGGACCCGGGCGACCTTGAAGCGGCTGACGCCGAACTCCTCAGCGATCTGGATCTTGGACTTGCCCTCGAGGTAGAAACGGCGCGCCATGGCCGCCGCCTGCACCAGCTCGGCGGGTCCCATCCGCAGGGCTGGCCGTCCCGCCGACATTGCAGACACCGCGCTCTCCTCACTTCCGTACACACTCCGGATCCGCCATCCTGTCAGATCCGGTTGTTCTTGATCAGCCCCGATGGGCCAACTTCGGTTGAACAGCGCACCCGCGAGCGCTGCTCAGTGGCTGCACGCCCAGGCTGCCGAAGCGGTCGCCTGTGCCGCCTGGTCACGCAGGGCCCGGACCGCGGCGGCCGGGTCGTCGGTGTTGTAGACCGCCGAACCCGCGACGAAGACATCGGCGCCCGCTTCCGCACACCGCTCGATGGTCGACGCCGACACTCCCCCGTCGACCTGGAGCCACAGCTCGAGGCCGTGCTTGGAGATCAGCTCCCGGGTGCGGCGGATCTTGGGGAGCATGATGTCCAGGAACGCCTGGCCGCCGAAACCCGGCTCCACGGTCATGATCAGCAGCATGTCGAGCTCGGGGAGCAGGTCCTCGTACGGCTCGATGGGCGTGGCGGGCTTGAGTGCCATGGAGGCACGGGCGCCCTTCGCCCGGATCTCGCGCGCCAGCCGTACGGGCGCCGCGGCGGCCTCGGCGTGGAAGGTGACCGAGCCGGCCCCGGCCTCGACGAACTGGGGTGCCCAGCGATCGGGGTTCTCGATCATCAGATGGCAGTCCAACGGGGTGCCCGTCGCCTTGGCGAGCGACTCCACGACCGGTACGCCCAGGGTGAGGTTGGGCACGAAGTGGTTGTCCATCACGTCGACATGGAGCCAGTCGGCGCCCTCCACGGCCCTGGCCTCCTCCGCCAGGCGGGAGAAGTCGGCGGAGAGGATACTGGGATTGATCTGAACGGCCATGGGCCAAGCCTGCCACGTTCCGCGGCTCTTCCCCTCCCCGGGAGGAGCATCGGTACGGACCAGAGGCTCGCGGAGCAGGCACAGTCCGCGCATTCCCGGCGATTCGGTCCACTTCGGGGGCCGAGGGAGCGCCAAGCCGGACGCATCACCCGCCCTTCCCCGGCCCCGCGTGGCGGCGTGGCGCATCCGGTCCGCGGCCGGCACGGCCAGTGGATCGTCCAATCGTCCAAGGGGCTGTGCCCTGTCGCCGCGATCGGCGTCGCGGTCGCCCTGCCGGCCAGGCTCACCCTGTTCCCCGCGCTGCTGGTGATCTTCGGCCGCTGGATCTTCCGGCCCCGTACCGCGGCTCGCCCGGCGGCTTCTGGGCCCGTACGGGACGGTGGATCGCGCCCCGCCCGCGCAAGGTAGTGGGCCGCGACCGCGCTCGTCATCGCCGTGTTCGCGCTGGGCCCGACCCAGTTGCGGGCCGAGAGGATCAGCATGGCCGACGCCTTCACCGGCAAATCCGACTCGATCACGGGTCAGGAGGTGCAGGCCGCGTACTTCCCGGCGGACAGCGGCGACCCTCTGGTGATCACCGGTGACGCGCCCTGGGCCCGCACGGTGGCAGAGCGCGTCGCGCGCATGCCCGGCGTGGCGCCCACCTCGCTCGGCCTGCCGCCCGGCACCGAGCCCGTGCACGAGGGGCGGGTGCTGTTCGAGGCAACGCTCGCGGACCCCGCCGACATGCCGCCGCCAAGGACACGGTGGAGCGCGTGCGTGAAGTGGTGCACGGGTCGCGGACGCCGACGTCCGGGTGGGCGGCGGCACCGCCGCCCTGCTCGACATGGACAGGGCGCGACGCAGGACCGATGCGTTTCGGCCTCATGCCGGCGTGATGGCCAAGACGTCACCGGCGTCACTGTTCAGCGCCACCGGGCACCCGCCATCATGGCGCATACATGCCAATAACACAGCTCGCCGGACGGCTTGCCGCTGCGAGGGAAACGGGTGGTCGTGAAGAGGTCTTTCGTGAGGTCGGCACTGGCCGCCGCGATGCTGGGCGTCCTGGGTGCTTCTCTCGCGGCCCCGGCGACGGCCGAGGCGGGTGCCGCAGCCCCCGCGCGTGCCGGGCATGCCGACGGACTCGCCACCGTCCGGTCGGCGGAGGCATGGACCCCTCCTCTGAGCACCCGGGGCCGGTACGTCGTCGATGCCGACGGCAACCGGTTCAAGCTGAAGTCGGGCAACTGGCACGGGGCCAGCGGTACATGGACCGGTTCGGGCAGCCCCGACGACCCGGCGAACAACCACGCGGGCGAGAAGTCGGACCGTATGCCGCTGGGCCTGGACCGCGCGCCGATGTCCGAAATTGTCGGCGGATTCCGTGAACTCGGTCTCAACAGCGTCCGCCTCCCCTTCTCCAACGAGATGGTCCACGACACCCGCCCGGTCGCTGACGTCTCGGTGGCAGCCAACCCGGCGCTGAAGGGGAAGACCCCTCTCCAGGTCTACGACGCCGCCGTCAAGGCCCTGACGGACGCGGGCCTCGCGGTGATCCTCAACAACCACACCAACACGACGCGCTGGTGCTGCAGCGTCGACGGCAACGAGCGGTGGAACGCAGGCCGGAGCACCGAGGCGTGGGAGAGTGACTGGCTGTTCATGGCCCGCCGCTACCGGGACAATCCGCGGGTCGTCGGCGCCGATCTCTACAACGAGGTACGCCGCTCCGTCCTCGACGACCCCAACTGGGGCCTCGGCGACCGGCACGACTGGTTCGCCGCGTCACAGCACCTGGGAGACCGGATCCTTCAGGAGGCCGATCCGGACCTGCTGGTGATCGTCGAAGGGATCAACTGGACCGGGATTCCCGTGGACGGGCTCCCGCACGAACGTCCCACCCTCGAGCCCGTTCAGCGGCTCTCCCACACCCTCGTGCGATCCGGAAAGCTCGTGTACTCGGCCCACTTCTACGACTACACGGGGCCGAACCACAGCGGCGCCACCGGCATGGGAGAGACCTCCGACCCCCGCTACCGCGACTTCAGCCGCTCCGAGCTGTACGACGTGCTGCGGCAGCAGGCCTTCTACGTCGCCTCGCAGGCGGACCGGCACTTCACCGCACCGGTGTGGATCAGCGAGTTCGGCGTCGGCGGCCGGGACGAGACCGGGGCGAAGCAGCGGGCATGGTTCCGCCACTTCGTCGACTTCCTCATCGAGACGGACGCCGACTTCGCGTACTGGCCGCTCGTCGGCTGGCACGAGGACCGGAAGGGCAACGGCTGGGCGCTGCTGCACTGGGACTCCGCGGGGCGGCGGGCGGGCGTCTTCGACGGGGACGACTGGCGCGCCGAGTCCTGGGCGCGGCTGGTCGAAGCACGCGGCCGGACGGGCGAGGTCGCCCCGGCCGACCGCTGGTCGATGCTGAGCCCGGACCACGGGGACTTCGTCCAGTCACTGCGGATGCGCAAGGTGCAGGACTGGGACCACGGGGCGCGGAAGGCGGCGTGCCCGGACGACCAGCGGCTGGCCGGAGTCAGCCACTCCGGCAGCCGGGGACTGTGCACCGACGCCGGAGCCCGCGGTCTTCGCGCACCCGGCGGCGCCCATGAGGTGGTCCGCGACGAACGGCACGTCGAGCCCGGTCGCGACTGGGCCTCCGGGTACACCAAGCTCCAGTGCCCGTCGCGGCACTTCCTGATCGGCTACAGCGTGCGCGGGGCCGCCGTGTCCGCCGCCCTGTGCGCCGAGGCGGGCGGACCGCTGGGGTCGGCGGGACGGACCGTGTGGTTCGACCGGTACGACGGCCGCGCGCCGGCTGCCCGCGGAGGCGACTTCGCGTACGGCCACCTCAAGGGGCAGTGCGCGGACGACGAGTACGCCGCCGGTATCGCGTACACCGGCCGCCTGGGCTCGTCGCGGACCCCGGACGCGCTCCTTTGCCGGAAGCTGCGCTGACGCCGACGCCCGTCCCGCCGGCCCTGGACCGGATCACCCCGGTCCAGGGAGAACGTCCCTGCCCCACTGACCGATTGGATATCGGCAGCGAGCCACCCGGCCTTCGGCGGATCACGGCGGCGGCGTGTTCCACGGACCGAGGACGTCCAGGCCGGCCGGCACGGGCCGACCTGGACGTCGTGATCAGACGAGGTCGAACCGGTCGAGGTTCATCACCTTGTCCCACGCCGCGACGAAGTCGTTCACGAACTTCTCCTTCGCGTCATCGCTCGCGTAGACCTCCGCGAGCGCGCGCAGCTCGGAGTTCGACCCGAAGACGAGGTCGACACGGCTGCCGGCCCACTTGACCTCGCCCGTGGCCGCGTCGCGACCCTCGAACGTGTTCGCGTCCTCGGACGTCGCCTTCCACGTCGTGCCCAGGTCGAGCAGGTTGACGAAGAAGTCGTTGGTCAGAGACCCGGGGGTCGTGGTGAAGGCGCCGAGTGGCGACTGCTGGTAGTTCGCGCCCAGGACGCGGAGGCCACCGACGAGGACCGTCGTCTCGGGAGCGCTCAGGGTCAGCAGGTTCGCCCGGTCTGTCAGCAGGAACTCCGCCGGCAGCCGGTTTCCCTTCCCGAGGTAGTTGCGGAACCCGTCGGCGGTCGGCTCGAGCGCGGCGAACGACTCCACGTCGGTCTGCTCCTGCGACGCGTCCGCGCGACCCGGCGTGAAGGGGACCTCGACATCGAAGCCGGCGTCCTTGGCGGCCTGCTCGACGGCCGCACCACCGGCGAGCACGATCAGATCGGCGAGCGAGACCTGCTTGCCACCGGTCCGGGCGGCGTTGAAGTCCTGCCGGATCCCCTCCAGGGTGCGCAGCACCGTCGCCAGCTGGTCGGGGTCGTTGACCTCCCAGCCGCTCTGCGGCTGGAGGCGGATGCGGGCGCCGTTGGCGCCGCCGCGCTTGTCGCTGCCGCGGAAGGACGAGGCCGAGGCCCACGCGGCGGACACGAGCTGGGACACCGACAGGTCCGAGGCGAGGACCTGCCCCTTGAGGGAGGCGATGTCGGCGGCGTCGACGAGCTCGTGCGTCACCGCGGGGAGCGGGTCCTGCCACAGCAGCGTCTCGCTCGGGACCTCCGGGCCGAGGTAGCGCTCGATCGGGCCCATGTCGCGGTGGGTCAGTTTGAACCAGGCGCGGGCGAAGGCGTCCGCGAACTCGGCCGGGTTCTCCAGGAAGCGCCGGGAGATCTGCTCGTAGGCCGGGTCGATCCGGAGCGAGAGGTCGGTCGTCAGCATCGTCGGGGCGTGGCTCTTGGACGCGTCGTGCGCGTCGGGCACGGTGCCCGCCCCGGCACCGTCCTTCGGCCTCCACTGGTGCGCGCCGGCGGGGCTCTTGAACAGCTCCCACTCGTAGCCGAACAGGATCTCGAAGAAGCTGTTGTCCCACGTGATCGGGGTGTTCGTCCAGATACCCTCGAGACCGCTGGTGATCGTGTCGCCACCCTTGCCGGTGCCGTAGGCGTTCTTCCAGCCGAGGCCCTGCTCCTCGATCGAGGCGGCCTCGGGGTCGGCACCGACGTTGTCCGCCGGGCCCGCACCGTGGGTCTTGCCGAAGGTGTGACCGCCCGCGATCAGGGCGACCGTCTCCTCGTCGTTCATCGCCATCCGGCGGAACGTCTCACGGATGTCGCGGGCCGCGGCGAGCGGGTCCGGGTTGCTGTTCGGGCCCTCCGGGTTGACGTAGATGAGGCCCATCTGGACCGCGCCGAGGGGGTTCTCCAGCTCCCGGTCGCCGCTGTAGCGCTCGTCGCCGAGCCAGGTGGTCTCGGGACCCCAGTAGACGTCCTCGTCGGGCTCCCAGACGTCCGCACGACCGCCGGCGTAGCCGAAGGTCTCGAAGCCCATGGACTCCAGGGCGACGTTGCCGGCGAGGACCATGAGGTCGGCCCACGAGATGTTCCGGCCGTACTTCTTCTTGACCGGCCACAGCAGGCGGCGGGCCTTGTCGAGGTTCCCGTTGTCCGGCCAGCTGTTGAGGGGGGCGAAGCGCTGCTGGCCGGCCCCGGCGCCGCCGCGGCCGTCGCTGATCCGGTAGGTGCCCGCGCTGTGCCACGCCATCCGGATCATGAACGGGCCGTAGTGGCCGAAGTCTGCCGGCCACCAGTCCTGCGAGGTCGTCAGCAGCTCCGCGATGTCCTGCTTCACGGCCGTGAGGTCGAGGGTGTTGAACGCCTCGGCGTAATCGAACTCCTCGCCGAGGGGGTTGGCCACGGCGGGGTTCTTGGCGAGGATCTTCAGGTTGAGCCGTTCCGGCCACCACTGGCGGTTTCCGCCGCCCTGGGTCGGGTGCGGGGCGCGCCCGTGCGCGACGGGGCAGCCACCTCCGCCCTCCGTCTTCGCGTCGGTGACGATTGCATCATGGTTCTCAGACATGGGAATCCTTCCGGACCAGGCGGATCTCAGTGCTCAGGAACTACGGGCGGTGGAACAGCGGGGCACAGGCCCCAGTGGATGACCTCGGCCTCGTCGGTCGAGAAGCCGTGGCCGCCGGACGCGGTCGGGCACGGGGCCCCGCCGACCGCTCGGTCGACGTCAGCGACGACACGACGCGTCCATAGAACCGGGCTGCCGGCCGGTTCGACGCGGTGTGCGAGTCCCGCCGCGGTGTGAGCGCGTGGAGGGCCTCACGCACGGCTGGGAGGGAGATGCGGCCCACACCCCGTCACGTCACTGTCTCCCGTCGTACTGGAGTCGTCCTGTCCCTTGGCTATTGCCGGAACCGATCCTACAATGGACAGAGTCCAGGTCAACAAGTGCGCCAAGTTCGTATTCAATCGGAAGCCGGACGTCCGCCGGTAAACTTCGGGCATCCCGCCGAATCTGAATAGGTGAACCGATATGAGTGACCTGCTGGAGCGACTGCGAGGGCGTGGCTGGCGGATGACCTCCCAGCGGCGTGTCGTTGCGGAGGTCCTCGATGGCGACCACGTGCATCTCACGGCCGACGAGGTGCACGCCCGCGCAGCACAGCGGCTGCCCGAGATCTCCCGGGCGACGGTCTACAACGCCTTGGGCGAGCTGGTCTCCCTCGGTGAGGTCATAGAGGTCTCCACCGACGGCCGTGCCAAGCGCTATGACCCCAACGCACACCACCCGCACCAGCACCTGGTGTGCTCCCACTGCGGCACCATCCGCGATGTCCACCCGACCGGCAATCCGCTGTCCGACCTCCCGGCGGAGGAACGCTTCGGGTTCACGGTGTCGGAGGTCGAGGTCACGTACCGCGGGCTGTGCCCTTCCTGCGCCTGAAGCGTGTTGGAGCCCTCGAGGACAAGCCTGTTCGTCCTGCCGGGGGCACGTCTTGTCCCAGGTGTCGATGCGAGTCGATCGCCGCGGGGCAGACGGAGCCGCCCGAGCACTCGCTCAGGCCGCGCCGTCACGGTCGCCCTCGACAGCGGCGAGCCCGTTCTTGAGCCGACAGCCGGGACGACGCTGCGGATCTCGTCGATCGGGCGGGCGACGAGGCAAGCCGGTGGATCAGCCCGGTCGATCGGGGCAAGCGCGGTCTGAAATGCTCAGGGAGGAACCACGGTTACGGCATCCCGCCCCGCCCCGCCGCGTCGTGGTCGGGGTGGACGCTACGACGGGACGGCGGCACCGGTGTGCGACTCGTCGGTCTCGGGCTCCAGCTCGCTGAGCTGCTCGCGCAGATAGTTCCAGACCACCGCAATCAGCGCGGCTACCGGTACCGCGAGCAGGCTGCCCACGACGCCGGCCAGACTCCCGCCCAACGTCACCGCCAGCAGGACCACCGCCGCATGGAGGCCAAGCCCGCGACTTTGGATCATGGGCTGGAACACGTTGCCCTCGAGCTGCTGCACCACGACGATGATCGCCAGCACCATCAGCGCGTCCGTCAGGCCGTTCGACACCAACGCGATGAGCACCGCGACCAAACCGGCGAACAGGGCACCCACGATCGGCACGAACGCCGATACGAAGGTCAGCACCGCCAGCGGGAGCACCAGTGGCACCCCCAGAATCCACAGGCCGAGGCCGATGAAGACGGCGTCGAGCAGGCCGACGAATGCCTGGGAGCGCACGAACGCGCCCAGGGTGTCCCAACCGCGCGCGGCCACGATCGGGACGTCGGTGGCGAGCCGGCCGGGGAGCTGACGGCTGAGCCACGGCAGGAACCGCGGGCCGTCCTTGAGGAAGAAGAACATCAGGAAGAGCGCCAGGACGGCAGTGACCACGCCGTTGAACACGGTGCCCACTCCCGTGACGACAGCGGTGACCATGCTGCCGACGCTGTTCTGAATGCGGTCGATCGCAGCTTCGAAGGCACCCGTGATCTGGGCGTCGCCGATGTTCAGCGGCGGCCCGGCGGCCCACTCGCGCAGCTTCTGGATGCCTTCGACCACGCCGTCGGTCAGCTCGCCGGACTGGGATGCCACCGGCACCGCGATCAGCGCCACGATGCCCGAAGCGACCAGGAGGAACAGCACGGTCACCACCGACGCGGCCAGGGCGGGGGGCCAACCGCGCCGGCGCAGGAAACGAGTCAGGGGCCAGGTCAGCGTGGTGAGGAACAGGCCCACTATGAGGGGCCAGACGACCGACCACATCCGGCCCAGAACCCACAGGGCCACCGCAGCCATCACGAGGACCAGCAGCAACTCAACGGAGACACGCGCCGATGTACGGAGCGCGGCGGCGGCTTTTGTGGGACTCAACGTGGCAGACATGGGGGCAGCCTATTGCTACTCCAGCCGCACTTCGGTATCGCCGCTGTTCAGGAGCAGCCTTGCGTGTTTCGTCGGCTGACTCACTGTCAGACGCCAGGAGTTACAGCCTCTGACGCGACGGTGGTGGTAGCAGCACCGGGCGACGAAACCGTACCGCCGGGCGAAGGCCGGCCACCTGGTCGTCGCGCTTCCCCTCCGTCGTCGCCGGCGCGCAACTCGTGGACGTCCCGGCCAGTGACCTGAGGCGGAGGTTCGTCATTGGTCCGATGCAGGACGTCCTGGACCGAAGATCCAGCCGGTGTCGGACAACTGATGCCCAGCGGGCTGTGTTTGAGGGGTCGGTGCGGCGGCGGTCGGCTGCTCGGGCCTCGGCTCTGCGGTCGCGGATCGTTCTCGATACCGTTGTTCGTCGACAAGGTCCGTGACGTGGTCGGCCTCTGTCTCGATCCGCCCGAGAAGGCTCTGGTCCAGTGCATGGACGAGAAGCGGGGTTCCCGACCGCCGCACGCCGCCCACCGTCCTACGGCCGGATCTCGTACACCAGGTTGAACGGAGTCTGCGCGGCCCTGCGGAACCGGGTGAAGCCGGCATCGGTGATCACCTGGTGGACAGCGGCCTCGCCGGCCTGCGCGCCCAGGGCGTAGCCGCCCGGCTGTGAGAGACCGTTGGGCACGCAGAGGAACGTGGAGCCGCTGTAGTACAGCCGGCCGACCGGGTTGAAATTGTCCTCGACCTTGTCGGAGGCGAACGGCTCCACGAGCAGCCATGTACCGTCCGGGGCCAGCGCTTCCCGCACCCGCCGGGCGGCGCTCAGAGGGTCCCCCATGTCGTGCAGGCAGTCGAACATCATCACCAGGTCGTAGTCCGTGCCGGTGAAGGTCTGCGCGGTCGCCACCTCGAAGGTGACCCGATCGGTGACCCCGGCCTCCGCGGCCTTCTTGCGCGCACGCTCGACCGATTCGGCGTGGTAGTCCGAGCCGACGATGGAGGTGCGCGGGTATGCCTCGGCAAGGAGCAGCGACGAGGAGCCGAGACCGCAGCCGAGGTCGGCCACACGAGCCCCGGCGGTCAGCTTCGCGTCGACCCCGTCCAGCGCCGGGATCCAGCTCGGGATCAGCTCGGCCACGTAGCCGGGCCGGTAGAACGCGTCGCACCCGACGAAGACGTCCTCGTCGTGCTCGTGCCAGCCGACGCCCGCACCCGTGCGGAACGCCTCGGTGATCCGCGGTTCGGCGCGCAGATATCCCAGCACGGTGAGGAACGCGGCCGGCAGGTCGGGGCCGTTCGGGTCGGCCAGGCAGAACGCCTGCTCCTCGGTCAGCGAGAACTCACCGGTCTCCGGGTCGTAGCTCACGTACCCGCCCGCGGCCTGGCCGCGCAGCCACTCGGTGAGGTAGCGCGGGTGACACCCGGTGCGTTCGGCGAACTGCTCGGGCGTCGCCGGACCCTGCGCGAGCGCGCGGTAGAGACCGAGCCGGTGACCGATCACCACCGAGCCGGCGGCGCCGGTGGCGCCAAGGTCCGCCACGAACTGCCCGAGGAACTCATTTACCTTGTTGTGATCCATTTTGCTCTCCTTGCCGCTCAACCGGCTCATACCGGTCACAACAGATAGGCTCGGCGTGCGGCCTTTCACGGCCCTCGCACGGGCTGTCGCCGTGCTAACAGGCCGAGTTCGTCGTCGTCACAGGACATGCTGGACACGAGAGGTGCCATGGCAGTCGGGCGTCCGCCGCCGTCGGTCCGGGTGGAGGTGCTCGGGCCGCTGCGGCTCCTTGTCGACGGCGCCCCCGTGGACGTACCCGGCCCCAAGCGGCGTGCGGTGCTCGCACTGCTTGCTCTCGCCGAGGGCCGGATCGTGTCCGTTGATCACCTCGTGGACGCGCTGTGGCCGTCGGAGGTGCCCGAATCCGGTCGTCAAGCCCTGCACAATCACGTGTCCCGGCTGCGTGGGCACCTGGGCCCGGCGGCGGCCCGGCTCGAGACGCGGCATGACGGTTATCGGCTTGCCCTCGGGCCCGACGAACTGGACGTGGCACAGGCGCGAGCGTTGCTCGCGACGGCGCAGCGGGACCCGGCCGACGCGTTCTCCCTGCTGCAGGAGGCGCACGAGCTGTGGCGGGGGCCGGTTCTCGCCGACCTCACCGACATCGTGCCCATCGCCACCGCTGTCGAGGAGTACGCGCAACTGCGCCACGAGGTGACCGCCGCATTGATCGCCGGCGCCGTCGCCGCAGGACAGGCTGAGGGCATCCTGGGCCTCGCCGCCGCGTCATCGGCCGACGACCCACTGCGGGAGCCCGCGGTCCTCCTGCACATGCGGGCGCTGGCGGCGACCGGGCAGGCACCGGAGGCGCTGCGCGTCGGACGGGAATACCGGCGCCGGCTGGTCGACGAGACCGGCCTTGATCCGTCACCGGCGCTGGACGAGCTCGAGCGCGAGATCGTCGGCGGCGCCGGTTCGGCGGCCGGCCCGCCAGAAGTGCCCGCCCGCCCGACCACCCGGCTGATCGGCCGCGAGTCGCAGGTCGCGGCCCTCCACAGACTGCTGGCGGCCGAGCGCCTGGTCACCCTCTCCGGGCCCGGCGGCGTCGGCAAGACCCGGGTCGCCCTGGAGGTCGCGCGGCAGAGCGGCACGGCGACGGTGCTGCTGCTCGCACCGGTCAGCGATCCCGCCGCCATCCCGCACGCGCTGGCGACGGCTCTGAACCTGAAGGTCGACCAGGGTGACGTTCTGTCCGCCTGCGTCGCCCTGCTGGGCGACCGCCCCGGCCTGTTGGTGATCGACAACTGCGAGCACCTGCTCGACGGTGTCCGGGACACGGTGGACATGATCCTCTCCTCGTGTCCCGGAATCTGCTTGCTGGCCACCAGCCGCGAACCTCTCGGCCTGGCAGCCGAGCATGTCTCACGGCTGGTACCGCTTCCGCTGCCCCGCCCCGGTCAGGACCCTTCGCAGGCCCCGTCCGTGGCGCTCTTCCTGGACCGGGCCCGCCGGGTTCGCCCCGGTCCACCACCGACGCCGGCGGAGCTGCGTACGGTCGCCGACATCGTGCACCGGCTCGACGGGATGCCGCTGGCCATCGAGCTCGCAGCCGGTCGGCTGTCCACGTTCTCCCTCGCCGATCTGAGCCGCCGCCTCGACCGCTCGCTCGACCTGCTCGGCGGTGGCAGCCCCAGCGCGGATTCCAGGCACCGCACGCTGCGCGCAACCATCGAGTGGTCGTACCAGCTCCTCACGGAGGACGAACGGCGACTGTTCCGGCATCTGTCGGTCTTCGCCGACGGTGTCGACCTCGACACCGCCGAACGGCTCGCCGCCGACCTGGACCTGGACAGTGATCCCGGAAGCGCTCTGGCCCGCCTCGTCGATGCCTCCATGGTCGACGTCTCTTTCGACGGGGCCACCCGGTATCGCATGCTGGAGACGCTGCGGGCATTCGGGCTGGACCGGCTCGCGGCCGCCGACGAGGACAAGGCCGCGGCCGAGCGCATGCTGCGGTGGGCCGTCGAGCTGACCTCATGGATCCACACCGCCATGAGCACCGAGCGGGAGCCCGAGGCCGATGCCGTCCTGCGACGCGAACTGGCGAACCTGCGGGTCGCGTGGCGACTGGTCCGCAGTAAGGGATTTCTGGACGACGCCGCGGCGATGGTCGTCTCACTGTTCGACGCGGTCGCCTACCGCGACCTCGTCGAGATCCGGGACTGGGCAGAGGAACTGGCCGCCGACCAGGCGCTCGCCACCCACCCGCGGGCGAGCGCCGTGCTCGGAACCGCAGCGGAAGCCGCCTACCACCGTGGCGACTACCGCAAGGCCGACCGGCTCGCCCGCACCGGGCTGGAGAAGGCGACCGACAGCGCCGGGTCATGGCACTGTCTGATGGTGCTCTCGGTGGCCGACCTGGCCCGCGGTGCCTACGGCGACGTGGTCGAGCACTCCCTCGCCGCGGCCGCTCTCGCCGGACCGCACCGGGAGAGCTTCGGGATCGCCGCCCTGGCGACGGCCTACGCGGGCGATCTGGATGCGGCGCGGGGACTGAACGAGCGGGGGCTGGCCGGCGCGGTGTCGCCCTCGATGCTCTCGTGGGGCGCCTACGTCGCAGCCGAGATCGAGAGCTTGGCCGGCCGCAGCGAGCCCGCCGCGCGGCATTACGTCCGTGCCATCGGCCTGGCCCGCACCTCGGGCGCGACCTTTCTCGTCGGTGTCGCGACCGTCGGACTCCTGTCGGTGCGCGCCGCCGCAGGCCATGTCCACGAGGCGCTGGGTGGCTACCGCGACGTCATCGAGTACTTCGCCCGCAACGGCAACTGGACCCACCTGTGGGCCACCCTGCGCAACCTCGCCGACCTGCTGCGCCGCCTCGGCGACGACGAACCGGCGGCGCTGATCGACTCCGCGGCCGACCATGCCCCCGACGCGCCCGCAGTCAACGGCTCCCACAAAGCCGCGGCCTCCCCGGCCGCCGCACCCTCCGAGCCCACCGCGACCGCGCCGGCGGCGCAGATTCCCGGCCGGCTCGCCGTGCTCGAGGCGGCTCGGCAGGCGATCGAGCGGCACCTCACTCGTTCGTGACCGCCGCCCCGGGCGGCTCGGCAGCCGCCGGGCGCCGCGGCCGCTCGACGAACGACTCGTCGCCGACCCATGCCGTGAAGCAGGCGACGCCCATACCGGCGATGAGTTCACCCGTCTGAGTCTCCTGCGCCGCCAAGGCACGGACCTTGCGGGCAGCCGTCTCCGCGTCCAGCACGAGGTCGACCGCCAGCCGCCGAGCGGGGGTCGTGATCGGAAGCCCCGGCGGGAAGATGCCCAGGCTCGCGTTGAGCGCGCTCCAGCGCGGCGCCCGCCGCTCCGCGAACGTGGCATGCAGCAGCCGCGCGCCGGACGGGGCGGCGCGGTCGAACGCCGCGGTGGTCCACCCCGAGACCGCCTGATGGTCCGGGTGACCGGTGATGCCGTCCGGGCCGAAGGTGAGAACGGTGTCAGGTCGAACCCGTTCGATGACCTCGCACAGCCGCGCGACCGCGTCGGACGTGCGGACCGCCGCACATTGGCCGTCCCGGTAGTCGAGCCAGTGATGCTCGTCGACCCCGAGGATCTCCAGGCAGCGCGCCAGCTCGCCGGTGCGCGCCGCGGCCAGTCGATGCGGTGGCCACTCCACCGGATCGGCCGTGCCGAGCTCGCCGCAGGTCGCGGTCACGCACACCACCCGCGATCCGATGTCGCGAGCCATCGCCATCACACCACCGGACAGGTAGGCCTCGTCGTCCGGGTGTGCCCAGATCCCAAGGACGGTGCCCAGCTTGTCGACGTCGGATGAAGACTTGATCATGTCCGGACCTCCCTGGCGAGGATTCCGTGGACGGCCAGCGCGGCGCCGCAGCAGGCGACGGCTATCATCCACAGCCGGTCGGCTCCGAAGGTGTCCACCACGAGGCCACCGAACAGCGCACCGGCCGCGCACCCGAGCTGGACCGCGGAGCTGTTCAAGGCGAGCACCAACGGCGCCGACCCCGCCGCCAGGCCGATCAGACGGTGTTGCTGTGCGGGAATGAGCCCCCAGGCCGCGATCCCCCACCCGATCATGACCGCCAGCGCCCCGGCCACCGTCGTCGCGGTGTACGGGAGCGCCGCGAAACCGACAGCCAGCGCGGCCACGGCCGACAGCACCACACCGCGAGGGCCCCTCCGGTCGGCCGCGGTCCCAGCCCACCAAGTACCCACCATGCCTCCGACTCCGAACGCGCCGATGAAGAGCCCGAGCCCGAGCGGCCCGGCCGCGGTGGCCAACAGCAGGGGGAGGTAGGTGTACATGCTGTACGAGGCGGTCATCACCAGGAACGTCACGCCGAGCGCTCCGACAACGCCCGGGGTACGTATCGGCCGCAGCCGCTCGCGCACCGTCGCCCTGATCAGCGGGCCGGTCCCGACACGGGTGAGCAGCAGACCGATGACGGTGGCCGCCGCGAGCACGGCGACCAGCCCGAACGCAGCCCGCCACGACAGCTTTGACGCCAGCAGCACACCCAGTGGAGCACCCAGCACCATGGCGGTCGACGTACATCCCAGGATCATGCCCAGCGCTCGCCCACGGTGGCTCGCCGGCATGGCGGCGACAGCCGCCGCGCCCGCGGCCGGCACATAGACCGACGCGGCAAGGGCTCCCAGCACCCGGGCGACGAGGAGCGCAGGAAGGGTGGGCGCCACTGCCGACAGCACGTTCAGTACCCCGAACAGCGCCACTGAGCCGATCAGCGCCTGTCGCAGTGGCAGCGAACCGAGCAGAGCGCTGAGGACCACCGCGCCCATCGCGTACCCCAGTGCGAAAACCGTGACCGTCAGCCCCGCGGCCCCGACGGTGACACCGAGGTCACCTGCGATCCCGCCAAGTATCCCGGCCACGACGAACATGTCGGTACCGATCGCGAACGCGCCGACCCCGAGCACCGCAATCGAGCGCCACCCGCTCCGATCCCGTTCCGGTACGCGGGTCGTCCGGTCCAGCACCGCTGTGCCACCCATGTCATCGACCATCCCGTTCTCCGCGTTCGCACAATCCGATCGTCGGAGCACGGCCTCGCACCGCACTACCGCGACGCTGTCATGCGTCGTCGACGAGGAACGACTCAGAGCTGCTGGGAGTGCTCCTCGAGCAGTTGCTCCATGCGAGGCGCTGGACGGCGAATCAGGCAGTGGTCCAGGCGGACCTGGCCGCCGACAGCCTCCTTGGCCCAGCTGTCCGCGCTGCGCTCGTTCCGACGTCGGCCAGGAACGATTGCGCTGCGCGATGCCGCGATGGACTCGGACGAGCATGTCAGAGCCGACATGGTGCTGCTTGAACAGACTGAGGGGTGAACAGAGGCCCGGCGGCCCGGGGAACTACGCGGTGCGGCGCAGCAGTGCCAGATACATCGCGTCCGTTCCGTGCAGATGCGGCCACAGCTGCACGTCCGGGCCGTCGCCCAGCGCCGGGACCCCCGGCATCAGCGGGCGCGCGTCGATCCATTCCGCCTCCGCGGCCGGGCCGCCGCGGCCGCGCAGGACGTCGTCCACGACGACCCTCGTCTCGGCGAGGTGCGGCGAGCAGGTCGCGTAGCCGACCACGCCGCCGACGCGCACCGCCTTCAACGCCTCCCGCAGCAGGCCGCGTTGCAAGGGTGCGAAGCTCTCGAGGTCCTCCGGGCGACGGCGCCAGCGGGCCTCGGGGCGGCGGCGCAGGGCGCCGAGGCCCGAGCAGGGAACGTCGACGAGCACCCGGTCGAACGAGCCGGGACGCCACGGCGGTCGCGTGCCGTCGGCCGCGATGACCTGGTACGGGCCGGGGTTGCCGGCCAGCGCCCGCTCCACCAGCCGCGCCCGGTGCGGCTGCTTCTCGGAGGCGAGGAGCGTGGCGCCGCGCTCGGCGGCCAGCGCCCCCAGCAGTGCCGCCTTGCCGCCCGGCCCCGCGCAGCCGTCGAGCCAGTGCTCGTCCGGCCCGTCCAGCGGCGCGTTGGCCAGGGCGATCCCCACCAGCTGGCTGCCCTCGTCCTGGACGCCCGCCCGCCCCTCCCGTACCGCCTCGATGGCCCCGGGCTCGCCGCCCTCGGCCAGTCGGACGGCGTACGGGGACCAGCGCCCGGGCAGAGCGGAGTCCTCGCCGAGCACATCGAGCAGTTCGTCGGTGGTGGCGCGGCCCGGCCGGGCGACCAGGGTCACCTCGGGCCGTTCGTTGTCGGCCTCCAGGAGGTCCTCGATCCCGGCCCGCCCGCCGCCGAGGGAGTCCCACAGCGCCGAGACGACCCAGCGTGGATGCGAGTGCACGACCGAGAGATGCTCCTCGGCGTCCTCGTCGTACGGCGGCGCGACCCGCTCGAGCCAGGTGTCGAGGTCCTCCTGCGCGATCTTGCGCAGCACGGCGTTGACGAACTTGGCCCGCCCGTCGCCGAGCACCACCCGCGCGAGATCCACGCTCGCCGAGACCGCGGCGTGCGTCGGGATACGCGTACCCAGCAGCTGGTGCGCGCCGAGCGAGAGCACGTCCAGCACCGGCGGGTCGACCTCGCGCAACGGCCGGTCGATACAGGCCGCGATGATCGCGTCGTACGTGCCCTGGCGGCGCAGCGTCCCGTACACCAGCTCGGTCGCGAGCGCGGCGTCACGCCCGTCGAATCCGTCCTTCTCGCGGGCCTTCTTCAGCAGCGGCGGCAGTACGAGATTCGCGTACGCGTCCCTCTCGTCGACGGCCCGCAGCGCCTCGAAGGCCAGGATCCGGACCGGGTCCTTCTGGGGACGGCGGTACGGCTTGTTCGGGGGACGGCGACGTGCCTGCTCGTTCAAAGGTGCTCCGCTGGTGAAATTCCGCTGGTGAAGGGGCGAGCCCTGTCTCAGCCTACGTCCGCCCGGTCCGCGTCCGTGCCGCCGAGCCGCTCGCCCGCGGCGATGCGGACCCCCCGCGCCCAGTCCGCCGCGCGCATCGGCTTCTTGCCCTGCGGCTGGACCCAGACCAGCTCCACGGCATGCGATCCCGTACCGACGTAGACGTTGTTCTTGTGGACTTCCAGCACACCGGCCGGCAGGTCCGCACGGTCCGGCAGCAGCGCCACCTGGACCAGCTTGAGCCGCTCGTCGCGGAAGGCCGTCCACGCGCCGGGCGCCGGCGTGCAGCCCCGTACGACGCGGTCGACGCGCAGAGCGGGGGCCGCCCAGTCCACGTGGGCGTCCTCGACGGTGATCTTCGGGGCGTGGGAGACCCCGTCGGCCGGCTGCGGCACGGCCTGCAGCGTGCCTTCCTCGATGCCGTCCATGGTCGCGGCGAGCAGACCGGCACCGGCGAAGGCGAGCCGGGTGAGCAGGTCGCCGCTGGTGTCGGTGTGCCGGACATGCTCGGTGATCACGCCGTAGACCGGCCCCGAGTCCAGGCCCTCCTCGATCAGGAAGGTGGCGGCGCCGGTCATCTCGTCCCCGGCCAGGACGGCGTGCTGGACGGGCGCAGCACCACGCCAGGCGGGGAGCAGCGAGAAGTGCAGATTCACCCACCCGCGCGCCGGGACGTCCAGGGCCACCTTGGGCAGCAGTGCGCCGTAGGCGACGACGGGGCAGCAGTCGGGCCCGATCTCGCGCAGCCGCGCCAGAAACTCCTCGTCGCGTGGACTGGCCGGCTTGAGCACCTCGATCCCCGCCTCCTCCGCGCGCTGGGCGACCGGGCTGGCGACCAGCCGGCGGCCTCGGCCCGCAGGGGCGTCGGGGCGGGTGACGACGGCGGCGACCTCGTGCCGGGAGGAGGCGATCAGAGCGTCCAGGGCGGGTACGGCAACCTCGGGGGTACCTGCGAAGACGAGCTTCATCAGTGGCTGACTGCCTCTCAGACGGGTACGAGCAGGTGACGGCTGTACGTGCGGCTGCACATGCTGTTGGGCGTGCGGTTGTGCTGCGATCGGGTGTACGTGACGGGCCAGCACACCAGTCTATGGGCCATGGCCGCAGGGGGCGTACGGGCAGCCGTGCGCCCCTCGCACAAGCACATACGCCCCCGAAGCGTGACCAGATCGACGGGTAGAGCGTTGGTCAAGAGAGATTGACCCAAGCGGGCCGCCCCGGATGCGGCCCGGCCCCTTTTCCACGCCGGTTCGAGAGGCTTGTCAATGGCCGACCACGCAACCCACGACGCCCAAGCCCGGGCAAGCCTGCACCTGCTGGTGCGGGACATCGAGCGGGTCCGCCGGCAGGTGGACGCGTTGCGCACGCTCACCGCCCAGCTGGGCAATGTCTACCGCCCGCGACGCTCCGGCCCGTCCACGGGCTTCGTCGTCTACGGCAGGGCGCCGGCCCCGACGGTGCGTCTCGCGCAGGAGTTGCGGGACAGCGTCGAGACCCTGGTGACCGCGGCCGTGGACTTCGACCGTTCCCTGGGCTTCTCCTGGGACGCCGTCGGCTCGGCCCTGGGGGTCACCAAGCAGGCCGTGCATCGGCGCTACGGGGCCCGGCGGGCCGCTGCCCAGGCATCCGGCCCGGCCGACGCCGAGCGGACGGGCGACGGCGGCGCCGCGACCCGTACGCTGCCGGAGCCGGCGGTCATGCCGGCGCTGCTGCCGGTGCCCGCGGTGCCGGCCGCGCGCTCGATGCCGTCGCAGCCGAAGACCAGCCCCTCGCTCCGCGAGGAGTCACGCCCGAGCACCTTCCCGGGCCCGCGCAACGGCTGACCCCCAGGGCCCCGCACGGCTGACCCCGCAGGCGCACGCCCGAGGGCGCCGTCCCCGGGAGGTGCCGCATACCTGGTACCGGGGCCGCACCGGACGCGGGCAGGCCCCGGCCGGGCACCCGCTCGGTGCGGCCGCTTGCACGTCAGCCGATGTCCGGCGGGTCCACCCTGATCCGTACGGCGTCCTGGCCGCCCCTCGCCAGCCGCGCGGCCTGTGCGGTCTTCAGCGCCGCGGCCAGCGCACCCCCGCTCCCCGGCGGCACTCTCAGCAGCGCCCGCTCCCACCGCTCCCCCGCAGGGGGATGCCCCCGGCCGGAGGCCGGGAGAGGATCCTTGGGCCCGCGCGCCCGTCCGGGCTCGGCCACAGGGAGCGGGACGGGCCCCAGCACCTGGGCTTCCGCGGGCAGGTCGGCCGAGGCCAGGAACGCTTCGACCGCCTGCGCGCTTCCGGTCACCTCGGCCATCCGGGACACCGGAGGGAAGCCCAGTTCGGCCCGTTCCGCCAGCTCGCGCAGCGCGTGCCCGACCGGGTCCCAGCGCACCAGAGCCTGAACGGGCCGCAGGGTCGGCTCCGCGACGACCACGACCGTGCCGCCGTCCTGCTGTCCGCGCACCAGCGAAGCCGCGCCGATCCAGCGGCGCAGCGCCTCCTCGCCCGCCCGCAGATCGGGCCGGCCGAGCATCGCCCAGCCGTCCAGCAGCAGCGCGGCCGCATAACCGCCCTCGGCGACCGGTTCCGCTCCGGGTGTGGCGACGACCAGCGCGGGCCGCCCGGGCACGGTGTCGAGGACATGGTCTCGCCCGGAGGTCCGCACGGGCACGGCGGGAAACGCCCGCCCCAGCTCCTCCGCCGTCCGCCGCGCGCCCACGATCCGCGCCCGCAGCCGGGTCGACCCGCATGCGCCGCAGTGCCAGTCCGGCTCGTCGTGTCCGCACCAGCGGCAGCGCAGCTCCCGCTCGCCCGGGGCCTCGAGCGGGCCCGCGCAGTTGCGGCACCGCGCGGGCGCGCGGCAGCGCTCACAGGCAAGCCGCGGCACATATCCGCGCCGGGGCACCTGCACCAGCACCGGCCCGCTCCTCAGCCCGTCCCGCACGGTCTGCCAGGCGAGGCTCGGCAGCCGGGCCGCCCGTGCGGCCTCGTCCCTGGCCAGCTCCTGGTCGCCGACGGTCCGCACCAGCGGAGCGGCGGCCCGCACCCGTGTCCGGTCGGCGACCAGGGGCACGGCCCAGCCGCTCTCGACGAGCTGGGCGGCCTCCACCGTGCAGCTCGTGCTTCCCAGCAGGAAGCCGCATCCGTGGTGTGCGGCGCGCAGCTCCAGCACCTCGCGCACATGCGGGAACGGCGCGTTGTCATCACTGTGGCTGGAGTCGCCGTCGTCCCAGATCACGACCAGGCCGAGGTCCCGCACGGGAGCGAACATCGCGGCCCGGGTCCCCACGACCGCCCGCACCGACCCGCGGCGCACGGCGAGCCACTGCCGGTACCGCTGCTCGGGCCCGGACTCGGCGGTCAGCAGGGCGTGCCGGCCTGCCCCGAGCAGTGCGGTGAGCGCGGCGTCCACCCGTGCCGCGCGCCGGCCGTCGGGCACGACGACGAGCGCGCCCCGCCCGGACGACAGGGTTGCGGCGACGGCACGCGCCAGTTCGTCGGACCAGTGCGGCCCGGGCAGCGCGGTCCACACGGCCCGGGGCGCGCCACCGCCCGCCAGGGCCTCGAGGAACGCCGCTCCGCGGCCGTACCTCTCCCAGCTGCCCGGCTCGGGGGCGGGCGGCGGCGGCAGCGGGTCGGGGGACGGCTCGGCCTCTGCCCGCTTGTTCCTCGGGGGAACGGCCAGCTGGAGCACATCCGCGAGGCTGCCCGCGTACCGGTCGGCGACCGCGCGGGCGAGGCCGAGCATCCCGGGGCTGAGCACGGGCTCGGGCGAGACGACAGAGGCGAGCGCGGCGAGGGCTCCCCCGTAGTCCGACTCGGCGCGCCGCTCGATCAGGAATCCGTCGATCAGGCCGCCGCCCTCGCGCCGCCCGTCCCGCACGCGATGGGCCCCGGCCCCGAACCGCACGCGCACCCGCACCCCGGGCTGGGCGTCCGCGTCGAGATCCTCCGGCACGGCGTAGTCGAAGAACTGGTCGAGATGCAGGGCACCCTTGTTGACCATCACGCGCGCCACGGGCAGTTCCTTGGCAAGCGGGGCCCCCCGCCAGGTGCGCGGCTTCGCCTTCGGCACCTTGGCCTTGCGCACGGTCTCCCGGATGAGCGCAAGCTGCTCGGGCCCACCGACCGGGGGCTCTTCGGGCTGCTCGTTGTCGCTGCTCACAGCCAAATTCCTACCAGACCCCACTGACAGCCCGGCGCGCCCGGGACCGGACCGGCAGACGGTCGCTCCTGAGCGGGGCACCGCGGCCGGCGGACCCGATGCCCCGGCGCACTACGCGAAGATCTCCCGAGATCGGACCGGCGGCGGTGCTTCGTTCTCCACACGGTGAGGTCCTTCACAGCGGGGCACGCCCCGCCTGCGCACCGGGAGAGCGTCAGCGTACCGAGCGGCGCTGGTGCCGCGCCACGCGATGGCCGGCAGAGCGGCACGCACGAGGGCCCCGAACCTGCCTGCGGTCCGGGGCCCTCGTGCGGAGCGGTGCGGCTCAGAGGCCGGCGGCCGTGCGCAGCGCGTCGACGCGGTCCGTGCGCTCCCAGGTGAAGTCCGGCAGCTCGCGGCCGAAGTGACCGTACGCCGCGGTCTGGGCGTAGATCGGGCGCAGCAGATCGAGGTCGCGGATGATCGCGGCCGGGCGCAGGTCGAAGACCTCGGCGATCGCCTGCTCGATCTTGTCGACCTCGACCGTCGCGGTGCCGAAGGTCTCGACGAACAGACCGACCGGCTCCGCCTTGCCGATCGCGTACGCGACCTGGACCTCGCAGCGCGCCGCGAGACCGGCGGCCACCACGTTCTTGGCGACCCAGCGCATCGCGTACGCGGCCGAGCGGTCCACCTTGGAGGGGTCCTTGCCGGAGAACGCGCCGCCGCCGTGGCGGGCCATGCCGCCGTACGTGTCGATGATGATCTTGCGGCCGGTCAGGCCGGCGTCACCCATCGGGCCGCCGATCTCGAAGCGGCCGGTCGGGTTCACGAGCAGGCGGTAGCCCTCGGTGTCGAGCTTGATGCCGTCGTCGACAAGCTCCTTGAGCACGTGCTCGACGACGAACTCGCGGATGTCGGGAGCGAGGAGCGAGTCCAGGTCGATGTCGGACGCGTGCTGCGAGGAGACGACCACGGTGTCGAGGCGGACGGCCTTGTCGCCGTCGTACTCGATGGTGACCTGGGTCTTGCCGTCGGGGCGCAGGTACGGGATGGTCCCGTTCTTGCGCACCTCGGAGAGCCGGCGGGAGAGCCGGTGGGCCACGTAGATCGGCAGCGGCATCAGCTCGGGCGTCTCGTCGCACGCGTAGCCGAACATCAGGCCCTGGTCGCCGGCGCCCTGCTTGTCGAGCTCGTCGTCGTCGCCCTCGACACGGTTCTCGTACGCCGTGTCGACGCCCTGTGCGATGTCGGGCGACTGAGCACCGATGGAGACCGAGACGCCGCAGGACGCGCCGTCGAAGCCCTTCTTCGAGGAGTCGTAGCCGATCTCGAGGATCTTGTTGCGCACGAGCGTGGGGATGTCCGCGTAGGCCTTGGTGGTCACCTCGCCGGCGACATGCACCAGGCCGGTGGTGATCAAAGTCTCCACGGCGACCCGGGACGCCGGGTCCTCACGCAGAAGCGCATCGAGAATCGTGTCGCTGATCTGGTCGGCGATCTTGTCGGGGTGACCCTCGGTCACGGACTCCGAGGTGAAGAGACGGCGGGACACATCGCTCCCTGGGGTTGCAGCGGCTGCTGGCTGATCATTGGCGGACCGGCAGAGGGCTGCGCCCACGACGTTCCGCGACCAGTTTATCGGTCGCGCTCCACCGCCGGACAACCCGTCTCGCGGCTTGGAAGGTCATCGGCCTGCGGTCCAATGGCAAACGGTACGGGGTCAGCGCCGCTTCCGGGAGTAATTGACCGCATTTCTCCGAGATTCTTCGGCGCCGTCGTCAGCAGCGGGGCGACACCCAGAATTCATCCGAAACGAGGTCCGACCAGGTCCCAGACCGTGTCGGCCAGCGATTCCTTGGGGCCGTAGGGCACCGGCGTCTCGGGCCCGTCCGCGGCCAGCACGACGGCCTCGTTCTCCTCCGACCCGAAGGTCTTGCGCTCCCCCACCTCGTTGACGACCAGCAGGTCGCACCCCTTGCGGCGCAGCTTGTCGCGGCCGTTGGCAAGGACGTCGTCGGTCTCCGCGGCGAAGCCGACGATCACCTGGCCGGGGCGGGGGCGCTCGGCGGAGATCTCGGCGAGGATGTCCGGATTGCGGACCAGGGCGACGGGCGCGGGCTCCTGGCCGTCCTTCTTCTTGATCTTGCCCTCGGCGTACGCGGCCGGACGGAAGTCCGCGACGGCTGCCGCCATCACCACCGCGTCGGCGTCGGCCGCCGCCTTGAGCACGGCCTCCCGCAGCTGCACGGCCGTACCGACGTGGACGACGTCGACGCCCGCCGGGTCCGCAATGCCGGTGTTGGCCTCGATCAGGGTGACGCGCGCGCCGCGCGCGGCCGCCGTGCGGGCCAGCGCGTAGCCCTGCTTGCCCGACGAACGGTTGCCCAGGTAGCGGACCGGGTCGAGGGGCTCGCGGGTGCCGCCGGCGCTGACGACCACATGACGGCCGGCCAGGTCGGGGGCGGCCACGCCGCGGGCGAGGACCCGGCGGCAGAGCTCGAAGATCTCACCGGGGTCCGGCAGCCGCCCCTTGCCGGTGTCGACGCCGGTGAGCCGGCCACTGGCGGGCTCGATGACCAGGGCGCCCCGCCGGCGCAGCGTGGCGACGTTCTCCTGGGTGGCGGGGTGCTCCCACATCTCGGTGTGCATCGCCGGGGCGAAGACGACCGGACATCGGGCGGTGAGCAGCGTGTTGGTGAGGAGGTCGTCGGCAAGACCGTGGGCCGCCTTGGCCAGCATGTCGGCCGTGGCGGGCGCGACCACGACCAGGTGGGCGTGCTGACCGATGCGCACATGCGGGACCTCGTGCACGTCGGACCAGACCTCGGTCGAGACGGGGTGGCCCGAGAGTGCCGACCAGGTGGCGGCGCCGACGAAGTGCAGCGCCGACGCGGTCGGTACGACCTGGACGTCGTGTCCGGACTCGGTCAGCCGCCTCAGCAGCTCGCACGCCTTGTACGCGGCGATGCCCCCGCTGACACCCAGTACGACCCTCGGCTTGTCCACTGCGTCTCCCCGCACTCGGATCCGTACGACCCATTCCGTACGGCTCGACCCGTACGACTCCATGCTGCATCACACCAGGTGGCCCGCCCCAGGGACCCCCCGTTGCACACCACAGGCCCGGCGGATGATCCGCCGGGCCTGTGGTTGATGCACCGATGCGCCTACTGGGCCGGGCCCTCGATGGCCTCGGAGGTCAGCAGACCCGCGTTGATCTCACGCAGGGCGATCGAGAGCGGCTTCTCGTGGACGTGGGTGTCCACCAGCGGACCGACGTACTCGAGCAGGCCCTCACCGAGCTGCGAGTAGTACGCATTGATCTGGCGTGCGCGCTTGGCCGCGTAGATCACGAGGCTGTACTTCGAGTCAGTAGCCTCGAGCAGCTCGTCGATCGGCGGGTTGATGATGCCCTCGGGCGCGGTGATGGAAGAGGACACGCTCTAGCCTTCCGAAGAACTTGCAAAAAGATCGGACAAAAGATCAAACAACTGCCACCAAGGCTAGCAGCTCACGGGCTACGTCCTCGACGGAGGTGTTGACAAGGGTCACGTCGAACTCCGCTTCGGCGGCCAGCTCCACCTTGGCGACCGCCAGTCGGCGCTCGATGACCTCGGGGGACTCGGTGCCGCGGCCGGTCAGCCTGCGGACCAGTTCCTCCCAGCTCGGCGGGGTCAGGAAGACCAGCTGGGAGTCCGGCATGGACTCCTTGACCTGCCGGGCACCCTGGAGATCGATCTCCAGCAGCACGGGCTCACCCGCCTCGAGGTGGTCGAGGACCGCACGGCGCGGTGTGCCGTAACGGTTGCCCGCGAACTCGGCCCACTCCAGCAGTTCGCCGTTGGCGATCAGCTTGTCGAACTCCTCGTCGGTGACGAAGAAGTAGTGGACCCCGTGCTTCTCGCCGGGCCGCGGCTTACGGGTGGTGGCCGACACCGAGAGCCAGACCTCGGGGTGGACCTTGCGCATATGGGCGACGACCGTGCTCTTGCCGACCCCGGAGGGGCCGGAGAGCACGGTCAGCCGCGGACGTACCTCTGCTGCCATGCAGCGATTATCCAGGTTCCCGGGAGTGCCCGAGAACGTCAGGCGGCGCCGCCGCCGAACTCGCGCTCGAGGGAGGCGATCTGGTTGGAGCCGAGACCCCGCACGCGGCGGCTCTCGGAGATGCCGAGCCGCTCCATGATCTGCTTGGCGCGGACCTTGCCCACGCCCGGCAGGGACTCGAGCAGGGCGGAGACCTTCATCTTGCCGATGACGTCGTTCTCCTGGCCCTGCTTGATGACCTCGTGGAGCGAGGCGCCGGAGTGCTTGAGTCGATTCTTGACCTCGGCCCGCTCCCGGCGAGCCGCGGCGGCCTTTTCGAGCGCGGCTGCGCGCTGTTCAGGGGTAAGGGGCGGAAGAGCCACGCCTACGTCACCTCGGATGTCGAACTTGTCGGATACGGACCGGTGAGGAACCTGATCGCCCCACACCAGGCGAGCAACGAGCAACACAGTCCACCTGCGCCGCACGTTCGCTCTTCGTCGGAGACTAGCGGCCATAGGCCCTCCAGTCAGCGAGAACAGACGAAAAGTCCTGGTCAGCATCGATCGACTGGGATATTTCGGTCATAACGACCAGGTTTTTGGCCAAGATTCCGCCAAGGGCCCGGATCACCGAGGTCCGGGAGATCACGCGGAACCACGAAACCCTCCCCCCGGAGCCCACATCCGAGGTCCGGGCACGCCGGCCTGCGGCAGGCGTGCCCGGACGATCAGACGGAGGCGACGGCCTCGCGCACCTCGTCGGCGAACCGCTGCGCCGCCCCGCGCAGGGCCACCGCGTCCGGACCATGGCGCAGGACGCCGCGGCTCACGTTCGGGACGACGTTGCGCACCGCGGGGCCGAAGACCGCCGGCAGATCCGCCGCCGTCGCGCCCTGGGCACCGATGCCCGGCGCCAGCAGCGGGCCGTTGATGTCCAGATCGAACGATGACAGGTCGCCCAGCGTGGCACCGACCACCGCTCCGAACGAACCCATGGGGGACGCGTCCCGGTTCTCGTCCGCCAGGTGAGCCAGCATCGTGGCGCCGATCGACCGCCCGTCCTCACGCAGCGCCCGCTGCACCTCCGCACCCTCCGGGTTGGAGGTCAGTGCCAGGACGAACAGCCCGGCGCCGCTCTCGCGCGCCAGATCCACGGCCGGCTTCAGCGAGCCGTACCCGAGGTACGGGGACACCGTCAGCGCGTCCGAGAACAGCGGCGAGTCCTTGCGCAGGAAGGTCTCGGCGTACGCCGCCATCGTGGAGCCGATGTCACCGCGCTTGGCGTCCATGACGACAAGCCCGCCCGCCGCCCGCAGATCGGCAACGGCCTGCTCCAGGACCGCGATGCCCCGCGAACCGAAACGCTCGAAGAAGGCACTCTGCGGCTTGAAGACGGCGACCTGGTCGCCCAGCGCCTCGACAACGGTCCGCGTGAAGCGCTCCAGGCCCGCGACGTCGTCGCTGAGCCCCCAGTCGGCCAGCAGCGAGGCGTGCGGGTCGATGCCGACACACAGCGGCCCGCGCTCGTCCATCGCCGCGCGCAGCCGGGCTCCGAAGGATTCGAGGCGGCTCATGCGGTGGCCTTCCGGGTCTCGGCGCCGACAGCCTCGGCGAGGGTGGCGTACGGGCCGGCGGCCAGGCGGGCGGCCAAGCCCTTGTGGATGGCGCGGGCGTAGCAGGGGCCCTCGTAGATGAACGCGCTGTAGCCCTGGACGAGCGTGGCGCCGGCCAGGATGCGCTGCCAGGCGTCCTCGGCATTCTCGATGCCGCCTACCCCGACCAGGGTGATCCGGTCGCCGACGCGTGCGTAGAGGCGGCGCAGCACCTCGAGGGAGCGGGCCTTGACCGGGGCGCCGGACAGTCCGCCGGTCTCCTTGACCAGTGCGGGGTCGGAACTCAGGCCGAGCCCCTCGCGCGCGATGGTCGTGTTGGTCGCGATGATGCCGTCCAGGCCGAGCTCGAGTGCGAGATCGGCGACGGCGTCGACGTCCTCGTCGGCGAGGTCCGGCGCGATCTTGACGAGCAGCGGGACCCGGCGGTCGGTGACCGTGCGGTCGGCCGCCTCGCGTACGGCGGTGAGCAGCGGGCGCAACGACTCGGTCGCCTGGAGGTCGCGCAGCCCCGGGGTGTTGGGCGAGCTGACATTGACGACGAGGTAGTCGGCGTGGGCGGCCAGGCGCTCGGTGGAGGCGACGTAGTCGGCGACCGCCTCTGTCTCCGGAACGACCTTGGTCTTGCCGATGTTGACGCCGACGGTGGTCCTGAAGATCGCCTTCCGCGCGGCCAGCCGCTCGGCGACCACGGCCGAGCCCTCGTTGTTGAAGCCCATGCGGTTGATCAGCGCACGGTCCGGTACGAGCCGGAAGAGACGCTTCTTGGGATTGCCGGGCTGCGCCAGCGCCGTGACCGTGCCGATCTCGACATGGTCGAAGCCGAGCATCGCCATGCCGTCGATGGCGACGGCGTTCTTGTCGAAGCCGGCCGCGAGCCCGAAGGGGCCGTGCATCCGCAGGCCGAACGCCTCGGTGCGCAGTTCCTTGTACCGGGGGGCGAGGACCGCGGCGATGAACGTACGCAGCACGGGGATGCGGACCGCGAGCCGGATCCAGCGGAAGGCCAGGTGGTGGGCCTCTTCAGGGTCCATCCGCCGGAAGAGAAGGTTGAAGAACAATGTGTACATGGGGCGCCTTCGGGTGTCCTCATGAAGAGGGGGACACCGTTTGCCGGTGTCCCCCTCCACGCTTGTCAGTAGCGGGCTGCGGTCAGGTGTTCCGCGTGTTCCTGCAGTGAACGGACGCCCACGTCGCCGTGGTTGAGTGCGTCGATGCCCTGGACGGCGGCGGCGAGCGCCTGGACCGTCGTCAGGCACGGTACGGACCGGGCCACCGCCGCCGTACGGATGTCGTAGCCGTCGAGGCGGCCGCCGGTGCCGTACGGGGTGTTGACGATGAGGTCGACATCGCCGTCGTGGATCAGCTGGACGATGGTCTTCTCGCCGTTCGGGCCCTCGCCCTCGGACTGCTTGCGCACCACGGTGGCGTTGATTCCGTTGCGCTTGAGCACCTCGGCCGTCCCGGAGGTGGCGAGCAGCTCGAAACCGTGGGCGACCAGCTCACGCGCCGGGAAGATCATCGAGCGCTTGTCGCGGTTGGCGACCGAGATGAAGGCGCGGCCCTTGGTGGGCAGCGGGCCGTACGCACCGGCCTGCGACTTGGCGTACGCCGTACCGAAGACCGAGTCGATGCCCATGACCTCACCGGTGGAGCGCATCTCCGGGCCGAGGACGGTGTCGACGCCCCGGCCGTGGATGTCGCGGAAGCGCGACCACGGCATGACGGCCTCCTTGACGGAGATCGGCGCGTCCAGGGGGAGCGTGCCGCCGTCGCCGAAGGCCGGGAGCAGGCCCTCGGCGCGCAGTTCGGCGACAGTCGCGCCCAGCGAGATACGGGCGGCGGCCTTCGCCAGCGGCACCGCGGTCGCCTTCGAGGTGAAGGGGACGGTGCGGGATGCGCGCGGGTTGGCCTCCAGCACATACAGAATGTCGCCGGCCATCGCGAACTGGATGTTGATCAGACCGCGTACGCCGACACCCTTGGCGATCGCCTCGGTGGAGGCGCGCAGCCGCTTGATGTCGAAGCCGCCCAGGGTGATCGGGGGCAGTGCGCAGGCCGAGTCGCCGGAGTGGATACCGGCTTCCTCGATGTGCTCCATGACGCCGCCGAGGTAGAGCTCGGTGCCGTCGTAGAGGGCGTCGACGTCGATCTCGATGGCGTCGTCGAGGAAACGGTCGACCAGCACGGGGCGGGTCGGGGAGATCTCGGTGGACTCGGCGATGTACGCCTGCAGGCGCGCCTCGTCGTACACGATCTCCATGCCTCGGCCGCCGAGCACGTACGACGGGCGTACGAGGACGGGGTAGCCGATCTCGTCGGCGATGGCCTTGGCGCCGGCGAAAGTGGTCGCGGTGCCGTGCTTGGGGGCGGGCAGCCCGGCCTCGGCGAGCACCTGGCCGAACGCGCCGCGGTCCTCGGCTGCGTGGATGGCCTCCGGGGGGGTGCCCACGACGGGTACACCGTTGTCCTTGAGGGCCTGGGCCAGGCCCAGCGGGGTCTGGCCGCCGAGCTGGACGATGACGCCCGCGATCGGGCCCGCGAGGGACTCGGCGTGGACGATCTCCAGGACGTCCTCCAGGGTGAGCGGCTCGAAGTAGAGCCGGTCGGAGGTGTCGTAGTCGGTGGAGACGGTCTCCGGGTTGCAGTTGACCATCACGGTCTCGTAGCCCGCGTCGCTGAGCGCGAAGGAGGCGTGGACGCAGGAGTAGTCGAACTCGATGCCCTGGCCGATGCGGTTCGGACCCGAGCCGAGGATGATCACGGCGGGCTTGGTGCGCGCCGCGACCTCGCTCTCCTCGTCGTAGGACGAGTAGAAGTACGGGGTCTTCGCGGCGAACTCGGCGGCGCAGGTGTCGACCGTCTTGTAGACCGGGCGGATGCCGAGCGCGTGCCGGACCTCGCGCACCACGTCCTCGCGCAGTCCGCGGATCTCGGCGATCTGGGCGTCGGAGAACCCGTGGCGCTTGGCCTCGGCGAGCAGCTCGGGGTACAGCTTGTCGGCGGCGGCGAGCTCGTCCGCGTGCTCCTTGATCAGGAACAGCTGGTCGACGAACCACGGGTCGATCTTCGTGGCCTCGAAGACCTCTTCGGGGCTCGCCCCGGCGCGGATGGCCTGCATGACGGTGTTGATCCGGCCGTCGGTGGGGCGCACGGCCTCCCGGAGCAGTTCGGCCTTGTCGCCGACCGGGCCGGTGAAGGAGAACTGCGAGCCCTTCTTCTCCAGGGAGCGCAGTGCCTTTTGCAGGGCCTCGGTGAAGTTGCGGCCGATCGCCATGGCCTCGCCGACCGACTTCATGGTGGTGGTGAGGGTGGCGTCGGCGGAGGGGAACTTCTCGAAGGCGAACCGCGGGGCCTTGACCACCACATAGTCGAGGGTGGGCTCGAAGGAGGCCGGGGTCTTCTCGGTGATGTCGTTCGGGATCTCGTCGAGCGTGTAGCCGACGGCCAGCTTCGCGGCGATCTTGGCGATCGGGAACCCGGTGGCCTTGGAGGCGAGCGCCGAGGACCGGGAGACGCGCGGGTTCATCTCGATGACGATGATGCGGCCGTCGTCCGGGTTGACGGCGAACTGGATGTTGCAGCCGCCGGTGTCGACGCCGACCTCGCGGATGATCGCGATACCGATGTCGCGCAGCCGCTGGTACTCGCGGTCGGTCAGGGTCATCGCCGGCGCGACGGTGATCGAGTCGCCGGTGTGCACGCCCATCGGGTCGAAGTTCTCGATGGAGCAGACAACCACCACATTGTCGTGCTTGTCGCGCATCAGCTCCAGCTCGTACTCCTTCCAGCCGAGGATGGACTCCTCCAGGAGCACCTCGGTGGTCGGGGAGAGCGTCAGTCCCTGGCCGGCGATGCGGCGCAGCTCGTCCTCGTCGTGGGCGAAGCCGGAGCCTGCGCCGCCCATGGTGAAGGACGGGCGGACGACGACCGGGTAGCCGCCGAGCGTCTCCACGCCCGCCAGGACGTCGTCCATGGAGTGGCAGATGACCGAGCGGGCGGACTCGCCGTAACCGATCTTGGCCTTGACGGCCTCGACGACCCCCTTGAACAGGTCGCGGTCCTCGCCCTTGTTGATCGCCTCGACATTGGCGCCGATCAGCTCGACGCCGTACTTCTCCAGCACACCCTGCTCATGCATGGAGATGGCAGTGTTGAGCGCAGTCTGGCCGCCCAGGGTGGGCAGCAGCGCGTCGGGGCGCTCCTTGGCGATGATCTTCTCGACGAACTCCGGGGTGATCGGCTCGACGTACGTGGCGTCGGCGATCTCCGGGTCGGTCATGATCGTGGCCGGGTTGGAGTTGACCAGGATGACGCGCAGGCCCTTGGCCTTGAGGACACGGCATGCCTGGGTGCCGGAGTAGTCGAACTCCGCGGCCTGACCGATGACGATCGGGCCGGAGCCGATGACCAGGACGGACTGGATATCGGTGCGCTTAGGCACGCTCGGCCTCCATCAGGGATACGAAGCGGTCGAAGAGGTACGCGGCGTCGTGCGGGCCCGCGGCCGCCTCGGGGTGGTACTGGACGCTGAACGCCGGCTGGTCGAGCAGCCGCAGACCCTCCACCACGTTGTCGTTGAGGCAGACGTGGGAGACCTCGGCGCGGCCGTAGGGGGTGTCGGAGACCTTGTCGAGCGGGGCGTCGACGGCGAATCCGTGGTTGTGCGCGGTGACCTCGACCTTGCCGGTCGTGCGGTCCTGCACGGGCTGGTTGATGCCGCGGTGGCCGTACTTCAGCTTGTAGGTGCCGAAGCCGAGCGAGCGGCCGAGCAGCTGGTTGCCGAAGCAGATGCCGAACAGCGGGGTCCTGCGCTCCAGGACCGCCTTGACCACGCTCAGGTCTGCGGTCGCCGGGTCGCCGGGGCCGTTGGAGAGGAAGACGCCGTCCGGGTTCACCGCGTACACGTCGTCGGCGGTCGCCGTGGCGGGCAGGACGTGCACCTCTATGCCACGCTCGGCCATGCGGTGCGGGGTCATGCCCTTGATGCCGAGGTCGATGGCGGCGACAGTGAACTTCTTGGTGCCGATCGCCGGGACGACGTAGGCGTCGGTGGTGGCGACCTCGGCGGAGAGGTTCGCGCCCTTCATCTGAGCGGCGGCCTGCACCTTGACGAGCAGCGCGGCATCGTCCATGACCGCCGCACCGGAGAAGATGCCGACGCGCATGGCGCCGCGCTCGCGGAGATGGCGGGTGAGGGCGCGGGTGTCGATGCCGCTGATGCCGACCACGCCCTGGGCGACGAGCTCGTCCTCGAGCGAGCGCTGCGAGCGCCAGTTGGACCGGACCCGGGAGGGGTCACGGACCACATAGCCGGCGACCCAGATCTTCTTGGACTCGTCGTCCTCGTCGTTGACCCCGGTGTTGCCGACGTGCGGAGCGGTCATCACCACGACCTGGCGGTGGTACGAGGGGTCGGTCAGCGTCTCCTGGTAGCCCGTCATACCGGTGTTGAACACCGCCTCGCCGAAGGTCTCCCCCACGGCCCCGTAGGCGCGGCCGCGGAAGGTGCGGCCGTCCTCCAGGACGAGTACGGCGGGAGCTTTGGTGGCTCCCCGGGTGGAGATCGTCATCGTGCGGTGCCTTCCGTCGTGGTCTTGCTCATGGAGTTGATGGCCTCGACCCAGGCCGTGTGCTCGGCCGCGTGGTCGGAGCGGAAGCCGGAGTCGAGCAGCTTGTCGCCGTGCGCCCAGGTGACGATCAGCAGACCGCCCTCGGCGAGGACCTTGCCCGCGATGCCCTTGTCGAGCCGGGCCTCGCGCAGGGCCTGACGCGGTACGAAGAAGTCCTGCGCCCCTGGCCGTACGACGGCCAGTCCCGCGCCGGTGAGCGTGAGCTCGACCCGGCTGCGTACGCCCAGCCCGTGCGCCACGATCCGGTCCAGCCACTGCCCTGCGGTCGTGGAGCCGTGGTAGCGGCCGCTCATCGACAGCACAGCCTGCGTCGCGTCCGGGCTCTCGGGTGCGGTGGGCAGCTCGGGCAGATCCGACTGGAGGCTGCCGCGCCAGTTCCAGCCCTGGCGCATCAGCCAGTAGACGAAGGCGATGAGGAGCAGCAGCCCGGCCACCCAGCCCATGCGGGCGGCCCAGTCGGTGACCTCGGCCGACTTCTGCTCCGCCGCGAGATTGATCAGTACAGGTGTCACGCCAGCTTCCCGTCCACGACCGTTGTCCTGCCCCGCAGGAAGGTGTGGGTGACGCGACCCGGCAGCTCACGGCCCTTGTAGGGGGTGTTGCGGCTGCGGGAGGCGAAGCCGGCGGGGTCCACCACTCCACGGTATGCCGGATCGACCAGCGTGAGGTTGGCGGGCTCACCTGCCGAGACGGGGCGGCCGTGACCGGTGGCCTGGCCGATCTGCGCGGGCCGCACCGACATGCGGTCGGCGACGCCTGCCCAGTCGAGCAGCCCGGTCTCGACCATCGTCTGCTGTACGACCGACAGCGCCGTCTCCAGGCCGATCATGCCCATGGCCGCGGCGGCCCACTCGCAGTCCTTGTCCTCGTGCGGGTGCGGGGCGTGGTCGGTGGCGACGATGTCGATCGTGCCGTCGGCCAGGGCCTCACGCAGCGCCATGACGTCGCGCTCGGTGCGCAGCGGCGGGTTGACCTTGTAGACGGGGTTGTAGGAGCGCACCATCTCGTCTGTTAGCAGCAGGTGGTGCGGGGTGACCTCGGCGGTGACGTCGATGCCCCGGGACTTGGCCCAGCGCACGATCTCGACGGAGCCCGCGGTCGACAGGTGGCAGATGTGCACCCGCGAGCCGACATGCTCGGCGAGCAGCACGTCACGCGCGATGATCGACTCCTCGGCGACGGCGGGCCAGCCGCCGAGGCCGAGCTGGGCGGAGACGATGCCCTCGTTCATCTGGGCGCCCTCGGTGAGACGGGGCTCCTGTGCGTGCTGGGCGACCACGCCGCCGAACGCCTTCACGTACTCCAGCGCGCGGCGCATCATCACGGCGTCGTCGACGCACTTGCCGTCGTCGGAGAAGACGGTGACGCCGGCCGCGGACTCGTGCATCGCGCCCAGCTCGGCGAGCTTCTTGCCCTCGAGGCCCACGGTGACGGCCCCGATGGGCTGGACGTCGCAGTAGCCGGACTCCTTGCCGAGCCGGTAGACCTGCTCGACGACACCGGCGGTGTCGGCGACCGGGAAGGTGTTGGCCATGGCGAACACGGCGGTGTAGCCGCCGCTCGCGGCGGCACGGGTGCCGGTGAGGACGGTCTCGGAGTCCTCTCGGCCCGGCTCGCGCAGATGGGTGTGCAGGTCGACCAGGCCGGGCAGCAGGATCTGCCCCTCGGCCTCGATCACCGTGGCGTCGCCGGCCTCGACGCCCGCACCGACCTGGACGATGGTCTCGCCCTCGATCAGTACGTCCTGGGTCTCGCCGCCCAGCACCTTCGCACCACGGATAAGGATCTTGCTCATGGTCTTACTTCTCCTCGGTGCGGGTGTTGGTGACGGCGGGCTCGTTGCCGCCCAGAAGCAGGTAGAGCACGGCCATGCGGATGGAGACGCCGTTGGCGACCTGCTCGACGACCGTGCAGCGGTCGGAGTCGGCGACCTCGGCGGTGATCTCCATGCCGCGGACCATCGGGCCGGGGTGCATCACGACGGCGTGCTCCGGCATCCGCGCCATGCGGTCGCCGTCCAGGCCGTAGCGGCGGGAGTACTCGCGCTCGGTGGGGAAGAACGCGGCGTTCATCCGCTCGCGCTGCACCCGCAGCATCATCACGGCATCGGACTTGGGCAGCGTGGTGTCCAGGTCGTACGAGATCTCGCAGGGCCAGGTCTCGACGCCGACCGGCACCAGGGTCGGCGGCGCGACGAGGGTGACCTCGGCGCCGAGGGTGTGCAGCAGGTCGACGTTGGACCGGGCGACCCGGCTGTGCAGGATGTCGCCGACGATCGTGATGCGCTTGCCGGCCAGGTCCTGCCCGATCCCCGCGTCCTTGCCGACGAGGCGCCGGCGCATGGTGAAGGCGTCGAGCAGGGCCTGGGTGGGGTGCTGGTGGGTGCCGTCGCCCGCGTTGATGACGGCGGCGTCGATCCAACCGGAGGTCGCGAGGCGGTACGGGGCTCCGGAGGCGCCGTGCCGGATGACGACGGCGTCGACGCCCATCGCCTCCAGGGTCTGCGCGGTGTCCTTCAGGGACTCGCCCTTGGAGACCGAGGAGCCCTTGGCGGTGAAGTTGATGACATCGGCGGACAGGCGCTTCTCGGCGGCCTCGAAGGAGATCCGGGTCCGCGTCGAGTCCTCGAAGAAGAGGTTGACGACGGTGCGGCCCCGCAGGGTCGGGAGCTTCTTGATCGGCCGGTCGGCGACCCGGGCCATCTCCTCGGCGGTGTCGAGGATGAGGACGGCTTCGTCGCGGGTGAGGTCGGCGGCCGAGATGAGGTGGCGCATCATCTGGGGGTTTTCTCCAGGTCTGTGGAGGTTTTCACGACATGCGGGCGCGCAGGGCAGCACGCCGTACGCAAGGGGTGGGCCGTACGGCGGTGCTACTGCTCGCCGGCCGGGGCGCTCTCTCTGGCCGGGCCTTCGGCCGCACGGGCCCCCGTCTCGCGTCGCTCGCCCAGCAGCACGGTGTCGCGACCGTCCTCCTCGGCGAGCTGGACCTTGACCGTCTCCCGCAGCGACGTGGGGAGGTTCTTGCCGACGTAGTCGGCGCGGATGGGCAGCTCACGGTGGCCGCGGTCGACGAGGACCGCGAGCTGCACGGCGCGCGGGCGGCCGATGTCGCCGAGCGCGTCGAGCGCCGCGCGGATGGTGCGGCCGGAGAAGAGAACGTCGTCGACGAGGACGACCAGGCGGCCGTCGATGCCCTCGGCGGGGATCTCGGTGCGGGCGAGCGCGCGGGCGGGCCGCATGCGCAGGTCGTCGCGGTACATGGTGGTGTCGAGCGAGCCGACCGCCATCTTCTGGCCGGTGATTCCTTCGAGCTTGTCGGCGAGCCGGCGGGCGAGATACACACCGCGGGTCGGAATGCCGAGGAGCACCACGTCGTCGGCACCCTTGGCACGTTCGACGATCTCGTGGGCGATGCGGGTCAGTACCCGCGCGATGTCGGGCGCCTCCAGTACGGGGCGTGCGGCATCGGAATTGTTGTGTGTGTCCATATGAAAACGGACCCCCTTCTCCGCCTCACGGGACGGACCTTAAAGGACGTCGGAATTGCGCAGTCCACGTTACCAGGGCATACCACCGCTCCTGCGCGGCCCCCGTCCCCCTCCTGGCCGAAACAGGTCCGGATCATTCGGCTTGACGCATCCAAGTAACGCTGCGTAACCTCACAGTGAGTGACCAGCCGCGCGGCGGTGCCGCACGTCGACACAGTGTCCGGGGAGCTATATGTCCAGCGAATACGCAAAACAGCTCGGGGCCAAGCTCCGCGCCATCCGCACCCAGCAGGGGCTTTCCCTCCACGGCGTGGAAGAGAAGTCCCAGGGCCGCTGGAAGGCCGTCGTGGTCGGCTCGTACGAGCGCGGCGACCGTGCCGTGACCGTGCAGCGTCTTGCCGAGCTGGCGGATTTCTACGGCGTCCCGGTGCAGGAACTGCTTCCCGGCACCACGCCGGGCGGGGCCGCCGAGCCGCCGCCGAAGCTCGTCCTGGACCTGGAGCGCCTGGCCCACGTGCCGCAGGAGAAGGCCGGCCCGCTGCAGCGGTACGCGGCCACGATCCAGTCCCAGCGCGGCGACTACAACGGCAAGGTGCTGTCGATCCGCCAGGACGACCTGCGCACGCTGGCCGTGATCTACGACCAGTCGCCCTCGGTCCTGACCGAGCAGCTGATCAGCTGGGGCGTACTGGACGCGGACGCGCGCCGCGCCGTCGCCCACGAAGAGGGCTGAGAACCACTCCCGAGCGACTAGAAAAAACGTCACGTCGTAGGGCGGGCCTGGGCTGACCGGGTCCGCCCTTCGACGTCTGTCCCGATTGCCGACTGCCCTCGAAGGCGGTAAGGACGGACAGCGGCCTCCGGGAAAAGGCCGTCGGTGAGCCGGGGCAATGGGGCCCGCGGGCACCGGGGCGGTGCCGTCCGGGCAGCAGACCCACACGCCCGAGCGGGGGGCGCCGGGCCTCGGGGTGAGCCGCTCGGGGACCGGCTGCGCGGCCGCGGGATCGGAGGAGCGAGGTCCGCCGGCTCCGCGCACCGAGCTTTGGCCACGGCTTGGTGCGGCGGCTTGCACGGCGGGGCGCGTAGGCGGCCCGGGAATGCACCGGGCCCGAAGCAGAGGATGCACAGTCCTCTGCTTCGGGCCCGGTGAAACCGACCGCCTGCTAGTCGCGCCGCAGACTCGGCTTGAGGTCCTTGAAACGGCCGAGCAGACCGTTCACGAACGACGGGGACTCGTCGGTGGAGAACTCCTTGGCGAGCTGCACCGCCTCGTCGATCACCACGGCGTCCGGGGTCTCGTCCATCCACACCAGCTCGTAGGCACCGAGCCGGATGATGTTCCGGTCGACGACCGGCATCCGGTCGAGCGTCCAGCCGACCGCGTAGGTGGCGATGAGTTCGTCGATCCGGTCCGCGTACTCCGCGTACCCCTCGACGAGCTCCATGGTGTATTCGGCGACGGGCGGCTGCCGGTCGTCGGACCGCGAGTGCCGGACCCAGTCCGCGAGGACCGTCTGCACGGACGCCCCGCGCTGGTCGGCCTCGAACAGGATCTGGAAGGCGCGCTTGCGGGCCTTGTTGCGGGCAGCCACGGTTAGCTGTTCACCCGGCCGAGGTACTCGCCGGAGCGGGTGTCGACCTTGATCTTCTCGCCCGTGGTGATGAAGAGCGGAACGCCGATCTCGAAGCCGGTCTCCAGGGTGGCCGGCTTGGTGCCACCGGTGGAGCGGTCGCCCTGGACGCCCGGGTCGGTGTGCTGGATGACCAGCTCGACCGCGGCGGGCAGCTCGACGTAGAGCACCTCGCCCTCGTGCTGGGCGACGCTGGCGGTGAAGCCCTCGATCAGGAAGTTGGCGGCGTCACCGACGGACTTGCGGTCGATGTGCAGCTGGTCGTACGTCTGCATGTCCATGAAGACGTAGTACTCGCCGTCCATGTACGAGAACTGCATGTCGCGGCGGTCGACGGTGGCCGTTTCGACCTTCACGCCGGCGTTGAACGTCTTGTCGACAACCTTGCCGGAGAGCACGTTCTTGAGCTTGGTGCGCACAAAGGCAGGGCCCTTGCCGGGCTTGACGTGCTGGAACTCGACGACGGACCAGAGCTGGCCTCCGTCGAGCTTGAGCACCATGCCGTTCTTGAGGTCGTTCGTGGAAGCCACGGTTGCGGAATCTCCTGGACTGACGCTGGTGGACGACCGAGGGTACGCGCCTTACAGCGCGAGCAGCTCCTTGGTCGTGATGGTGAGTAGCTCGGGTCCGCCGTCCGCCTCCTGGCGCACGACGAGCGTGTCATCGATCCGGACCCCGCCCCGGCCAGGGAGGTGAACCCCCGGTTCGACGGTGACCGGCACACAAGTGTCCAGTTTACCCATGGCCGCAGGCGCCAGCTGCGGGTCCTCATCGATTTCGAGCCCGACGCCGTGCCCCGTGCGGGGTGCGAGGGCCTCGCCATGGCCCGCGGCGTCGAGGATCTGACGTGCCGCGTGGTCCACGTCGCGGTATGCGGCACCCGGCACGAGAGCCCGTCGGCCGGCCCGCTGAGCGGCGAAGACGAGGTCGTACAGCTCGATCTGCCAGTCCGCCGGGGTCGTGCCGATCACGAACGTACGGCCGATCTCGCAGCGGTAGCCGCGGTAGTTCGCGCCGAGACAGACGGAGAGGAAGTCGCCCTCCTCGACCCGACGGTCACACGGGCGGTGGCCCCCGCGTCCCGAATTCGGTCCGGTGGCCACGGAAGTCCGGAAAGCGGGGCCGTCGGCGCCGTGGTCGACCAGCCGCCGCTCCAGTTCCAGGGCGAGGTGCCGCTCGGTGCGGCCGACCAGGATGGACTCCAGCAGCTCGCCGAGTGCCTGGTCGGTGATCTCCGCGGCGATCCGCAGACAGGCGATCTCCTCCTCGTCCTTGACCATCCGCTGCTGCTCGACGGCGAGGCCGAGGTCGGCAAGGCGCAGCCGGGGTGCCACCGAACGCAATGCCCGGTGCCGGGTGACGGTCAGATGGTGCTCCTCGACGGCCAGCGACTCCACCTCCGCCCCGCGCGCCAGCTCGGCGGCCGCGACCGCCGGATCACCGGCCGAGGTGGGCAGCACCGTCAGCCGCAGCTCCTCGTCGGTACGCCCCTCGGCGGGATCGCCACTGGGCGTGCGGGGACACAGCAGCACGTCCTCGTCGGGGCCGAGCAACAGCACGGCGCCGGGTGGCGCACCGCCCGCGAGGTAGCGGACGTTGGCCGGACGGGAGACCAGGGCCGCCGCGCTGCCGGTCGCCGCACACCGGTCGCGGAGCCTGCCTCGGCGTACGCCATACACCTCTGACATTCTCCGAGCGTACGAGCCCGGACGCGGTCCGGCCCGGCCAGCGCGTCCGACCGGGGTGGGCACGGGGGTGGATCGCCGTCCCGGCGACCCGGGAACGCGGGCTGCCCATGCCCTGGGCGCGTGGCCCGAGGCCGTCCCGCCCCCGCGGACGCCACCGGTGGCCGATGTCCGGCCATGGGCCCCGGGGCAACATCCCGGTTGCCTGCGGGCCCATGGACAACGGCAACCGGTCCGGTGCCGGCTACCAGCTCGGGGGGCTGGTGATCGCGCGGGACAGGACATCGTCGAGGACACGGGCCGTGGTCTCGACGTCGTACGTGGAGTTGTCGATGATCGGCAGGCCCGATCCGTACCAGCCGGCCATCCGGCCGTGGATGCCGGCCACTTCCTCGTCCGACAGGCGGCGGTTGCCGCTGCGCTCGGCGTTGCGTTCCAGGACGATCTCGAGGCCCGGGAGCAGGACGACGGGCAGCAGACCGGGGCCGACATGACGCTTCCAGCCGCCGAGGCCGACGACGGGCCGGTCAGGGAAGACGGCGTCGTCGAGGATGCAGGAGATGCCGTTGGCCAGGAAGTTCCGGGCGGCGAAGCCGCAGGTGCGGCGGGCCAGCCGGTACTGGGCCTCGGAGTTGTCGTTCCATCCGGACTGCGGGTCGGCGAAGCCGGAGCAGACCCATTCACGGACGTCGTCGAGGCTGATGTGCGCCGTGGGCACCCTGCGGCTGCGGGCCCAGTGCCGGGCAACGGTGGTCTTGCCCGCACCGGCCGGGCCGATCAGCAGCACGGCCAGCATCGTCGCGCCGGTGCCGCTGTCGACCGGCGGCGGGGCGGGTATGGGTACCGGCCCGCCGGGCGGCAGCTGGATGTGGCCGGTCGTCTCACGGGACGGCGGAGCGGAGCCGTAGGGCGGTGCGGGGGCGCTCCAGCCCGGGGCGGGCGGCTGCCCCTGCGGGTGCGGACCGGGAGGCGGTCCGGCGGGTGCTGCCGGACCGGGTGGTGGCGGGCCGGCGGGGATTCCGGGGACGGGCGGTGGCGGGCCGGCGGGGATTCCGGGGACGGGCCCCGGGTGCTGGGCGCTGTGTGTCCATCCGGCCGGTCCCTGCCCCGGTCCCTGGGGAGGCGGCAGCGGTGCCCCCACTGCGTGCTGCATCCGGTGCCACTCCGTCTCGTGCGACTGACGCTGGTCAGGCGGTGTCGGCCGCCGTGCTACCGAACGGTACCCCCTCGATCACCGCTCGAACGTGGCCCGGCCCCGGCCGCCACCGCGGTAACGGCCGGGGCCGGCGCAAAGTGCCCAAGGGGCCGATTCAGCGGGCGAGTTCCTCGGCCAGTGCGCGCAGGGCGAGACGGTAGGAGCCGATCCCGAAGCCGGCGACGGTGCCGCTGGCCACCGCGGCGACCACGGACGTGTGCCGGAATGTCTCACGGGCGTACGGGTTCGAGATGTGCACCTCGATCAGCGGGGCGGTCCGCTGCGCCGCGGCGTCGCGCATCCCGTACGAGTAGTGCGTGAAGGCACCGGGGTTGAGAACGACCGGAATTGAACCGTCCGCGGCCTCGTGCAGCCAGCGGATCATCTCGCCCTCGTCGTTCGTCTCGCGTACGTCGACGTCGAAGCCGAGCTCCTTGCCCAGCGCCTGGCAGCTCTCCACCAGGCCGGCATAGGAGGTCGCGCCGTACACGTCGGGCTCGCGGGAACCGAGCCGGCCGAGGTTCGGCCCGTTCAGCACCAGCACCCGGCGGGTCACGCGGATTCCTCGGCGATCTCGGAGTACGCCGCCATCAGCACGGCGGGGTCGGGACCCTCGAGCACCGTCGGCTTGGCGAGGCCGTCGAGGACGATGAAGCGCAGCAGGTTTCCGCGGGACTTCTTGTCGACCTTCATGGTCTCCAGCAGCTTCGGCCACTGGTCGCCGCGGTAGGTCAACGGCAGTCCGACGGACTCCAGGACGCTGCGGTGCCGGTCGGCGGTGGCATCGTCGAGCCGCCCGGCCAGCCGGCCGAGCTCGGCGGCGAAGACCATGCCCACCGACACAGCGGCGCCGTGGCGCCACTTGTAGCGCTCGTTCTTCTCGATCGCGTGGGCGAGGGTGTGCCCGTAGTTGAGGATCTCGCGCAGACCCGACTCCTTGAGGTCGCTGGAGACGACCTCGGCCTTGACCCGGATGGAACGCTCGATCAGTTCGGCGGTGTGCGGCCCCGCGGGCGTACGCGCGCCCTGCGGGTCGGCCTCGACGAGGTCGAGGATCCCCGGGTCGGCGATGAAGCCGGCCTTGATGATCTCGGCCATGCCGCTGACGTAGTCGTTGACCGGCAGCGAGTCGAGCGCGGCCAGGTCGCACAGCACACCGGCCGGCGGATGGAACGCGCCGACGAGGTTCTTGCCCTCGGCGGTGTTGATGCCGGTCTTGCCGCCGACCGCCGCGTCCACCATGCCGAGCACGGTCGTCGGCACGGCGATCCAGCGCACCCCGCGCAGCCAGGTCGCCGCGACGAACCCGGCGAGGTCGGTGGTCGCGCCGCCGCCCACTCCGACGACGACGTCGGTACGGGTGAAACCGGTCTGGCCGAGCGCCTTCCAGCAGTACGAGGCGACCTCGGCGGTCTTGGCCTCCTCGGCGTTCGGCACCTGGATGGCGACGGCCTCGTATCCCTGCTCGGCGAGGTCGGCGCGCAGCGCCTCTCCGGTCTCGGCGAGCGCCTCCGGGTGGAGGACGGCCACGCGCCGGGCCCTGGGGCCGATCAGCCCGGGGAGCTCCCCCAGCAGCTGCCGGCCGACGAGGACCTCGTACGGGTCCGTGCCCGCGGCGCCGCCGACCTGAATACGGGTCACTGCCTGCTCGGTCATACGTCCTTCAGCTCCAAGGCGTCGAGGACCGCCTGGGCGACCTCGTCGGGGGTGCGGTCGTCGGTGGCCACCACGACACGGGCCACTTCGGTGTACAGATGGCGCCTGGCCTCCATCAACTCCCGCCACTGGCGGCGCGGGTTGACGGCGAGCAGCGGCCGGGCGGTGTTCAGCCCGACGCGCTTGACGGCCTCCTCGACGTCCATCGAGAGATAGGCGACCGGCAGTCCGGCCAGCAGCTGCCGGGTGCCTCCGTCGAGGACGGCGCCGCCGCCGAGGGCGAGGACGCCGCGGTGCTCGGCGACAGCCGCCCGTACCGCCGCACACTCCAGCTCACGGAAGCGCGGCTCGCCGTCCTCGATGAAGATGTCCGAGATCTCGCGGCCCTCGGCCGCGACGATGTCGGCGTCGGTGTCCCGGTAGGGAACGCCCAGCCGGCCGGCGAGCAGCTCGCCGACCGTGGACTTGCCCGAGCCCATCGGCCCGATCAGGACGATCAGCGGCGCGTTCACCGGATGTGCAGGTTGTCGAGGTAGGACTGCACGTTGCGGCGGGTCTCGGTGACGCTGTCGCCGCCGAACTTCTCCGCGACGGCGTCCGCGAGCACCAGGGCGACCATGGCCTCGGCCACGATCCCGGCGGCCGGCACGGCGCAGACGTCGGAGCGCTGGTGGTGGGCCGCGGCGACCTCACCCGTCGCGACGTCGACGGTGGCCAGCGCGCGCGGCACGGTCGCGATCGGCTTCATCGCGGCCCGTACCCGCAGCAGCTCACCGGTCGACATACCGCCCTCGGTGCCGCCGGAGCGGCCCGAGGTCCGCTTGATGCCGTCCTCGGTCGGGACGATCTCGTCGTGCGCCTTGGAGCCCGGCACCCGGGCGAGCTCGAAGCCGTCGCCGACCTCGACCCCCTTGATCGCCTGAATACCCATGAGGGCAGCGGCGAGCCGTGCGTCCAGCCGACGGTCCCAGTGGACGTGCGAGCCGAGGCCCACCGGCACCCCGTACGCGAGCACCTCGACCACGCCACCGAGGGTGTCGCCGTCCCTGTGGGCCTGGTCGATCTCCGCGACCATCGCCTTCGACGCGTCCGCGTCCAGGCAGCGCACCGGGTCGGCGTCCAGGCGGGCCTCGTCGGCGGGCACCGGCACGACTCCGTACGGAGCCCTCGCCGCCGCGAGCTCGACGACATGGGAGACGATCTCGATGCCCGCCGTCTCCTTCAGGTACGAGCGGGCGACCGCACCGAGCGCGACTCGGGCCGCGGTCTCGCGGGCGCTGGCGCGCTCCAGGATCGGCCGGGCCTCGTCCAGTGCGTACTTCTGCATGCCCGCGAGGTCGGCATGGCCGGGCCGGGGCCGGGTCAGGGGGGCGTTACGGGCGAGCTGCGCCAGCTCGTCAGGGTCGACGGGGTCGGCCGCCATGACCTTCTCCCACTTCGGCCACTCGGTATTGCCGACCATGACCGCGACCGGCGAACCCATGGTGAGCCCGTGCCGCACGCCGCCGATGAAGGTGACCTCGTCGCGCTCGAACTTCATCCGGGCACCGCGTCCGTAGCCGAGCCGCCGCCGGGCCAGGTGGTCCGCCACCATCTCGGTGGTGATCGGCACACCGGCGGGAAGCCCCTCCAGCGTCGCCACCAGTGCGGGTCCGTGCGACTCGCCCGCGGTCAGCCAACGCAACCTGCTCAACGGTGCTCCTTATGCTCGCGCCTGCAACTGCGACGGCGCGGCCGGGTGCGCGGCCCTGGCCCGCCTGACTCGATCCTCCCACGTTCGGACGGATCGCCCGGCCACCGGTCCAACAAGCGGACGGGCGTGGACGGGCCGGAAAGTCAGCCGGAGTCGCCGTCCCGGCGCTGCTCGGGAGCGTAGGCACCGAGGAAGGCGGCCCCGCTCGGCTCCTGGCGGGACGGCTGCGGGTACTGCTGCTGCGCGGGGGCGTACGGGCCGAGGAAGTCGGCGCCGCGGCCCTGGTCGCCCTGAGGCGCGGAGACGGGCTGCGCGGTCCTGGCCAGGCGCCGCTGCGCGATCTTCTTCCTGAGCGACTGCACCCAGCCCAGCACGACCAACAGGAAGAACAGGCAGAGCAGCGGGATTTCCAGCCAGTCGGGGAGGAAGGAGATCAGCCCTTCGAAGATGTTCTTGGCTATCGATGCCTGCGGCTGACCCGATTCCATGGCTGTACTCCCCCTGCGCTGTGACGGAACGCGGAGATACTAGCGGGCTTCGAGCGCGCGTTCACCGGCATTACGCATCGCCTGGAGCGGCGCGGGCGTACAACCCGTCATCTGCTCGACCTGGAGCACCGCCTGGTGGACCAGAAGGTCGAGTCCGCCGACGACCGCGCCGCCCTGCCGCGACCATGCGGCCGCCAGCGGGGTGGGCCACGGGTCGTACAGCACGTCGAACAGCGTGCCCGGTGCGCCCGTGACGGCGCCGGCGAGGGAGTCCGTCGTCCCTGCCGGGGTGGTCGCGATCACGAGAGGCGCCGCGAAGGCCTCGTGCGCCCGGTCCCAGTCGGCGGTCCGCACGTCCACACCGAGCCGCTCGCCCCAACCGCGCATCTCATGGGCGCGGGCCTCGCTGCGCACATAGGCGGTGACCTGACCCGTACAGATACGGGCCAGCGCGGCGAGCGCCGAGGAAGCGGTGGCACCCGCGCCGAGTACGGCGGCGGACTCCACCTTGTCCATACCCCGCTCGCGCAGTGCGGCGATCATGCCGGGGATGTCGGTGTTGTCGCCGAGTCGTCGGCCGTCGCCGGTGAGAAGGACCGTGTTGACAGCTTCCACGGACGCCGCGGTGTCGCTGATGTCGTCCAGCAGCGGGATGATCGCCCGCTTGAGCGGCATGGTCAGCGAGAGCCCGGCCCAGGTGCTGTCGAGCTTCGCCATGAACCCGGCGAGCCGGAACTCGTCGACCTCGAACCGGTCGTACGACCAGTGGCTGAGCCCCAGCTCCGCATAGGCGGCGCGGTGCAGCACCGGGGACAGGGAGTGGGTGATGGGCGAGCCGAGGACCGCTGCCCGGCGGAGCTCAGTTCTTGCGGTCATTGAACTTTTCCTTCAGCCGCTGGAACTCGGCATACGTCTTGGCGAACTCGGTCTTGTTCCTGCCGTCGGTCGCCACGAAGTACAGCCAGCCGTCCTTCGTCGGGTTCACCGCCGCCGCCAGGGCGTCGTTGCCCGGGTTGCTGATGGGCCCGGGCGTCAGACCCTTCTGCGTGTACGTGTTGTACGGGTCCTGGTCGCTGTTGATCTCGCCCTCAGAGATGTCGATCTTGCTCTGACCCTTGAGGTAGTTGAAGGCCGAGTCGAACTGGAGCAGCTGGTTCGTCTCGGTGTTGGTGGGCTTGAGGCGGTTGTAGACGACCTCGGACATCCTGCGGAACTCGTCGTGCGTCTTGCCCTCGACCTGCACCAGGCTGGCCAGCGTCAGCAGCTCCCAGGGGCCTTCGAGACCCAGCCCCTTGGCCTTGGCCTCCAGTCCCACCTTGTCGTACTCCTGGTTGGCCCGGGCGACCATCTTCTTCAGAACCGCCTCGGGCTTGGTGCCCTTGGGGACCGGGTAGCTGGCCGGGAACAGGAAGCCTTCCAGCGGGTCCTTGACGTCCTTGTGGTTGGTCGCCCAGTCGGGCAGTCCGAGCTTCTTCGCCTGCGCCGTGGCGACCGACTTCGTGGTGCCCGGCTTGAGCTCGAGCTTTGTGTCGATCTGCTTGTACACATCGGCGTTCCGCTTGCCCTCGGGAATGACGAGGTTGTTGCGGCTCTCCGGATTGAGCATCAGTGCGACAGCGCTCTTCGCCGACATCCCCTCCCTGAGGAGGTAGTCGCCTTCCTGGATGAGCTTGCCCTTGGGATTCTCGCTCTGGGCGGACACAAAGGCGTCGACGCTCTTGACGACGCCCTTTTCCTTGAGGATGCCGCCGATCTGGTAGCCGGTGGATCCGCGTGGAATGTTCACCGGGACCGAGCCGCTGCCTGCGCCTGTGAAGTCCTCGGGGTCGCTGAACTTGCCCTGCAGGAACTGGTAGCCGAAGTAGCCGACACCGCCGAGGCCGCCGACGAGGACCGTGGCGACGAGGAGGCAGGCCATGCCGTTGCGGCTCTTCTTCTTGGTCTTCCCCCGGCGGTCACGACCGCCGTCGCCGCGGCGCGGATCCCGCGAGTCGTCGTCGTACCCGTCATCGTCGTCACGGCCGTCGTCGCCGGTGAAGAAGGGGTGGGTCTCCTCCTGCTCGGCCTCGGCGTCCCAGTCGGTCGGCGGCTCGGGCTGAGGCTGAGGCTGGGGCTGGGGCCTGCGGCCCGGGGGCTGCGGCGGCGGATACGCCTGGGGAGTGCTGTAGTAGTCGGCCTCCTGCGGGCTGCCGTAGCCAGGCGCAGGCTGACCGCCGTAGGTGTCGGCGGGATCGGCGCCGTACGGCATGGCCGCCTGCTGACCTGTGTCCCAGCCCTCCTGGTACTGCTGCTGGGGGTGCGGCCGGGCGTGCTGCGGGTACTGCTGCTGCGGCGGCCTGCCGTACTGCGGCTGCGGCGGCTGCTGACCATAGTGCTGCTGATCGTGCTGCTGGCCGCCGTACTGCTGCTGACCGTACTGCTGCTGGTCGTACTGCTGCTGCGACTGCTGGTCGTACTGCTGCTGATACAGGTCCTGAGACGTGTCGTACTGCTGCGGCTGCTGCGGGTACTGCTGCTGCGGCTGGCCGCCGTACGGAGCGTGGCCGGCCTCGGCCTGCTGCCCTCCCCATCCCTGGTCCCCGTACAAGGGGTCCTCGGGATGCCACGGTTCGGAGCCGGGGCCCCGGCCATACTCAGTCATCGATCCCCTAGGGCCGCGAGGCGGTTCGTTGTGCGTCCCGCCTCTCTGCTGTGCGGCTGCTGTTCGAACACCGCCGCATCGCGCGGAACGTTACCGTATCGCGATCAGATGACCACTTCGACGCCTTCACCGGGCGGATTACCTGATACCCGTTCGGACTCAAGAGCGTTTTGAAGGATGATCACCGCGGCGGCCTGATCGATGACGGACCTGCCCTTTTTCGACTTCACGCCCGAAGCGCGCAGTCCCTGGCCGGCCGTGACTGTGGTCATCCTCTCGTCGACCAGTCGTACCGGTACGGGGGCGATTCCCTGTGCCAGCTGCTGGGTGAAGGCGCGGACCTTGGCCGCGGCCGGGCCCTCCCCTCCGCTGAGCGAGCGGGGCAGGCCGACCACGACCTCGATCGGTTCGTACTCCTCGACGAGCTGCCGGAGCCGCCGGTGGGCTGCCGGGACATCGCGTCCCGGCACGGTCTCCACAGGCGTCGCGAGGACCCCGTCGGGGTCGCACGAGGCGACCCCGATCCTGGCGTCCCCGACGTCGATCGCGAGGCGACGACCGCGGCGCATGCTCACCGTCACGCGGTCTCGGCGACGAGACGCCCGACGGCGGCCACGGCGTCGCCGATGGCCTGCGGGTTCTGACCGCCGCCCTGGGCGACATCCGGCTTGCCGCCTCCGCCGCCGCCGAGGGTCTTGGCGGCGGTACGGACCAGGTCACCGGCCTTCAGACCACGCTCGCGGGCGGCCTCGTTGGTGGCGATGACGGTCAGCGGGCGGCCGTTCGCCGTGGTGAACAGGGCGACGACGGCCGGGCGGTCGCTCGCCCCCGACTTCTGATCCAGCCGGCCGCGCACGTCGAGCACCAGCTTGCGCAGGTCGTCGGCGGAGGTGCCGTCCGGCACCGTGCCGGTCACCAGCGCGACGCCGCGGACGTCCTTGGCACCGGAGGCGAGACCCGCGGCGGCGCCGAGCACCTTCTCGGCGCGGAACTTCTCGATCTCCTTCTCGGCGTCCTTCAGCTTGCCGAGCATGGAGGCGATCTTCTCCGGGAGCTCCTCGGGACGGCCCTTGACCAGCTCCTGGAGCTGGGCGACGACCGTGTGCTCCTTGGCGAGGAAGTTGTACGCGTCCACGCCGACCAGGGCCTCGACGCGGCGCACGCCGGAGCCGATGGAGGACTCTCCGAGCAGCTTCACCAGGCCGAGCTGGCTGGTGTTGTGGACGTGCGTACCGCCGCACAGCTCCTTGGAGAAGTCGCCGATGGTCACGACGCGCACCCGCTCACCGTACTTCTCGCCGAACTCGGCGATGGCACCCTGCTTCTTGGCCTCGTCGATACTCATGACCTCGGCGTGCACGTCGAGGTCACGCGAGAGGACCTCGTTGATCTTCTGCTCGACGTCGGTGAGGACCGTGCCGGGAACGGCGTTCGGCGAACCGAAGTCGAAACGGAAGCGCCCCGGCGAGTTCTCCGAACCGGCCTGGGCGGCCGTCGGGCCGAGCGCGTCGCGCAGGGCCTGGTGCGTGAGGTGGGTGGCGCTGTGGGCGCGGGCGATGGCGCGGCGGCGCCTGACGTCGATGGCGGCATAGGCGGAAGCGCCGACCGTCACCTCGCCGACCTGGACGGATCCCTTGTGCACGGAGACACCCGGTACCGGCTGCTGCACGTCGCGGACCTCGATGACGGCACCCGAGTCGAGCTTGATGCGGCCCTGGTCGGCGAGCTGGCCGCCGCCCTCGGCGTAGAACGGGGTGCGGTCGAGGACGACCTCGACCTCGTCGCCCTCGGAGGCCGCGGGCGACGGGACACCGTTGACGAGCAGGCCGACGACGGTGGACTCGCCCTCGCTGGCCGAGTAGCCGGTGAACTCGGTGGCACCGGCGCTGTCGGCGATCTCGCGGTAGGCGGAGACGTCGGCGTGGCCGGTCTTCTTCGCCTTGGCGTCGGCCTTGGCGCGGTCCCGCTGCTCCTTCATCAGACGGCGGAAGCCGTCCTCGTCCACGGACAGGCCCTGCTCGGCGGCCATCTCGAGGGTGAGGTCGATCGGGAAGCCCCAGGTGTCGTGGAGCAGGAACGCCTTGTCGCCGGCCAGGACCGTGCCACCTGCGGCCTTGGTCTCGGTCACGGCGGAGTCGAGGATGTTCGTGCCGCCCTTCAGGGCTTTCAGGAAGGCGGCCTCCTCGGCGAGGGCGACCGTCTCGATGCGCTTGCGGTCGGTGATCAGCTCCGGGTACTGCTGCCCCATCGTGTCGATCACGACGCCGACGAGATCCTGGACGACCGGACCGGTGGCGCCCATCAGACGCATGTTGCGGATGGCACGGCGCATGATGCGGCGCAGCACATAGCCGCGCCCCTCGTTGCCGGGGGTGACACCGTCGCCGATGAGCATCGTGGACGTACGGATGTGGTCGGCCACCACGCGAAGGGAGACGTCCGAGCGGTGGTCGGCGCCGTAGCGGACGCCGGTCAGCTCGGTGGCCTTGTCCATGACGACGCGCAGGGTGTCCGTCTCGTACATGTTCTGCACGCCCTGCAGGATCATGGCGAGACGCTCGAGGCCGAGGCCGGTGTCGATGTTCTTCTGCGGCAGCTCGCCGAGGATCGGGAAGTCCTCCTTGCCGTCACCGGCGCCGCGCTCGTACTGCATGAAGACCAGGTTCCAGATCTCCACGTAGCGCTCGTCGTTGACGGCCGGGCCGCCCTCTTCGCCGAACTCGGGGCCACGGTCGTAGTTGATCTCGGAGCAGGGTCCGCAGGGGCCCGGGACGCCCATCGACCAGAAGTTGTCCTTCTTGCCCAGGCGCTGGATGCGCTCGGCGGGGACGCCGATCACGTCGCGCCAGATCTGCTCGGCCTCGTCGTCGTCGAGGTAGACCGTGATCCACAGGCGCTCGGGGTCGAGGCCGTAGCCTCCGTCCGCCACGGAGCTGGTGAGCAGCTCCCAGGCGTACTTGATGGCGCCTTCCTTGAAGTAGTCGCCGAAGGAGAAGTTGCCGCACATCTGGAAGAACGTGCCGTGCCGGGTGGTCTTGCCGACCTCTTCGATGTCCGGCGTACGGACGCACTTCTGCACGCTGGTGATGCGCGGGGCCGGCGGCTTGACCTCACCGAGGAAGTACGGCTTGAAGGGCACCATGCCCGCGGGGACCAGCAGCAGAGTCGGGTCGTCCGCGATGAGCGACGCCGAGGGCACGACGAGGTGCCCGCGCTCCTCGAAGAAGCTCAGCCAGCGGCGGCGGATTTCAGCCGACTCCATCAGTGGTCCTCATTCCGGTTGTACGAATGCTCGGTGGGTGAATCGTTGGTCGGCGGGCGCTTTGCCGGTGGCTGCTCGGCCGGCGCGTTCTTGCTGTGCAGGTAGGTGACCGGCGCGGGTTCGGTTCGCTCGATCGCGGCCATCCGACGCTGCGCGGGAAGCTCGCGGTCCGGCGAGGTGTTCAGGCCCAGCACCTCGCCGAGCTCCGCCTCGCGCTGCACCATGCCCGACCGGACGTCGAGAGCGAAGTCCTTGAGCCGGTGGCCCGCCTCGACCGCTTTGTTCGCGGCCTGCGCGGCAAGACTCTCGGGAGTGAGCTGCTTGAGCTTGCGGTTGACCTTGGTGGTGGCCCAGACCCCGGCTGCGGCGCCGGCGGTGAACCAGAACGTGCGGCGGAACATCGTGCCTCAGCCTTTCCGCTTCTTGCGCCTGGGGCCCGGCACCGTACGACCGACGATCACCGTGCGACGGCTCGGCGCTGGGGGCGCGTCGTCGCTCTTGCGGCTCAGGGCCCGGCGCACGCCGTACCCGAAGGCGGCGACCTTGACCAGGGGGCCGCCGAAGGTCGAGGCGACCGTCGTGGAGAGCGCGGAGGCGTTGGAGGTGACCTCCTGGACATCCGACGCGATGGCGTCGACCCGGTCGAGCTGGGTCTGTGCCGCGCGCACCGTCGCTGAGGCGTCGGCGAGCAGCGGAACGGCCTGTTCGGTCACGTCCGCCACCAGTTTGGTGGTCGCCTTGAGCGTCTGGGCTAGCCTCACCAGCACCACGGCGAGGAAGGAGACCAGGATCGCCCAGAAGACGGCCACCAGAATCCCGGCAACCTCTCCACCGGTCACTGTGCACCGCTCTCTGCTTGTCGAAAATCTCCCTCCGACCCTATCGCGCCGACGGTGGCGCCCCACACCGCATTACCGGTGCACAGGACGGGAGTTAGTCGGGCAGATTGTACGCAGTGTTCTGAAGCGAGCACACTGCGTTGCCACCGGGAGACGGCCCTGGGGTACCCGGGCGCTGCCACCGATCGACTCCACGAAACGCGAGAGCCCGCCGGCTCCCCACCGGTGAAGGCGGGGAAGCGGCGGGCGAAAGCGCTGAGAGCTACGCCGTGATCAGCGGGCGTAGTACTCGACGACCAGCTGCTCGTCGCAGATGACCGGGACTTCCTTGCGCTGCGGGTCACGGTCCAGGCGGAACGCCAGGGCCTTCAGGTTGACCTGCAGGTAGCGGGGGGTCTCGCCGTCGGGGGCGAAGCCACCCTCACGCGCGACCTGGAAGAGGGCCTTCTCGCGGCTGCGCTCGCGGACCATCACGACGTCGTCGGGACGGACGCGGAACGACGGCTTGTCGACCTTGCCGCCGTTGACCTCGATGTGGCCGTGGACGACCATCTGACGGGCCTGGTAGATGGTGCGGGCGATGCCCGAACGCAGGACCAGGGCGTCGAGGCGGCGCTCGAGCTCGATGACGAGCGCGTCACCGGTCTTGCCCTCGGCCTTCTTGGCGCGGTCGTAGGCGCGAGCCATCTGGCGCTCGCTGATGTCGTACTGGGCGCGCAGACGCTGCTTCTCGAGCAGACGGACCTTGTAGTCCGAGTTCTGCTTGCGGCCACGGCCGTGCTCGCCCGGCGGGTAGGGGCGGGCTTCGAAGTACTTGACAGCCTTCGGCGTCAGCGCGATACCGAGCGCACGCGACTTCTTGACCTTGGGACGCGACTGGTTAGGCACGTTCTCCAGACCTCCGTTGTAGGTTAGGTTAGGCTCACCTTACTCAAGGAGATCGTATGTCTCGCCCTGGGAACACCAAGCGCATCACGGACAGCACAAAGAACACCGACGCATCGCAAGGCGTCGAGGTGACGGAGGTCCGATCAGCTCATGGTCAGCCGCGTCCCAGCGGGCTTGAAATCACTCGGATGCCGTCAGCAGCCGAGCGCACACGAACTCTCGTACAGAGTACATCCTCCGCGGTGCTGCTCGTCCCCGGGCTGGATTCGGCCCTCCCCGAGCAGCTGATGCCGCAGGCCAGGGCGGTGGGCACGGACGGCGAGGTGTTCCTGCTCTTCCCCGCCGACTCACCGGCCGTACGGGCCGCCACCCACGCACAGGACGACGAGCTGTCCGCCGTGCTGGAGATCACCGACGTCGCGCCGGTCTCCGTCCCTCATCGTATTCGCGGCCGCGCCTGGGTCCGGGGCTGGCTGACCTGCGTGCCGGGCCTGGCCGCGCCCGGGTCGATGATGCTGCGCCTGGAGGTCGGGGAGGCGGACGTCGACGACCTGTGGGGCTCCGAGAGCGTGGAGCCGGAGGCGTTCGCCAGGGCGCTCGTCGATCCGCTCGTCGCGCACGAGACCGAGCTGCTGCAGCACCTGCACGCCGCGCACAGCGATCAGATGCAGGGGCTGTGCGAGCTGCTCGGCGACCGGAGCGCGACGAGGCTCCCCCAGGCCGATGGCACGAAGGAGGCCGACAGGACCGGGGGCCCCGGGCAGAGGGCGGTGCCACTGGCGCTGGACCGGTTCGGGCTGCGGGTGCGGTTCACCGGGGAGCAGTGCTTCGACGCGCGGTTCGACTTCCCCACCCCCGTTCGGGACATCGCCGAGCTGCGCCGGGCGATGCACACACTCTTCGCGGCCGCGGCCCACTGACCCCGGCGGTCAGCGTCCCTCGCTCGGGCCTTCCCCGCGCAGCCGCTCGCGCACCTTCTCGACCACGTCCGCGTACCGCGCCTCGGCGCCGTAGCGAGTGGGTTCGTAGTAGCGGCGGCCGTGCACCGCGTCCGGGGCGTACTGCTGGGCGGCGATGCCACCCGCCACGTCGTGCGGATAGACGTACCCCTGGGCATGGCCGAGCTTGGCCGCGCCCTTGTAGTGGCCGTCGCGCAGATGCGGCGGGACCGGGCCCGCCAGCCCGTTCCGTACGTCTTGCCGGGCTGCGAATATCGCGGTCGTGGCCGCGTTCGACTTGGGGGCGAGCGCGAGGGCGATGGTGGCGTGGCTGAGGGTCAGGGCCGCCTCGGGGAAGCCGATCATGGCGACGGCCTGGGCGGCGGCGACCGCGGTGGGCAGGGCGGTGGGATCGGCGAGCCCGATGTCCTCGCTCGCCGAGATCATCAGCCGGCGGGCGATGAACCGCGGGTCCTCCCCCGCCTCGATCATGCGCGCCAGATAGTGCAGCGCCGCGTCCACGTCGGAGCCGCGGATCGACTTGATGAGCGCGCTCGCCACGTCGTAGTGCTGGTCGCCGTCGCGGTCGTACTTCACCGCCGCGCGGTCGACGGTCTCCTCCACCGTCCGGAGGGTGATCTCCCGTTCCCCCTTGTCCAGCGCGGCGCCCGCCGCGGCCTCCAGCGCGGTCAGGGCACGGCGGGCGTCACCGCCGGCGATGCGCAGCAGATGCGCCTCGGTGTCCTCGGGGAGCGTGAGAGCGCCGCCCAGTCCGCGGGCCTCGGTGAGCGCGCGGTGCAGCAGCCCTGCGATGTCCTCTTCGCCGAGCGGCTCGAGGGTCAGCAGCAGGGAGCGGGAGAGCAGCGGCGAGATGACCGAGAAGTAGGGGTTCTCGGTGGTGGCGGCGATCAGCGTCACCCAGCGGTTCTCCACGGCGGGCAGCAGGGAGTCCTGCTGGGCCTTGGAGAAGCGGTGGATCTCGTCGAGGAAGAGGACGGTCTCCTTGCCGAAGCCGCCGGCGGCGCGCCGTGCGCCCTCGATGACGGCACGGACCTCCTTGACGCCCGCGGTGATCGCGGAGAGCTCCACGAAGCGCTTGTCGGTCGCCTTCGAGACGACGTACGCCAGCGTCGTCTTTCCGGTGCCCGGCGGGCCCCAGAGGATCACCGACGATGCACCGGCCGGCCCCCCGTTGCCTTCACCGACGAGCCGACGCAGAGGTGATCCCGACTTCAGCAGATGCTGCTGGCCCATGACCTCGTCCAGGGTGCGCGGGCGCATCCGGACGGCCAGAGGACTCGCGGACGGGTCCTTCTCCTGGCGTTCCTCGGCGGCTGCGGTAAAGAGATCGGGCTCCACTCCATGAAGCCTAGGTCAGACCACTGACAGTGCCGTCAGCTGGTCCAGAAGTCCCACCAGCGGGTCAGGATCAGCATGCCGATGACGCCGGTGTGCAGCACCGGCGGCACCCAGGAGAACTCGTCGAGGAATCCGCGCAGCCAGCCGGGGGCCGGCAGCAGTCCGTTGCGGACATTGTGCGAGGTCACGTACCAGAACATGAAGATCGTGGCGACCCAGGCCAGGCAGCACCACAGGCACAGCGCGTTGATGGTGTAGAGCGACTGGTACTGGAGCCAGGTGCAGAAGCCGACACCGAAGAACGTGCCCGCGTTGAAGGTCAGCCAGTACCAGCGGCGGAAGCGGGCGCCGGCCAGCAGGCTCATGCCGACGCAGATCACGATCGCGTAGGCGGCGAGTCCGAGCATCGGATTGGGGAACCCGAGGGCGGACGCCTGGTCGCTCTCCATCACACTGCCGCACGAGACGACGGGATTGAGACTGCATCCGGGGGTGAAGGTCGTCCCGGCGAGCTTGGCCTCCAGAATCTTGAACTTGTCGATGGTGATGACCCAGGCGGCAAGCAGTCCGGCGGCGCCCGTGATCACCAGCAGCCAGGCGAAGGCCTTGCCGCCGCCGACCGTGCCGGGCGCACTGCGCTGCCCGTGGTCGCAGGACACGTCGTCAACCGCTGCTGTCGTCATATCGCCGTTCCATCGCTCGGTGGCCTGCTGGGGCACGGCCATTCTGCCGCAAGCGCCCCTGCACCCTCCGTTCGATCAGCATAAGGATGTACGGATGGCCGTCCCTGGTGACGACCTCGCGCTGAGCGCCCGGTGCCATGACGCGACCGGCGGTCAGCCCAAGCGGACTGCGCGAGCAGTACGGCGAATTGACGGCGGTGGACAGCCTGGACCTGGGCATCCGGCAGGAAGAGATCTCCGCGGTCCTCGGCTTCCCGAGAGGGGCAGGAGCGCCGCGGTGGGCTCCCTGCGGGGCCTCGTACTCGGGGCGCGGGTGATGTCGGCGTCCTCGGCGCGGATCCGGCGACCGGTATCTGCCGCCAGGGCTCCCGTATCGGAATCGTTCGGCAGGACCAATCCGTGCCCGCGGAGTTGACGGTCCGGGACATTTACCGTATTCAACCCGCTATCGCCGGAAATCGGATCCCTTGCGGTGCGCGCACCGGGCCCCGCCCCGCCGGGTCACCGAGCCCGACGGGCAGGGAGTCCCGGACCGGTGTTTCCCGCGGTGTTTCCCGGTCCGAGCCCTTGACGCGTACGCGGCCGACGTCCGCCCCCCTCGTGGTCCGCGGGGGTCAGGCCAGCTTCTGCTGGACCTCCGCGATCAGCTCACCGAGCGCGACCGGCGTCTGCTCGCCGGACTCCATGTCCTTGAGCTGGACCACGCCCTCGGCGAGATCCCGCTCGCCCGCGACGATCGCGTAGCGCGCGCCGCTGCGGTTGGCGTTCTTCATCGCGCCCTTGAGGCCCCTGCCGCCGTACGAGAAGTCCGCGGCGACGCCCGCCTTGCGCAGCTCGGTGACCACGCCGAACAGCACGCGACGCGCCTCCTCGCCCAGCGGGACCGCGAACACGCTGGTGTCGGCCGGGAGTTCGAGTTCGATGCCCTCGGCCTCCAGGGCGAGGACCGTGCGGTCGACTCCCAGGGCCCACCCCACGGACGGGAGCGCCGGGCCGCCGATCATCTCGGAGAGGCCGTCGTAGCGGCCGCCGCCGCCCACCGCGGACTGCGAGCCGAGGCCGTCGTGGACGAACTCGAACGTCGTGCGCGTGTAGTAGTCGAGACCGCGCACCAGCTTCTCGTCGTCCTCGAAGGCGACGCCCGCCGCGCCCAGCAGCTCGCGCACCTCCTCGTGGTACGTCTTGCACGCGTCGCACAGGTAGTCGCGCAGCATCGGCGCACCCACCAGTTGCCTCTGGACCGCGTCGCGCTTGTCGTCCAGGACCCGCAGCGGATTGATGTCGACCCGGCGCCGGGTGTCCTCGTCCAGGTCGAGACCGCGCAGGAAGCCCTGGAGCGCGTCACGGTAGACGGGACGGCACTCCTTGTCGCCGAGCGAGTTCAGCAGGATGCGGAAGTTGCGCAGTCCCAGCGAGCGGTACGCCTGGTCGGCCAGGATGATCAGCTCGGCGTCCAGCGCCGGGTCCTCCACGCCGATCGCCTCCGCGCCGACCTGGGAGAAGTGCCTGTAGCGGCCCTTCTGCGGGCGCTCGTAGCGGTAGTACGAGCCCGAGTACCACAGCTTCACCGGGAGGTTGCCCGCCTTGTGCAGGTTGGCCTCCAGCGCCGCGCGCAGCACGGACGCGGTGCCCTCGGGGCGCAGGGCGAGCTTGGTACCGCCCTTGGTCTCGAAGGCGTACATCTCCTTGGTGACGATGTCGGTGGACTCACCGACACCGCGTGCGAACAGCTCGACGTTCTCGAAGCCCGGCGTCTCGATGTAGCCGTAGCCCGAGTTCCTGAGCGGCGCGGAGATCGCCTCGCGCACCGCCAGGTACGTCGCGGAGACCGGCGGGATCAGGTCGTACGTGCCCTTGGGGGCCTGAAAGGTGCTCACGGAAAGTCTCGTCACATTCCTCGTCGGGGAGCTTCGACGCTCCCGAGGCCGGCGGCCACATCGCGCAAGTACGGATTGGCGGCGCGCTCGCGGCCGATGGTCGTCTGGGGGCCGTGGCCGGACAACACCACGGTCGAGTCGTCGAGCGGCAGGCACACACGTGCCAGCGACTCGAGCATCTCGTCCATGTCGCCGCCGGGCAGGTCCGTGCGTCCGATGGAGCCGGCGAACAGCAGGTCGCCCGAGAAGAAGACGGACGGTACGTCCGCGGACTCGGGCATCCGGAAGGTCACCGACCCCTTGGTATGGCCGGGCGCATGCGCGACGGAGAAGTCGAGGCCTGCCAGGCTCAGCGCGGCGCCGTCGGTCAGCTCCTTGACGTCGTCGGGCTCCCCGACGGTCAGCTCACCCATGAGGGGCATTCCGATGGACCGGCCGAGCGACTTTTCGGGGTCGCTCATCATGTACCGGTCGGCGGGGTGGATCCACGCCGGCACGTCATGGGCGCCGCACACGGGAACGACCGAGGCGACATGGTCGATGTGCCCATGGGTGAGGACGACGGCGACAGGCTTGAGCCGATGCTTCCTCAGAGCTTCCTCGACTCCCTCGGCGGCCTGGTGGCCGGGGTCGATGATCACGCACTCCTCGCCTGCGGCAGGGGCGACCAGGTAGCAGTTGGTCCCCCAGGCTCCGGCAGGGAACCCGGCAATAAGCACGATCGTCCTCAGTTCGGTCGTCGAGCGGGCATGTGGTGCATCGACGGGCCTGTGACCGGATCGATTGCAGCTGTTCAGAGCCTACCGGCGCTGCTCATCCCACAGCCAACCCGTATACGGTACGGGCAGGCTCGGCGGTCAGGCATTTCGCGACGTACAAGGAGAAGACCCGGTGGTCAGCAGCGATCAGCGGCGGCGGCAGCTCGCCAGGGAGAAGTTCGAGCGCCAGCAGCAGCGTCGGGAGCAGGCACGCACGAAGGCGAAGCGGCGGAACACGATCATCGCCTCGGCGCTGGCTGTGGTGCTCGCCGCAGGCGCGGCCGCCTATGCCACGGGAGGCCTGCCCGGCGGGAGGAGTGGCGACAAGGACCCGTCGAAGGCGGGCGACCGGACGTCGCCGAGCGCCACGCCGTCCGCGACAGAGGGAAGCAAGGGCGAGCCCGCCATGTCGATCGACAAGCGGGCGAAGTACTCGATGGCGCTCAGGACCAACGAGGGCGACATCACGATCGCGATGGACGCGGCGAGGACCCCGCACACCGTGAACTCGTTCAAGTCGCTGGCCGACAAGGGCTTCTTCAACGGCACGAAGTGTCACCGTCTCACCACGCAGGGCATCTTCGTCCTCCAGTGCGGCGACCCGAAGGGCGACGGCACGGGCGGTCCCGGCTACACGATCCCGGACGAGAATCTGTCGGGCCTCGGCAAGGCGGGCTCCGACGGCACAGTGACGTACGCGGCCGGGACGGTGGCGATGGCGAACACCGGACAGCCCAACTCCGGCGGCAGCCAGTTCTTCCTGGTCTACAAGGACAGCAAGCTGCCTCCCACCTACACCCCGTTCGGCACCATGGACGCGGGGGGTCTGAAGGCCGTGCAGGACGTGGCGAAGGCCGGAGTGGCGGGCGGCGCGCAGGACGGCGCCCCGAAGAAGGCCGTAACCATTGACAAGGCCACGGTCCCGAAGGTGTGAGCGCGGCAATTTCGGCCGCGCTGAGTGCGGACAGCCGGGCGGCCGTTCGCCTAGATTGGCGTTGTGCAGCGCGGCCTGGATTCGCGTTGTGGAGGGCGGGCGAGGCCCGTCCGGGAAACTGTGGACGATGCCCGGGGGGCGAACCCCCTCGTGGGCATCAGGTGGAGGAGGCGCTGTGAGCAGCGACCCGTGGGGCCGCGTCGACGAGACGGGCACCGTGTACGTGCGTACTGCCGATGGCGAGCAGGTCGTCGGATCGTGGCAGGCCGGGACTCCCGAGGAGGCTCTGGCCTATTTCGAGCGCAAGTACGAGGGCCTGGTGGTCGAGATCGGCCTCCTCGAGCGAAGGGTGAAGACGACCGACCTGTCGGCCAAGGACGCCCAGACCGCCATCGATCATCTGCGTCAGCAGGTGGACGAGCATCACGCGGTGGGCGACCTCGCCGCGCTGCGGGTGCGGCTCGACGCGCTCGTGGCGACGGTCGACAAGCGCCGCGAGGAGCGCAAGGTCCAGAAGGCGAAACAGCACGACGAGGCCCGGCACGCCAAGGAGGCGCTGGTCACCGAGGCCGAGGAGCTGGCGCAGAGCGAGCAGTGGCGTTCGGCCGGTGAGCGGCTGCGCGCGCTGGTGGACACCTGGAAGGGCCTGCCGAGGCTCGACCGGAAGTCCGACGACGAGCTGTGGCACCGGTTCTCGCACGCGCGCTCGGCGTTCTCCAAGCGGCGCAAGGCGCACTTCGCCTCTCTGGACGCGCAGCGGGAGGAGGCCCGCAGGACCAAGGAGAAGCTGGTCACCGAGGCTGAGTCGCTGTCCGGGTCCACGGACTGGGGTGTCACGGCCGCGCGCTACCGCGAGCTGATGGCGCAGTGGAAGGCTGCCGGGCGGGCGCAGCGCGAGGCCGAGGACGACCTGTGGAACCGCTTCCGCGGGGCTCAGGACATCTTCTTCGCCGCGCGCAGCGGTGTCTTCGCCGAGCGGGACGCCGAGCAGGCCGAGAACCTCAAGCTCAAGGAGGAGCTCGCGGCCGAGGCCGAGAAGCTGGTGCCGGTGACGGACCTCAAGACCGCGCGTGCCGCGTTCCGCTCCATCAACGAGCGCTGGGAAGCCATCGGCCATGTGCCGCGCGACGCCCGTCCCAAGGTCGAGGGGCGGATGCACGCGGTGGAGCGGGCGCTGCAGGAGACCGAGGAGAACGAGTGGCGCCGTACGAACCCGGAGGCGCGTGCGCGTGCCGCGGGTCTGACGGGTCAGCTCCAGGCGGCCGTGGACAAGCTGCGTGAGCAGATCGACGCCGCGCGTGCCGCGGGCAACAACGCCAGGGCGGACAAGCTGGCGAAGGAGCTCGAGGGCCGTCAGGCGCTGCTCGACCAGGCGCTGAAGGGCCTGGAGGAGTTCGGCGGCTGAGCGCGCCGTTGGCGGCTGAACCTCCCCCTGGCCCCAGCGGGCCGGGGAGTGCCCCCAGCCGCTCTCGCGGAGGCGGCTGATGCCCGCTGTGGTTCCTCGATCGATGGCTGAGGTGCCCACACGGAACGGCCCCGGTACGGATCTTCGTACCGGGGCCGTTCCGCAGGTGCTGTCACGACCGGCGGGCCGAGGTCACGCGGTGGACCGGGCCGAGGTCACGCGATACACGTCGTAGACGCCCTCCACGCCCCGTACCGCCTTCAGCACATGCCCGAGGTGCTTCGGGTCACCCATCTCGAAGGTGAAGCGGGAGGTGGCCACCCGGTCCCTGGAGGTCTGCACGGCCGCCGAGAGGATGTTGACGTGCTGGTCCGACAGCACGCGGGTGACGTCCGACAGCAGGCGGGAGCGGTCCAGCGCCTCGACCTGGATGGCGACGAGGAAGACCGACGACTGGGTCGGCGCCCACTCGACGTCGAGGATCCGCTCGGGCTGCTGCGAGAGCGAGTCGACATTGACACAGTCTGCCCGGTGAACCGATACGCCGCTGCCGCGCGTGACGAAGCCGATGATGGGGTCGCCTGGTACGGGCGTACAGCAGCGGGCGAGCTTGACCCACACGTCCTCGACACCCTTGACGACCACGCCGGGATCGGCGCTGGAGCGGCGCTTGCCGCGGCTGCGCGAGGGCGGCGTGGACTCGGCGATGTCCTCGTTGGCGGCCTCCTCGCCACCGAGCGCCTGCACCAGCTTCTGCACGACGCCCTGCGCGGCCACGTGGCCCTCGCCGATCGCCGCGTACAGGGACGAGATGTCGGGGTAGCGCATCTCGTGCGCGAGAGTGACCAGGGAGTCGCCGGTAAGGATGCGCTGGATCGGCAGGTTCTGCTTGCGCATGGCCCGCGCGATGGCGTCCTTGCCGTGCTCGATGGCCTCGTCGCGGCGTTCCTTGGAGAACCATGCCCGGATCTTGTTGCGTGCCCGCGGGGACTTGACGAAGCCCAGCCAGTCGCGTGAGGGTCCGGCGCCTTCGGCCTTGGAGGTGAAGACCTCCACCAGGTCGCCGTTGTCGAGGGTCGATTCGAGCGGGACGAGCCGCCCGTTGACCCGTGCGCCTATGGTGCGATGGCCGACCTCGGTGTGCACGGCGTAGGCGAAGTCGACGGGTGTCGCGCCCGCGGGGAGCGCTATGACGTCGCCCTTGGGCGTGAACACGAAGACCTCGTTGCGGGAGAGGTCGAAGCGCAGCGACTCCAGGAACTCGCCGGGGTCCTCGGTCTCCTTCTGCCAGTCCAGCAGCTGCCGCAGCCAGGCCATGTCGTTGACGGTGTCCTGGCCGGCGCTGCCCTTGGCGGCACGGGGCACGTCGGTGCGCACCTTGGAGGTGCCCGCGACGGTCTCCTGCTTGTACTTCCAGTGGGCCGCGATGCCGTACTCGGCACGGCGGTGCATGTCGAAGGTGCGGATCTGCAGCTCGACCGGCTTGCCGTTGGGCCCGATGACCGTCGTGTGCAGCGACTGGTACATGTTGAACTTGGGCATCGCGATGTAGTCCTTGAACCGCCCCGGAACCGGGTTCCAGCGGGCGTGGACGGTGCCGAGCGCGGCATAGCAGTCGCGGACGGTGTCGACAAGGACGCGGATGCCCACCAGGTCGTAGATCTCCGCGAAGTCACGGCCGCGGACGATCATCTTCTGGTAGACGCTGTAGTAGTGCTTGGGCCTGCCGGTGACGGTGGCCTTGATGCGGGCGGCCCGCAGATCCGACTGGACCTCGTCGGTCACTATGGCGAGGTACTCGTCGCGCTTGGGGGCCCGCTCGGCGACGAGGCGCACGATCTCGTCGTACATCTTGGGGTAGAGGATCGCGAAGGCGAGGTCCTCGAGCTCCCACTTGATGGTGTTCATGCCCAGCCGGTGGGCCAGGGGCGCGTAGATCTCGAGGGTCTCGCGGGCCTTCTTCTCCTGCTTCTCCCGCTTGAGATAGCGCATGGTGCGCATGTTGTGCAGCCGGTCGGCGAGCTTGATGACCAGGACGCGCGGGTCCTTGGCCATGGCGACGACCATCTTGCGTACGGTCTCGGCCTGCGCGGCCTCGCCGAACTTGACCTTGTCCAGCTTGGTGACGCCGTCGACGAGCAGGGCCACCTGGTCACCGAAGTCACGGCGCAGGGTGTCCAGGCCGTACTCGGTGTCCTCGACGGTGTCGTGGAGCAGACCGGCCATCAGCGTCGCCGGGTCCATGCCGAGCTCGGCGAGGATGGTCGTGACGGCGAGGGGGTGCGTGATGTACGGGTCGCCGCTCTTGCGCTTCTGGCCGCGGTGCCAGCGCTCGGCGACCTGGTAGGCCCGCTCGATCTGGCGCAGCGTCGAGCTCTCGATCTTCGGGTCGTTGCTGCGCACGATCCGCAGCAGCGGCTCGAGGACCGGGTTGTACGGGGACGAGCGCTGCACGCCCAGGCGGGCCAGACGGGCGCGGACGCGGTTCGAGGAGCCGCCTGTCCGCGGCGCGGTCGGCGGCACCGGCTTGGGAGCGGAGACGGGCACAGGGCCGGTGATTCGCCCGGGCCCGGCCGTCTTCGACTGCTCCGCCGTGCTCTGGGGCGTGGCAAGGTCTGCCGCGGCCTTGTCGGCCTTCTGGTCGGGCTGCGCGGCGGCGGACTGGGCCTCGTCTGGCAAGGGCGCTCCTCGTGCGGTTCCGGGGTCCCCCGGTAGGTCCGGAAAGCCCATGGTATCGACCTCGGGCGTTCGGCTCGCGCCCGGACCGGCGCCCGGACACGACGAAGGACGGGTACCCGGTTGCTCCCGGGTACCCGTCCTCGTGGTGAACGGACTGCGGATCCGCCGCGAAATCGATGCCTCTGTGCCGTGAATCCGCTGATCAGACCGGTCAGAGGGTGATCAGGGCCTCCAGCGGAGCGACGCCGAGCGCCGGTTCCAGGCGGGCGCGGCCACCGAGGAAGGCCAGTTCCATCAGCACCGTGACGCCCGCTACATCGGCGCCCGCCCGGCGTATCAGCTCCAGCGACGCCTCGGCCGTACCGCCGGTGGCCAGGACGTCGTCGATGACCATGACACGGTCGCCCGCGGCCAGGTCCTCGGCGTGGACCTCGATCTCGGCCCTGCCGTACTCCAGCTCGTACGCCTGCGAGAGCGTCGCTCCTGGGAGCTTGCCCGCCTTGCGCACGGGGATGAACCCGAGCCCGGCACGCACGGCGACCGGCGCGGCCAGGATGAATCCGCGCGCCTCCAGACCGACGATCTTGGTGGCCTGCGCCCGCACACATGCGTCGACGAGCGCATCGGTCAGTGCCGTGAAGGCGGCCGGGTCCGCGAGCAGGGGAGTGATGTCCTTGAACATCACTCCCGGCTTCGGGTAGTCGGCCACATCACGGATGCGGCTGAGGAGGAACTCCCGGGTGGCGGCCGGGGTCATCGGCGCCTGCTCGAGGGACGGCCACGGCCGCGGCCGCTGCCCCGGGGGCCGACGACGGCGGGAGCGGCGTCACCGGGCGCCTCGTCGTACGCCCGGTCGGAGACATCCTCCTGGTCCTGGGCGGACTCGCCCTTGGCCGCGGCGGCCGCGCGCTTGGCGAGGACCCGCTTCCTCAGGGCCTTCATCTGCGGCTCGCGCTCCTTCAGGTCGGCGACCAGCGGAGTGGCGATGAAGATCGAGGAGTACGCACCGGCCGCGAGACCGACGAACAGCGACAGCGAGATGTCGTTGAGCATGCCGGCGCCGAGGACACCGCCGCCGATGAACAGCAGGCCGGCCACCGGCAGCAGCGCCACGACCGTGGTGTTGATCGAACGCACCAGGGTGCTGTTGATGCTGCGGTTGGCGACCTCGCTGTACGTCCAGCGGGTCTGCTTCGTGATGTCCTTCGAGCCCTCCTTGAGGGAGTCGAAGACGACGACCGTGTCGTAGAGCGAGTAACCGAGGATCGTGAGCAGACCGATCACCGTGCCCGGGGTGACTTCGAAGCCGACCAGGGCGTACACACCGACGGTGATGGTGATGTCGTGGATCAGGGCGACCAGCGCGGCGACCGCCATGCGCCACTCGAACGCGATCGCGAGATAGATCACCACAAGGATCATGAAGACCCCGAGGCCGGTCCATGCCTTGTTGGCGATCTGCTCGCCCCAGCTGGGTCCGACGAGCTCGGCGTTGATCTTCGTGGAGTCGAGCTTGAACTCCTCGGCGAGCTTTTCCTGGACCCGGTCGGCCTGCTGCGTGTCCAGCTCACTGACCTGGATACGCAGGCCGCCAGTGCCGAGTTCCTGGACGATCGCATCGTGGCCGGAGGCGTCTTCCGCGACTTCCTGCGCCTGACTGACCGAGACATCCGTCTTCGGGGTCGTGAAGACCGCGCCGCCCTTGAACTCGATGCCCATGTTGAGGCCCTGGACGGCCAGCCCGAGGATGGCCGTGATCGTGATCAGGATCGAGACGCCGTACCAGATCTTGCGCTTGCCGACGAAGTCGTAGCCGACCTCGCCCTGGTACAGGCGGGCACCGAGGTTGCCGAGTCGTGACATCTCACGCCTCCTTCGGGTCGGTGGGGGCGGAGACGCGGCGGGAGCGGCGCAGCGGGGGCTTGGCGCCGAGCCGCTTCGGGTCCAGTCCGGACCACGGGTGGCCGTCCGCGAAGAACTTCTTGCGGGCGAGGATCGTCATCACGGGCTTGGTGAACAGGAACACCACGACCACGTCGAGCACGGTGGTCAGGCCCAGCGTGAACGCGAAGCCCTGGACCTTGCCGACCGTGACGATGAACAGCACCGCGGCGGCGAGGAACGACACGAAGTCCGAGACAAGGATGGTCCGCCGGGCTCGCGGCCAGGCACGCTCGACGGCCGGCCGCAGCGTACGGCCCTCCCGGATCTCGTCCCGGATACGTTCGAAGTACACGATGAACGAGTCGGCGGTGATACCGATCGCGACGATGGCGCCGCAGACCGCGGGCAGGTTCAGCGCGAAGCCGATGCCCGGACCGAGCAGGGCCATGATCGTGTACGTGAGGATCGCGGAGACCATGAGGCTGAGGATCGCGATCATGGCCAGGCCGCGGTAGTACGCGACGAGGTAGATGATCACGAGCGCGAGGCCGATCGCACCGGCGATGAGGCCCGCCTGGAGCTGCTCGCCGCCGAGCGCGGCGGTGACCGTGGTGACGCTCTGCTCGTCGAAGGAGAGCGGCAGCGCACCGTAGGACAGGATGTTGCCCAGGTTCTGTGCGGAGTCCTGGTCGAAGTTGCCGGTGATCTCGGCGCTGGCGCTCAGCGTCTGGTTCACCTGCGGGGCGGAGACCACTTCACCGTCGAGGACGATGGCGAACTGGTTCTGCGGGGAGGGCTGCTGCGAGAGACGGCCGGTGATCTTCTGGAACTTCTTGGCACCGGAGTCGGTGAAGTCCATCGTGACGATCCACATGCCGCGCTGCTGGTCCAGCTGGCCCTTGGCGTCGTCGACGTCCTTACCGTCCACCTCGGCGGGGCCGAGGATGTACTTGTCCCACTTGCCCGCGCCGTTCAGGCCACAGGCTACCGCCGGCTCGGTGGGCTTGACGTTGTCGCCGAGCTTGCCGCGGGCCTTCGCGTCGGTGCAGTCCAGTTTGATGAACTGCTCCTGGAGTGCGGCGGTGGCGGGGTCGGCCGAGGGCTTCGGGGCCGGGCTGTCCGAGGGCTTGGGGCTCTCGGACGCCTTCGGCGCGCCGGGCGCGGCCGGGGTCGGCGATGCCGCGGGCGCCTTGAGGCCGTCGGTGACGGCGCGGCCCTGCGTGGTCGGCGTGGCCGAGGGGGAACCGGAGGGCGGCGTGGCCGTCTCCTTGTCCTTGGCCTTGTCGTCCTTGGCCTTGTCGCTCGCCGAGGGGCTCGGGGTCTCCTTCGGGGCGGTGGGACCTCCGTCGGCAACCGTCAGCACCGGCCGGAAGAACAGCTGAGCGGTGGTCCCGACCTGCTCGCGGGCCTGCTCGGAGTTCGTCCCCTTGGGGATGTTGACGATGATGTTCTTCTTGCCCTGGGTCTGAACCTCGGCCTCGGAGACGCCCAGACCATTGACGCGGCGCTCGATGATGCCGACCGCGGTCTTCATGTTGGTCTCGTTGACGGCGCTCTCTTTGCCGGGCTCGGCCTTGGCCTCGAGCGTGATGGTCGTACCGCCCGCCAGATCGATACCCAGGCGCGGCGTGAGCTGACCTGCCCAGAACATGCCGCCTGTGAGCGCGACCATGGCGATCAGGATCAGAGCCAGGGCACGTCCCGGCCTGCTCTGAGCCCCCGCGGGCCTTCGGCCCCTGTTCGGTGCTGCCACCTTCTCGTTTCTCCCTGTCCAACCGCCCCGCGCCGGGTGTGCGCCGGGGCGGCCACGAAGTGTTGTGGGGACCTGCCCCCGCGATCAGTCGGCACAGCCCGAGGACCGCCGGACGCCGGGTGGGCGTCCGTGCGGTCCCAGGTCAGGAACTACTTCGCGCCGGCCTCGCCGTCGGCCTTGCCGTCCTTGGCCTCGTCCGACTCGGTCTTCTTGCCGAGATCGATCTTCGCATCGTCGTCCGAGGAATCGGTGCCGGCGGTGTCCGCGGCGTCGGAGCCGGGGGTCAGCGCGGAGGCGTCGTCCGGAACGACCGGTCCGTCGGCCTTCAGGTCGCCGTCGCCGTCACCGTGCACGATGCGGTTGTACTCCGCGTCGTCGAGGACCGCACCGATGGCGTTCTTCGCGAACACCAGGTGCACGCCGGGGGCGGCCTCCAGGAGGACCGTGTCGTCGTTGACCTCCTTGACGGTGGCGTACAGGCCGCCGATGGTCCGCACGCCGGTACCGGGCTGCATGTGGTCACGCATCTGCGCGGCCTGCTGCTGCTTCTTCTTGGCGGAGCGGGTCATCAGGAACATGGCCCCGATGAGCACGATGAAGGGGAGGAGGGTCAAGATATTCACGGCGGGGAATTCCTTCGCACGACCGCGCTGATGAACGGCCTGATCTACGGGGGTGGGCACGCCGACCCTGGAAGGGCGGCATCGGCGGAGTCTAAGCGAGTCCGCATCATTGGAACAACGCCCAGCATCGCACCCTGGTTCCGCCCGCGGCGAGTCTCCTCGCCGTCAGGCCCCGAACAGCCCCCGTTGTCCACTTGTGCCAAAGGCCTGCTGCGGCGGTACGAGGCCGAGGTGGGCCCATGCCGCCGGCGTGGCGACCCGGCCACGGGGAGTGCGCGCCAGCAGCCCCTCCCGTACGAGGAACGGCTCGGCGACCTCCTCGACCGTCTCGCGCTCCTCCCCCACCGCCACGGCCAGCGTCGACAGGCCGACCGGGCCTCCGCCGAAGAGCTTGAGCAGCGCCGTGAGCACGGCGCGGTCGAGACGGTCCAGGCCCCGGGCGTCCACCTCGTACACCCGCAGCGCCGCGGCGGCCACCTCCTGGGTGATCAGTCCGTCGACCTTGACCTGTGCGTAGTCCCTCACCCGGCGCAGCAGGCGGTTGGCGATACGGGGTGTGCCGCGGGAGCGGCCGGCGATCTCCGCGGCACCCTCCGCGTCTATCTCGACATCGAGAAGCTGGGCGGAGCGGTGGACGACGCGTTCGAGCTGCTCCGGCTCGTAGAACTCCATGTGTCCGGTGAACCCGAACCGGTCGCGCAGCGGGGGCGGCAGCAGGCCGGCCCTGGTGGTCGCCCCTACCAGGGTGAAGGGCGGGAGCTCCAGCGGGATGGCGGTGGCGCCGGGGCCCTTGCCGACGATCACGTCGACCCGGAAGTCCTCCATCGCCATGTACAGCATCTCCTCGGCCGGCCGGGACATCCGGTGGATCTCGTCGAGGAAGAGGACCTCGCCCTCCTGGAGGGAGGAGAGGATCGCGGCGAGATCGCCGGCGTGCTGGATGGCGGGGCCGGAGGTGATCCGGATCGGCGCGTTCATCTCCGCCGCGATGATCATGGACAGGGTGGTCTTGCCGAGTCCGGGCGCGCCGGAGAGCAGGACGTGGTCGGCGGTGGCGCCGCGGGCGAGCGCCGCTTTCAGGACCAGGTCCAGCTGTTCGCGGACGCGCTCCTGGCCCACGAACTCGTCCAGCGACTTGGGCCTCAGCGCCGCCTCGACGGCCTGATCCTCGCCGTCGGCGGACGAGCCGACGAGCCGCGCGTCGTCGGCGTCGGGCGCTTCGTCGGCCGGGGCCGGAGTGCTGTCGTCCCAGTTCACGTCGCAATGCCTCGCGTGGTCGTGGCGGCGGAGCCGCGCTCGTGGTCATGTGCCGTGGGGCACCGGTCTGCCGGGGTTCGGTGCGGGGCCCGCTGCCCGGAGGCGCCGGGGCGGCACACCGGGGCGGTCGTCACCGGGCCCGGTTCAGGGTCTGGAGTGCGGCCTTGAGAAGCGGGCCCACCTGCGGTTCGGCGCCCGCGGCCTCCGCCTGCGGGGCGACGGCGGCGACCGCTTCGTCCGCCTCCCGGGTCGCGTAGCCGAGGCCGATCAGCGCACCGTGCAACTGATCACGCCACGACGCGGTGACGGCCGTACCGATGCCCTGCCGCCCGATGTGCGCGCCGACGGGCTCGCCGAGGCGGTCCTTCAGCTCCAGCAGCAGCTTCTGCGCGCCCCTCTTGCCGATGCCGGGCACCGCGGTCAGCGCCTTCTCGTCACCGGTGGCGACGGCGACGCGCAACGCGTCCGGGGCGTGCACCGCGAGCATCGCCTGCGCCAGACGCGGGCCGACACCGCTGGCCGTCTGCAGCAGCTCGAAGACCTGGCGCTCGTCGCCGTCCGTGAAGCCGTACAGCGTCAGTGAGTCCTCGCGTACCACCAGGGAGGTGGCCAGCTTGGCCTGCTGACCGACCCTCAGCTCGGAGAGGGTGTTCGGGGTGCACTGGACGGCCATGCCGACGCCACCGACCTCGATGACCGCGGAAGTGGGGGCGAGCGCGGCAACAGGGCCGCTCACAAAGGCGATCATGCGGTACGGCCTTTCATTGCGTGGTGCGCGGCGACCGCCTGCTGCAGACGGTTCTGCGCGGGGGCGCGCCAGATATGACAGATGGCCAGCGCGAGCGCGTCGGCGGCATCGGCGGGCTTGGGCGGGGCGTCGAGCCGCAGCAGCCGGGTCACCATCGCGCCGACCTGCGCCTTGTCGGCCCGGCCGCTGCCGGTGACAGCGGCCTTGACCTCGCTGGGGGTGTGCAGCGCGACGGGCAGCCCGCGGCGCGCGGCGCAGAGCATGGCAACGGCACTGGCCTGCGCCGTGCCCATCACCGTCTGTACGTTGTGCTGGCTGAACACCCGCTCCACCGCGACCAGTTCGGGCCGATGGGCGTCCAGCCACTCCTCGATGCCGCGCTCGATGAGGACCAGGCGTTGGCCGATCTCGGCGTCCGCCGGGGTGCGTACGACACCGACGCCGAGCATGGTCAGCGGCCGGCCCGCCACACCTTCGACCACGCCGATACCGCACCGGGTCAGGCCGGGGTCCACCCCGAGCACACGCATGGGTCCCGCCCCTCCCCTTCTCCGCGGCTTCTCTGCGACCGAACCTCCCCCGAGCCTGGCGGGCCGGGGATGCCCCAGCCCGCTTGCGCGGTGGTGGTTCTCGCCATCCTGGCTGATCGATCGATGGTCGCGGTCGTCAGGCTAACCGCTGCCACCGACAACGACGACGGGCCGACAGGATGTGTCCCCGTCGGCCCGTCGTACGAAGCAGGGTCAGGCGTCGACCTTCGCCATGACATCGTCCGAGACATCGAAGTTGGCGAAGACGTTCTGCACGTCGTCGCTGTCCTCGAGCGCGTCGATCAGCTTGAAGATCTTGCGCGCGCCCTCTTCCTCCAGCTCGACCTGCATGGTCGGGACGAAGTTGGCCTCGGCCGAGTCGTAGTCGATACCCGCCTCCTGGAGCGCGGTGCGTACCGCGACCAGGTCCGTGGCCTCGCTGAGCACCTCGAAGGACTCACCGAGGTCGTTGACCTCCTCGGCACCCGCGTCGAGCACCGCACCCAGGACGTCGTCCTCGGACAGCTCGCCCTTGGGGACGATCACGACGCCCTTGCGGTTGAAGAGGTACGAGACCGAGCCCGGGTCGGCCATCGAGCCGCCGTTACGGGTCATCGCGACACGTACGTCGGAGGCCGCGCGGTTGCGGTTGTCGGTGAGGCACTCGATGAGCACCGCGACACCGTTCGGGCCGTAGCCCTCGTACATGATCGTCTCGTAGTCGGCGCCGCCCGCCTCGAGGCCGGCGCCGCGCTTGACCGCAGAGTCGATGTTCTTGTTCGGGACCGAGCTCTTCTTCGCCTTCTGGATGGCGTCGAAGAGGGTCGGGTTACCGTCCACGTCGGCGCCGCCGGTGCGGGCCGCGACCTCGATGTTCTTGATCAGCTTCGCGAAGAGCTTGCCGCGCTTGGCGTCGATCACGGCCTTCTTGTGCTTCGTCGTAGCCCATTTAGAGTGGCCGGACATCTGCCTGTCTCCTTCGCGTCACCAATTACTGCTGTGTTCGGCAGAGATCCTACCGGGATCAGGTCACAGCCCCTCGCGCACCATGTCGACGAACAGGGCATGTACGCGGTGATCGCCCGTGAGTTCGGGGTGGAACGAGGTCGCCACCGCATTGCCCTGACGGACGGCGACGATATGACCGCCGTACTCCGCGAGCACCTCGACCTGCGCACCGACCGACTCCACCCAGGGTGCGCGGATGAAGACGCCCTCGACCGGCCCGCCTTCGACGCCCTTGACGTCGACGGCCGCCTCGAAGGACTCGTTCTGCCGGCCGAAGGCGTTACGGCGGACGATCATGTCGATGCCGCCGAGCGTCTCCTGGCCCGAACGCGGGTCGATGATCTTGTCGGCGAGCATGATCAGCCCGGCGCAGGTGCCGTACACCGGCAGACCGGCGCGCAGCCGCTCACGCAGCGGCTCCATCACACCGAACAGCACGGCCAGCTTGGAGATGGTGGTGGACTCGCCACCCGGAATCACCAGACCGTCGATCTCGGCCAGCTCCTCGGGACGCCTGACCGGCCTGGCCACGGCATCGGCCGCGGCCAGGGCGATCACGTGCTCCCGTACGTCGCCCTGGAGAGCCAGGACACCGATCACGGGAGTGGTCATTACCAGCCTCGGTTGGCGTAGCGCTCGGTCTCGGGGAGGGTGTCGCAGTTGATGCCGACCATGGCCTCACCGAGGTTGCGGGAGGCGTCCGCGATGATCTTCGGGTCGTCGTAGAAGGTCGTGGCCTTCACGATGGCCGCCGCACGCTTGGCCGGGTCGCCCGACTTGAAGATGCCGGAGCCGACGAAAACACCCTCGGCACCGAGCTGGCGCATCAGCGCGGCATCGGCCGGAGTGGCCACGCCGCCGGCGGAGAACAGCACGACCGGCAGCTTGCCCAGCTCGGAGACCTCCTTGACGAGCTCGTACGGGGCGCGCAGCTCCTTGGCGGCGGCGTACAGCTCGTTGTTGTCGAAGCCGCGCAGCCTCGCGATCTCGTTCTTGATCTGGCGCAGGTGGCGGACCGCCTCCACCACGTTGCCGGTACCGGCCTCGCCCTTGGAACGGATCATGGCCGCGCCCTCGGCGATACGGCGCAGGGCCTCACCCAGGTTGGTGGCACCACAGACGAACGGGGTGGTGAAGGCCCACTTGTCGGAGTGGTTGACCTCGTCGGCCGGGGTCAGAACCTCGGACTCGTCGATGTAGTCGACGCCGAGCGACTGCAGTACCTGGGCCTCGACGAAGTGGCCGATACGGGACTTGGCCATGACCGGGATGGAGACCGCGTCGATGATCTCCTCGATCATGTTCGGGTCGGACATCCGCGCCACGCCGCCGTCCTTGCGGATGTCGGCGGGAACCCGCTCCAGAGCCATCACGGCCACGGCGCCGGCGTCCTCGGCGATCTTCGCCTGCTCGGCATTGACCACGTCCATGATCACGCCGCCCTTGAGCTGCTCGGCCATACCGCGCTTGACGCGCGCGGTGCCGGTCTCGGGGGCCTGCGGGGTGACGGGGGGCGTGCTGGACACGGGGTACCTCACTCGATGACGACGGTCTGATGTTCCCCCATGGGACAACCTCCGGCCAGTCCACATCAAGGGCCAATGAACAGCCGGTGGATCGTTTTGGACCGCGGCCGTTCCTACTGCGGGCGGTCGGCCAGCGCGGTCGGCGGCTCGTCGTCCATCTCGAACGCCAGCGGGAACGGGGCATGACCGGCCAGCCGGAACCAGCGGACCTTCCGGTGCCGCCGCAGCGCCCGGGCCGCGCGAACCGCGTCGTTGTGGAACCTGCGCGCCATCGGCACCCGGCGCACGGCCTGTGCCAGCTCCTCGGCCGCCTCCTCGCCTCCGGGCACTGCGCGCAGCGCCTCGACCTGCGCCCTCTCCCCGAAAATGGCCCGCAACGCGGCACTGAGCTCGCTCTCGGCGACCTCGCGATGCTCCTCCTCCGCCTGGCGGGCGGCATGCGCGGCCTCGTAGAGCACGATGGACGCGGCCGGATCGAGCACGCCGGAGGTGGCGAGCTCCTGGGCCACCGAGGCGCGGCGCAGCAGTTGTGCGTCGAGAGCGGCGCGGGCGGCGTCGATCCGCGCGTGCAGCCGGTCGAGACGGCCTGCGGTCCAGCTCAGGTACATGCCGATGGCGACGAGGCCGACAACGATCCAGATCACGGTGCTCACGGGCGGCAAGGCTACCGGGCGGGGGCCCTTGGGCGGTCGGCGGACCGGGCTACGCCTCCGGACGTGGCCGGGTCCGTGCCGGTGGTGCGCTCGGGGGGTGCGTCTCCCCTGCGGGACCCGTCCGGCTGCATGGCGCGGGCCGCGTATCCGTGGTAACCCCGGGCTCGTCCCCAGTCGGGGTGCGTGGCGCCCTCGGGGGCGCGCTTCTCGGGCCCAAGCCGGTCCGTGTGTGTGGCGTTGGGCCGCTCCGAGGCGTGGTGCGATCGTGCGACGAGCATGTGTCCCACGGGGGAAGCGATTCCTGACGGAGCGAACGACGACCGTCCCGCGGCCGCCCACCCATGTGAGGGGGACGGGGCCGCAGGAGAGGGTGCCCCGACGCAAAGCGGCGCAACTCGGGCGTAACGCGGTGAGGACAGGCGCCACCAGGAACGCGCGCCACGCGGCGCCCCGCGCCCCGGCAAGGTCAGTCGCGGGCCAGGCCGAAGCGTGCGCGGAAGCCCGAGCGTTCGTCCGCCGCCACCGACGTCGCGCCGTCCGTCACCGTCTCGTAGACCGCCAGGATGTCCGCGCCCACGGTCGACCAGTCGAACCGCCGCACATGCGCGCTGCCCCGCGCCCGCAGCTCCGTCCGCCTCTGCGGGTCACGGAGCAACCGCACCGCCGCCGACGCCAGTGCATGCGCGTCCTCGTTGGCGAACAGCTCCCCCGCCGCCCCTTGGTCCAGCACCTGCGCAAACGCGTCGAGATCCGACGCCAGCACCGGCGCCCCCGCCGACATCGCCTCGACGAGGATGATGCCGAAGCTCTCGCCGCCCGTGTTGGGCGCGACGTACACATCGACGCTGCGCAGCAGCCGCGCCTTGTCCTCGTCGCTGACCATCCCGAGGAACTCGACGCGCGAGCGCATCTCCTTCGGCAGCGTGGCGACGGCCTCCTCCTCGTCGCCGCGCCCCGCCACCAGCAGTCTGGTGTCCGGGCACTCGGCGAGGATCGCCGGGAGCGCCTTCATCAGCACCGGCAGGCCCTTGCGGGGCTCGTCGATGCGACCGATGAAGCCGATGGTGTTGCCCTGCCATTCGTCCTTGGGCTCGGCCTTTTCGAAGAAGCCGACGTCGACACCGTTCGGGATGACGACGGCGTCGCCCCCGAGGTGCTCGACGAGCGTGCGCCTGGCGTACTCGCTGACCGCGATCCGGGCGCTGATCTTCTCGAGCGCGGGCTGCAGGATCGGGTACGCCGCGATCATGGCGCGGGAGCGCGGGTTGGAGGTGTGGAAGGTCGCGACGATGGGCCCCTGCGCCGCCCAGCAGCTGAGCAGGCCGAGTGACGGTGAGGCAGGTTCATGGATGTGGATGACGTCGAAGGTGCCGTCGTGCAGCCAGCGCCGTACCCGGGCGGCCGACAGGAAGCCGAAGTTGAGGCGCGCGACGGAGCCGTTGTACGGGACGGGCACGGCCCGCCCCGCTGAGACCACGTACGGCGGCAGCGGCGTCTCGTCGTCGGCCGGTGCGAGGACGGAGACATCGTGGCCGAGCCGGATCAGATGGTCGGCGAGGTCACGGATATGGAACTGCACGCCGCCCGGCACGTCCCAGGAGTACGGGCAGACGATGCCGATCTTCACGTGCGGCGCTCCTCGAGATCTGCGAGCCACAGACGCTGCAGCATGTGCCAGTCCTCCGGGTGGTCGGCGATTCCGGTGGCGAAGACATCGGCCAGCGCCTGTGTCATGGAGGACGCCTTCTCGGCCCGGGTACCTGTCGCTGGTACCTCGACCGGCGGGTGGATGCGGCCCTTCATCACGGGCGATTCGTCGTACCAGAGAGTCACGGGGAGCAGCAGGGCGCCGGTCTGCTGGGCGAGCAGAGCGGGCCCGGCGGGCATCCGGGCGGTGTCGCCGAAGAACTTCACCTCGACGCCGGAGGCGGACAGATCGCGGTCGGCGACCAGGCAGACGAGGCCGCCGTCCCGCAGCCTCCTGGACAGCGTGCCGAAGGCGGCGCCGCCGGTGTGCGGCAGGACCTCCATGCCGAGGCTCTCGCGGTAGGCGACGAACCGGTCGTACAGGGTCTCCGGCTTGAGCCGCTCCGCGACCGTGGTGAAGGGCAGCCCGAGAGCACGGGTGGCCCAGACCCCGGCGAGGTCCCAGTTGGCGAGGTGCGGCAGTGCGAGCACGACTCCCTTGCCGGCCGCGAGGCCTTCGGTCAGCTGGTGGATGTCCTTGATCTCGAGACTGCGCTGCGCGCGCTCCCGGCTCCAGGTCGGCAGCCGGAACGACTCCATCCAGTACCGCATGTACGAGCGCATACCGGCCCGGGAGAGCTCGGCGAGCCTCTCGGGTCCGGCGTCGGGCACCACGCGCGCGAGGTTGGCCTCCAGGCGCAGCACACCCTTGCCGCGCCGCTTCCACGCGATGTCGGCGATGGTGCGGCCGAGCGCCGCGGCGGCCGGCTCGGGGAGCTTCTTGACCGTGCTCCAGCCCAGTCCGTACAGCGCGGCGGTCAACCGATCCCGGGCAGTGCTCATGCTTCACTCCCCTGCGAGGTCCCGGGCGAGGCCGCCGTCCCGTCCGCCTCTGCCGCTTCCCGCCGCACGGTCACCACCCGCTGCCCCAGCGTCACCAGGCTGCCGACGGCGACGATCCACAGCGCGATCGGCAGCAGCACGTCGATACCGGGCACGCCGAAGCCGTGCAGTCCCGCCAGACCCGCGGCGACCAGTGAGATCACCAGCCGCTCGGCCCGCTCGACGAGGCCGTTGACGGCCACGGGCAGGCCGATCGCCTCTCCGCGTGCCTTGGTGTACGACACCACCTGTCCGCTCGCCAGACAGAAGATGGCGACCGCACACAGGACATTGTCGTCGCCTTTGCCCGCGTACCAGAGAGCGAATCCGCCGAAGATCGCCCCGTCGGCGACCCGGTCCAGCGTCGAGTCCAGAAATGCGCCCCAGCGGCTGGAGATCCCCGCCTGCCGCGCCATGTTGCCGTCGACGAGATCGGAGAACACGAACAGCGTGATGACGATCGTGCCCCAGAAGAACTCGCCCCGGGGAAAGAAGACCAGCGCTCCCGCCACCACTCCGGCCGTGCCGACGAGGGTGACCGCATCCGGGCTCACCCCGCGACGGAGCAAAAACGCGGCGAGCGGTGTGAGGACACGCGTGAAGAATGCACGCGCGTACTTGTTCAGCATGGCCTTCCCGAGGGCTCGGTGGGCCGAGTGGCCCCTACGGCCACCGGCTGGCCCATCGTAGCCACGACCGCAGCAGCCCATTGCCGGGTACCCGGCCTCCTTGGCTCGCGTACGACGTATGGACGCACCATGACGGGAGTGGAAAGCTCGAAAGACCACCGCGGGCATCGCCGGAGCTGCCCCGGACGACGTTCGGGGTCCGTTCATCGGGGCTCCCGGCGCCCGCGGCTTCCTCTCCTCACCGTGCAATCGATCGGGAGGCATGAATCATGGGCGACAAGGCGAACACACACCCCGGGGCCGCCGGCAGGGCAGTAACGGCCGACCACCCCGCATCCGTACGGAATGTGGTGCTGGTCGGCCACAGCGGTTCAGGCAAGACGACACTGGTCGAGGCGCTGGCACTGGCCGCGGGAGCGGTCAACCGGGCAGGCCGGGTCGAGGACGGTGCGACGGTCTCCGACTACGACGAGATCGAGCACCGTCAGCAACGTTCCGTACAGCTCTCGCTCGTCCCCCTCGAATGGGGCGGATGCAAGATAAACCTGTTGGACACTCCCGGATACGCCGACTTCGTCGGCGAGCTCAGGGCCGGTCTGCGCGCGGCGGACGCGGCCCTTTTCGTCGTCTCGGCGGCCCAGGAGGCCGAAGCGGTGGCGGGCGCCACCCGCATGGTGTGGGAGGAGTGCGCCGCGGTGGGCATGCCGCGCGCCATCGTCGTCACGCATCTGGACACCGCGCGCACCGGCTTCGACGACCTCACGCGCGTCTGCGGCCAGATCTTCGGCGCCGACGACCCCGATGCCGTACTGCCCCTGTACCTGCCACAGTACGGCCCCCAGCACCCCGACGGGCACGCCCCCGTCACCGGACTGGTCGGCCTGCTCTCCCAGAAGATCTTCGACTACACCACGGGCGAGCGTAAGGAGAACCCGCCCGACCCGGAGCAGAGCGACCTGATCGAAGAGGCGCGCAACCGCCTGATCGAGGGGATCATCGCGGAAAGCGAGGACGAGACCCTCATGGACCGCTATCTCGGCGGCGAGGACATCGACATCAAGACCCTCATCGACGATCTCGAGAAGGCCGTCACCCGCGGCACCTTCCACCCGGTCCTGGCCGCCGCACCCGCGACCGACGGCGGAAAGCAGGGCCTGGGCACCATCGAGCTCCTGGACCTGATCACCGGCGGCTTCCCCACCCCGCTGGAGCCCACCGCGCCCACCGTCACCACCCCCGAAGGCGCACCCCGCCCGCAGATCAGCTGCGACCCCGCAGGCCCCCTGGTCGCCGAGGTCGTCAAGACCGCATCCGACCCCTACGTCGGCCGGATCTCGCTCGTACGGGTCTTCTCCGGCACCCTGCGCCCCGACGAGACCGTCCATGTCTCCGGACACGGCCTCGCCGACCGCGGCCACGAGGACCACGACGTCGACGAGCGCGTCGGGGCCCTGTCGGCGCCTTTCGGCAAACAGCAGCGCCCGCTCGGCCAGGTGATCGCCGGCGATCTCGCCTGTGTCGCCAAACTGTCCCGCGCCGAGACCGGGGACACCCTGTCCGCCAAGGACGATCCCCTGCTCATGGAGCCCTGGACCATGCCCGACCCGCTGCTGCCCCTGGCCATCCAGGCACACAGCAAGGCCGACGAGGACAAGCTCTCCCAAGGGCTGTCCCGGCTGGTCGCCGAAGACCCCACCATGCGCCTCGAGCAGAACCAGGCCACCCACCAGGTCGTGCTGTGGTGCCTGGGCGAGGCACACGCCGACGTGGCCCTGGAGCGGCTCCGCAACCGCTACGGGGTCCAGGTCGACGTCGTGCCGCACAAGGTGTCCCTGCGCGAGACCTTCGGCGCGAAGTCCGCCGGACGCGGCCGCCATGTGAAACAGTCCGGCGGCCACGGCCAGTACGCGATCTGCGAGATCGACGTGGATCCGCTGCCGCCCGGCTCCGGCATCGAGTTCGTCGACAAGGTCGTCGGCGGCGCGGTGCCCCGGCAGTTCATCCCGTCCGTCGAGAAGGGCGTACGCGCCCAGGCGGCACGCGGCGTCGCGGCCGGGTATCCGCTCGTCGACGTCCGCATCACCCTGCGCGACGGCAAGGCCCACTCGGTGGACTCCTCCGATGCCGCCTTCCAGACGGCCGGGGCGCTCGCCCTGCGGGAAGCCGCGGCCGAGGTGCCCATCCATCTGCTGGAGCCGGTCGCCGAAGTGCAGGTACTCGTCTCGGACGAGTACGTGGGCCCGGTGATGAGCGATCTGTCCGGGCGGCGCGGCCGCGTCGTCGGCACCGAACAGGCCGGCGGCTCCCGCACCCTGGTACGGGCCGAGGTACCGGAGCTCGAGATCGGACGGTACGCGGTGGACCTGCGCTCCATCTCCCACGGCACCGGACAGTTCAGCCGCTCCTACGCACGCCACGAGGCAATGCCCCATCAGGTCGCCGACCGGATGCGCGACCAGGCTGCCAACACCTCCTGAACAGGCCGCCAGCAGCACCCGGTTGACCGCACCGCCCACCTGCCCCCGCCCACCGCCCCGTGGGCGGGCGGCATTTCGGCGTCACCTGCCGCCACGGGCGCGCCCCCGATACGCTTCTGTTGCGCAGCTCAGCAGGTGTGCGGGGCATGGTAGTTGGGAACAGGCCGCAGTGCGTACGCACGTGGCGATGGGGGCGGCAGTGACAAACGGATTCGATTTCACCCCAGGGGCCCAGGTCCCGCTCATGGGGTCGGCGGGCCAGACCGCGGCGACGCATGCGCTCGCCTCGGCGGCCTACCGCGACGGCCCGGTCGACGACATCCTCAAGGCCAACAACGAATGGCACGTCTCCGAAGTGAAGAAGGGCAGATTCTCGCTCTTCGAACCCAATCTGGGCGAAGCGGTCTCGCGGGCCGTACAGGTGCGGCTGCTCGGCGGCGCCCGCAACGCCCTCATCCAGTCGTTCGGCACCGAGCCCCAGGCCGTCGTCGAGCACTGTCTGGCCGCCACCCGTATCCGCAAGGAGCGGGACACCAAGCTCACCGCGGTCATGGCGCTGTGCGGCCTGCTCTTCCTGCCCGGGCTGCTGCTCTGGCTGGCGGTCTTCCAGCTGCGCCGGACCATAGCCGGAGCACAGAACAGGAGCGCCGGAGCAATCGGCACCCTGCTGCTCGTCGGCATCGGCGGGCTCGCCGTGATCATCCTGATCCGGCTCCCGTTCGACGGCCTCTGGGGGTACTACATCCGCGGCATGGTCGTCGCGCCGGTGGTCGGCTGGCTGCTCGCCAAGCGGATCTGCGAGACCACCGCCAAGGACCTGCGGGCCCGCTGGGACAGCCTGCTCGCCGGCGGCGGCATCGGCGCCAAGGTCCCTGAAGCCGTACCGGGCAACCCCAACGATGCCGCACGCGAGCAGCTGCGCCAGGGCCTGGAGAGGCTCACCGCCGAGCAGCACTCCAACGTCGTCTTCTACGCCGGCCCCAAGGGGATACTCGGCATGGGCACCCGCTGGGGCAGCTGGCAGCTCGCCGAGGAGCTGGTCTCCAAGGACCGCAGCAAGGAGATCAACCAGTTCCGCAGCTGGGACGTGATACGCGCCATCCACGACAAGCTCAAGCTGCTGGAGCGCGGCCCCCTGCACTCGGGTGGCTTCCCCGCCCCCTCGGTCAAGCACTGGATCGTCGCGCCGGTGGGCGAGAAGGCCGCGGCCGTGACCCGGCCGGAGGGCCAGGAGGTGGACGCATTCCAGATCAGGGGCCACGAGATACAGCGGATCTGCAACGAGCAGCAGTTCGGCAGCGGCAACCGCCACTACCTCGGCGTCCAGTTCACCCTCTGGGACGGTCAGCTGGTGATCACCATGATGATCACCGTCACGGTTCTCCACGAGACCCTGCGCATCGAAGTGACCGGGCACGCGCTCGGCCCGGTGCACGCGCTGTTCACCACCCCGCCCGAGCCCAAGACCGTCACCGTCAACAAGACGATCAGGTTCTGGGAGACCGTCGACCGGGTGCTGCCCCTGGTGGAGACCAACGAGGTGGTGCGGCTCGCCGTACGCGCGCCGTTCACCTGGTACCCGCCGCTGCTCGACCACCTCGGCGGCAAGCTGGTGCTCCCCGAGCCCTTCGGCCTGCGCCACGCCTGGGCCGAGAAGCCCTGGCGGCACCGGTTCATGGCCGACGACGCGATGCGCGCCGCCACACCCGTCCTGCGCGTGGCACACACGGCGGCGATGAAGGTGCTCGCGGACAACGGCGTCGACACCGAGAAGTTCGACAACCGCTCCATGGTCGTCAGCAGCTTCGTCCAGGACCCGTCCCCGCGCAACGCCGACCTGTACGACGCCTGAGACCTGTCCGGGCCCTTGTGGGCGTGGCCCTCAAGCGGGCCACGCCTCCGCCAGCATCTTGCGGGTGTCGGCGAGCAGCTGCGGCAGTACCTTGGTGTTGCCGATGATCGGCATGAAATTGGTGTCGCCGCCCCAGCGGGGCACGACGTGCTGATGCAGATGGGCGGCGATACCGGCGCCCGCTGCCGTGCCTTGGTTCAAGCCCACGTTGAACCCGTGGGCCCCGGAGGCGGTACGCAGCGCGATCATCGCGCGCTTGGTGAAGTCGGCGAGCTCGACGGTCTCCGCGTCGGTCAGGTCGGTGTAGTCGGCGACGTGCCGGAACGGGACGATCATGGCATGGCCGCCGTTGTACGGGTACAGGTTGAGCACCGCGTAGACCGATTCGCCACGAGCGATGATCAGACCGTCCTCGTCGGACTTCGACGGGATGGAGCAGAACGGACAGCCGTCGTCGGAGCCCGGCCCGGTGGGCTTGTTCTCACCCTGGATGTAGGCCATCCGGTGAGGCGTCCACAGGCGCTGGAACGCGTCAGGCGTCCCGACTCCGATCTGCTGCTCCGGCTCAGTCGTCATGCGGGCCAGCATATTCGCTGGCGGTGACCGGATGCGGCGAGGGGCGGCCCCGGCCGGGACCGCCCCTCGCACGACATCAGACCTGAACCCGGCGCTCCACCACGTCGGCGAGCTTCGCCAGCGCCTGGTCACGGGGAATCCCGTTCTCCTGCGAACCGTCGCGGTAGCGGAACGACACCGTGCCCGCGTTCATGTCGTCGTCACCGACGATGATCATGAAAGGAACCTTGTTGCGCTGCTGGTTCCTGATCTTCTTCTGCATCCGGTCCGAGGAGGAGTCCACCTCCACGCGCAGACCCTTCTTCTTCGCCGCCGCGGCGAACTCCTGCAGATACTCGACGTGCGCGTCACCGATCGGGATGCCGACCGCCTGCACCGGCGCCAGCCACGGCGGCATCGCGCCCGCGTAGTGCTCGAGCAGCACCGCGAAGAAGCGCTCGATGGAGCCGAACAGCGCACGGTGGATCATGACCGGGCGCTGCTTGGTGCCGTCCGGGCCGGTGTACTCGAGGTCGAAACGCTCCGGCAGGTTGAAGTCGAGCTGCACGGTCGACATCTGCCAGGTACGTCCGATGGCGTCGCGCGCCTGCACCGAGATCTTCGGGCCGTAGAACGCCGCGCCGCCCGGGTCCGGGGTCAGCGGGAGGCCCTGCTTCTCGGCCACCTGGCGCAGGACCTCGGTGGCCTCTTCCCAGACCTCGTCCGAGCCGACGAACTTCTCCGGGTCCTTGGTGGAGAGCTCCAGGTAGAAGTCGTTCAGACCGTAGTCGCGCAGCAGGTTCAGGACGAAGGTGAGCGTCTTGTCGAGCTCCTCCGCCATCTGCTCCTTGGTGCAGTAGATGTGCGCGTCGTCCTGGGTGAAGCCGCGGGCCCGGGTCAGGCCGTGCACGACGCCCGACTTCTCGTAGCGGTACACGGTCCCGAACTCGAAGAGACGCAGCGGCAGTTCACGGTACGAACGGCCACGCGCATCGAAGATCAGGTTGTGCATCGGGCAGTTCATGGGCTTGAGGTAGTAGTCCGCGCCCTCGTCGAGCTGCATGGGGGGGTACATGCCCTCGGCGTACCAGTCCAGGTGGCCCGAGATCTCGAAGAGCTTCCCCTTGGTGGCATGCGGGCTGTAGACGAACTCGTAGCCCTCCTCCTCGTGCCGCTTGCGCGAGTAGTCCTCCATGACCCGGCGGATGATGCCGCCCTTGGGGTGGAAGACGGCAAGGCCGGAGCCGATCGCGTCCGGGATGGAGAAGAGGTCCAGCTCGGTGCCGAGGCGTCGGTGGTCGCGCTTCTCGGCCTCGGCCAGGAAGTCCAGGTGCGCCTTCAGCTCCTCCTTGGACGGCCACGCGGTGCCGTAGATGCGCTGCAGCATCGGGTTCTTCTCGCTGCCGCGCCAGTACGCCGCGGCGTTGCGCATCAGCTTGAACGCCGGGACGTTGCGGGTGGTGGGCAGGTGGGGACCGCGGCAGAGGTCCTTCCAGCACAGCTCGCCGGTCTTGGCGTCCAGGTTGTCGTAGATGGTCAGCTCGCCGGCGCCGACCTCGACGTCCGCACCGTCGTCGTGGGATGCGGAGCCCTTGATGCCGATCAGCTCGAGCTTGTACGGCTCGTCCGCCAGCTCCTCGCGGGCCGCCTCGTCGGTCACGACGCGACGCGAGAAGCGCTGGCCGCGCTTCTGGATCTCCTGCATCTTCTTCTCGATGGCCTTGAGGTCATCGGGGGTGAACGGCTTCTCCACGTCGAAGTCGTAGTAGAAGCCGTCGCGGACCGGCGGGCCGATGCCGAGTTTGGCCTCGGGGAACAGCTCCTGCACGGCCTGGGCCATGACGTGCGCGGTGGAGTGGCGCAGGATGTCGAGGCCGTCCTCGGAGGAGATCTCGACGGGCTCGACCTCCTCGCCGTCCTTGATCTCGTACGCGAGGTCCTTCAGCTCGCCGGCGACGCGGGCGGCGATGATGGTGCGCTCGCCCGCGAAGAGCTCCGCCGCCGTAGTGCCCGTGGTCACCACGCGCTCTTCCCGCTCGGAATCGCGTTGGATGATCACACGGACGTCTGACACCGGTCTCTCCTGACTGAAGGGGTACGCCGCACTCGTATTGCGTACGCGCTACGAATCGTACCGAGCCGGGGAGGCCACTCGCGAAACGGTTTGCCGCGCGAGCTGCCTACTCCTCCCCAGGGCCGCAGGTGTCCTCGAAGAAGTCCGGACTCTCGTGCAGCGACTTCATCAGCCGGTCCCGCTCGGCGTCGTCCACCGGCACGGGCACCACGTCGGAGGCGTCGGTCAGCCGCCGGAAGCCGCCGCGACTCTCGAGGCGTCCCACCACCCGGATGGGCAGGCCCACCAGATGGGCATGCCCGGCCGTGCGGTACGCGTCCTCGTCCAGTGCCACCCGGACGTGGGGCACCTCCGCGCCGCCCAGTACCCGCAGCCGTACCGTCCCGGCCCCGCGCGGCCCCGAGCGCCGCATCCGCACCACGGTACCGGTGATCCGCACGGGTACGGACGGCTCGTCCTGGAGATAGCGGGCGCCCGCCTCACGCAGGGCCGGCAGGTCTCCCGGGGAGAACTCCACCGGTTCCATCCGGGCCGCGCACCCCTGCGGCACACCGGCTGCAGGCGACCACTCCAGCACGATGCTCGCTCCTTCGGAGCCGCGGACCAGTGCGATGAGGGCCTCGGTGAGCTCCCTGCTGACCCCTGCCCGGACAGCCGCGTCGAAGGCCTCCATACCGCCGGCCGCCCGCTGGAAGTCGATGGCTTCGCGGGCGGCCTGCAGCGCGTGGCCGAGACGGACCGCGACCGCACGTCCCGACCGGACGGGGACGAAGGCGGTCAGTGCGCGACCGCCGGGAGCGGGGCCGACCAGGACGCCTTCCAGCGAGGCCTGGGCGGCTCGGCGGTGGCGTGCGCCGTAGTATCCGGCGCGGCCGCGCACCGCGAGCGCGCCGGCCAGCAGCATCTGCCGGGCGGCGGAGCGCAGTTGTTCCTGCACCGTCCAGGAGGCGGCTCCGGACGGCCCATGGGGCACATCGCGCCACCAGCGGATCTCGTCGCTGGGTACGGTCAGTCCGACCAGCACCTCGCGCGCCGAGGGAGCAGCGCTGCGGGCGAGCGCGGTGAGGGCCTCACCGATCAGGTCCTCGCTGTCGGGGAACGCCTTGCTCTCGGGCACCAGCAGACTGGTACCGCCCCCGGCGGGCGGGGGCGGGGTCCAGCGGGTGTAGCGCCCGGCAGCGCCGCCGCGGCGGCGCCAGCCGTGCCGGTCGAGGAGTGCTCCGAGGACGACGGGGTCGACCTGTGCGGGGTCCGGTTCTCCGCCCTCGTACCAGGGGCTGTGGTGCTCGGTTGCCGGGTGAGGGCGCATGGGTTCGTCGAATGGCCGGTGCATCAGGGTCTTCCTCCCGCCCCGACGCGCGTCATGATCTCGCAGAGCGCCCGGTCGTCGAAGATCCGTGCGGTGGGTATCCGCACGGTGGTCCTGCGGCGGCCGGTCACGGGGTGCCCGGCCAGGTTGGTCCAGTAGCAGCAGTGGCGTAGATCGAGCCGGTCGTGGCTGGCGCGCAGCCACTCGCTCTGTGTGCGGGGGACGAGCATCACGACGAGGATCTTGTGCACGGAGACGGGAGTGCGGGCGAGTTTCACCAGGTGGTCGTTGTCGAGGGTGAAGGAGAACGCCGGCCCTGGGGGGTGCGGGGGGAGCTGGTAGGTGCATTTGAGCTGCACCTTGATGGTGACTTCGTCGTCGACGGTGTGTCCGGCGGAGCTGTGGCTGACGTGCCAGTCGATGCCGTTGTCGGGAAAGGGCTGGGAGAGCGAGCATCCGGCCGCGGCGGCGACCGCGTGCAGATAGCCCACCTGGAGGGTCTCCATACAGGCGGTGGTGGCGAGAGCGCCGCGCAGCGGAACGGTCCGCTGGGGCAGCAGCCCTCCCGATTCGGGCTGCGCGAGCGCCATGGCTCCGTGTGCCTTCCGGGCTGTGCCGATCGATGTCCCCACACGACGGAGCCGTCATGCCGTCAATTTCTTGCCCCGTCATCTGTGTTGTCACCGTCCTGCGTACGGCGCAAACGGGACGGGTATCACCGATTCGGGCAGTGGGTCGTCGCCATCTGCCAATGACGTGCGAGGAGTTCGGGGATGACGCACTGGTTCGAGGGCCCCCTGGCCGCATTTGACACGGAGACCACTGGAGTAGATGTAGAAGAGGACCGGATCGTGTCGGCGGCGGTCGTCGTCCAGGACACGCCGGGCGGGCGGCCGCGTGTGACGCGCTGGCTGGTGAATCCGGGCGTACCCGTGCCGCCGGGCGCCACGGAGGTGCACGGTCTGACGGACGACCATCTGCAGCGCAACGGCCGCTGGCCGGCGCCGGTGATGGAGGAGATAGCCAGGCTGCTGGCGGAGCAGTGTGCGGCCGCCCGCCCGCTGGTGGTGATGAACGCGCCGTTCGATCTGACCATCCTGGACCGCGAGTTGCGCCGGCACCGGGCCTCGTCGCTGGGCCGGTATCTGGAGAGCAGGCCTCTGTGTGTGCTCGATCCGCGGGTGCTGGACAAGCATCTGGACCGCTATCGCAAGGGGCGGCGTACGCTGACCGATCTGTGCGCGCAGTACGAGGTGGTGCTGGACGGCGCGCATGACGCGGCGGCCGATGCGGTGGCGGCGCTGGAGGTCGTCCGGGCGGTGGGGCGGCGTTTCGCCTCCCGTTTGGAGCGGCTCTCGCCGACGGAGCTGCACACGCTGCAGGCGGTGTGGCATGCGGCGCAGGCGCGCGGGCTGCAGGCGTGGTTCGCCCGCAGCGGTACGCCGGAGTTGGTTGATCCGACGTGGCCGCTGCGGCCGGAACTGCCCGCGGCCGCCTGAGGGTTGTCGGCGGGGCGCCGTACGTCCTTACGGCGGACAAGGCCGACAACACCGCCCTGCTCGCCGAGACTGCCGACGTCCAGGGCTACGGCTTCCACGGCGCGGGCAGCGACAACTCCTCGGAGCCCGGCCGCACCGGGCACCAGGCCAACCTCTGCCCCCAGTTGCCGTACGGAGGCGACTTCCGCGTCGACGGCGCGGTGAGGAAGTACCTGGACAGCGGGCTCCAGTAGCACGCCGGGACAGCAGTAAGGCCGGTCCGTCATCGACGGACCGGCCTCTCCCGGTGGGCGATACTGGGTTCGAACCAGTGACCTCTTCGGTGTGAACGAAGCGCTCTCCCACTGAGCTAATCGCCCGGGAACGCACTGAACCATACAGGGCACCGCGGGGTTCCTTCAAACCCCTTCCAGGTAGGCCGTGAGCCCCCGGCGCCCGCCGCGCATCATCAGCGCGTGGTTGGCCGCGAAGACCGGACGGCAGGGCAGCGCCAGCCGTCTCATCAGCTGCTTGCGCACCTCCACCTCCTGGTCGTACACGACCCGGGTGCCGTCGCGGTGCGCCCGAAGGGTCCATCGCACCCAGCCGTCGAGGTCCCCCTCCATCCGGATCTCCAGCACACCGCCCGCCGGATCACGCCGCTGCGCGCGTACGGTCACGATGAGCTCGTACGGGAGAAGGGAACGGAAGCGGGCGGTGCCGTGTTCGTCGTCGATCGCGATCACCTCCCGCACCTGCGGCCACCACCGGGGGTACTCCTCGGCCCGCTCCAGCACCTGGTAGACGGCGTCGGGACCCGCGGGGATGTCCCAGACGCTGCGGAAACGGTAGCGACACCAGTCCATGTGACCCAGTCTGCGCCGGATACACACCGGCCGGGTGCGTACTCACCGGGATCTGAGTACGCGCACCCATGCCCCTGGTATGTGGCCGCGGCCACACTGCCGAGCATGAAGAACGTCCCGCCGCCGGCCGAGGAGCTGGCGATCCTCGACCACGAGCTGCAGCAACTGGAGCTCCGCCGGACCCAGTTGCTGGCTCGCAGAGCCTGGCTGCTCGATGCGCTGCGCCCGGCTGCCGTGGTGCCACCGCCCGCCCCGAACCCCTTCGTCACCCGGCCCGCCGAGACCTCACCGCCCAGCGTGCAGAATCTTCTGCTGACCCTCGGCGGCATCCTGCTGACCATCGCGGCCATCGCGTTCACGCTGGTCAGCTGGGGCTCCATGGGCATCGGCGGCCGCAGTGCGGTGCTCTGCGCGGTGACGGTCGCGGCCCTCGGCTCGCCGGCCGTGCTGCTGCGCCGCGGGCTCGCCTCGACGGCCGAGTCGCTGGCCGCGCTGGGCATGGTGCTGATGGTGCTCGACGCCTACGCGCTCCACCGGGTGGCCCTGCCCGAGACCGACGGACTCGGGTACACCGCCTGCGCGTCGGCCGTGCTCGCCGCGCTCGGGTCTGCGTACGGACTGGCCCTGCCGCGCCTGCGCACACCACTGCCGTCGGCCGTGCTCTGTGCCCAACTCCCGCTCCCCCTGTGGGCACTGACCGCCGGCCCCGCCGCTGTGCCCATGGAGTGGGCGCTGCTTCTGACGGCCGTGTTCGACATCGCGATCGTGCTGTGGACGAAGCCTGCCGCGGTCCGGGGGTTCGCCGGCGTCGGCGCGGTGCTGACGGGCGGCTGGGCACTGGTGATCGGCGGCTGGCAGTCGCTGGCGGCGCTCTCGCCGTCGGCCGCCGCCGGTCCGGCCGTGTTGCTGCTCGCGGCTGCCGTGGTCGCCCTGTTCACGGCATGGCGTGTGCCGTCCGCCGCTGCCGCACTCTCGGCCGCGTCCGGTCTCGCGGCCGTCGCGGCCGTCGGCGGCGTGCTCCGCCCGGCGGTGCCCGGCGGCTGGGCGGTACTCGGCTATCTGCTGTGCGCGGTCGCCCTGTTGACGGTCGTACGCACTCCCCTGCCGCGCCGCCTGCTCCCAGGCCTGACGGGCGCGTCGGCCGCGGTCCACGCGGCGGCGGTCCTCTCCGCGCTGCCGCTGACCGCCATCGCCCTTACGGGCCCCGCCAGGACCCTGACCGACATCTGGTCGGCCGCACCGACGGACACCCGCGGCGCGCTGGGCGTCCCCCTCGGGATGTTCCCGCCGGCCCCGACCCCGATCATCCTGCTCATCACGGCGGCGGTCCTCGCGACGGCGGCGTACTACCGCCCGGCGTGGGCGACGTCGCCCACGGCGGGCGAGGCTCCGGCCGCCGGCCTGCGACCCGGCACGCCCGCCGGGCAGTCCGGTCCGGACACGGGCACGACGGGTGCCGCCCGGCGGCAGGCGCCTGAGCCCTCTGCCGGAGGGTCGCCGGAATCCGGTCCGAGGACATCCGGTTCCGCCCGGCCGCCGGCCGACGACGCGCTTGCCGGCCCTGGGGGCCGGGCCGGCACCGGCCTGTGGACCCCGGCGGCGGACACCGCGAAGGGCAGCCGGTCGCGGGAGTCCCTGCGCGTCGGCGCTACCTGTGCCTCGCTCGCGCTGACCTGGGCCGCACTCCTGGTCGTGCCCGCCGCGGCCGACCTCGGGTACGCCGTGGGCGTCGCGTGGCAGCTCGTCCTGAGCATCGCCCTCCTCGCGTTCGCCGTGGTGCGGCCCGCGTCCGACGCCCGCGCGGCCGCGGTGGCGAACACCGCGCTGGCCTGCGGCCTCGGCGGTGCCGTGAGTGTCGCGCTGCTGTCCCTGGCGACGCGGCCGACGACGTTCACGGTGCTGGGCGTCCTTGTCGCGGCGCTCGTGGCCGCGACACTGCGGACCGCACGCGCCACACAGGCACTGCTCGCCTGCACCGCCGTGCTGTTCACGATCGCGCTCGTGGGCGCATCGGCCGCTGCCGCCGGACTCCCGCCGCACCGTGCCTCCGTGGTGCTGCTCGCCGTACCTGCGGCGGTCGCCTTCCTCGGCGCCCGGCTGCGCCACCACCCGGTCGCTCTGCCACTGGAGGTCACCTCGGCCGCCGCGGGCCTCGTTGCCCTGGTACTCGCCGCCGGTGACCGGCCGACGATCGCTCTGGTGCTCGCACTGTGCGGAGTGATCACGGCGGGCACGGCCGTGCGGGCCGAGCGCCGGCCCGCCGCCGGCTACCTCGCGGCGACGCTGTTCGTGCTGGCCACCTGGGTGCGTCTGGCCGCCTCCGAGGTCGAGTCCCCGGAGGCGTACACGCTGCCCGTCACGATTCCGGCGATCGCCGTCGGTGTACTGCGCCGCCGCCGCGACCCGCAGGCGTCGTCGTGGACGGCGTACGGACCGGGTCTTGCCGCGACCCTGGTGCCGAGCCTCGTCGTGGCCTGGGGCGACGAGCACTGGCTGCGGCCGCTGCTGCTGGGGGTCTCAGCCCTGGTGGTCACGCTCGCCGGAGCCCGGCTGCGTCTGCAGGCGCTACTGCTCCTCGGCGCCGCGGTGCTCGCGCTCGACGCGCTGCACGAACTCGCGCCGTACGTCGTCCAGGTCGTCGGCGCGCTCCCCCGCTGGCTGCCGCCGGCCCTGGCCGGGCTGCTGCTCCTCGTGGTGGGGGCGACGTACGAGCAGCGGCTGCGCGACGCACGCAGGCTGCGTGACACCGTGGGCCGGATGCACTGACGGCGACAACGCCGAAGGCCCCGGAGACATCGAGTCTCCGGGGCCTTCGGTCCGGGTGGGCGATACTGGGTTCGAACCAGTGACCTCTTCGGTGTGAACGAAGCGCTCTCCCACTGAGCTAATCGCCCGGGCGCACCGCACACATTACCCGATGTCAGCGGGTCCCCCTGACCACTTCGGGGTCACTCCTTGATCTTCCAGGGCATCGCGATCCCGAACTTCCACACGTAGATCCCGACCAGCACGGCGATGATCACGAGGCCGATCGTGGTGAGGATGATGTTGCGCCGGCGGACCTTGGGGTCGAGGGCCCGCTGGGCCGCTTCGGTGACCTTTCGCTTGGTCCAGCGCAGTACCAACTGAGCCCAGACGAACTCGGTCGCCCAGATCGCCATACCGCCGAAGATCACCAGCCAGCCGGGTCCGGGCAGCGGCAGCATCACGACGCCCGCGCCGACCACCGCGAGGCCGACGATGAACACGCCGACCTGCCAGCTCACGTGGAGGGGTCTGGACCGCTTGATGAAGTGCGGCGCCCGCGACCCGAGCTCCCGCTCCCCTTCCGACACCGGCTGCGTCGCCGCTTCCTCAGCAAGGTCCGGCGTCACCGGCCCCACCGTCACGTCCCCCGTCACAGGGTTCGGAGCCGGCTGCGCGGCGACCTTCCCCCGCTCGTCACTCTCCGCATTCATAATCGCCAACCTACCGGATTGAACACGATCACCGGAATGGCCGTATAGCACGAAGTGACGCACCGCCGGATGAGCGACATGAAGGATCACAAAACGGTCAGAGGGGTTTACAACGGCACCGTAGGTGGCATGTCGATTTCGCCGACGTGCGAATCCCCGAGCGCACACTGAGCGAAAGGCCCTGGCGCTTATGAACACCACGGTCAGCTGCGAGCTGCACCTGCGCCTCGTTGTATCAAGCGAGTCATCACTGCCTGTACCCGCGGGCCTGCGGTATGACACGGCCGATCCCTACGCCGTGCACGCCACCTTCCACACCGGAGCCGAAGAGACGGTCGAATGGGTGTTCGCCCGCGACCTGCTCGCCGAGGGGCTGCATCGGCCCACCGGCACGGGCGACGTCAGAGTCTGGCCGTCCCGTAGTCATGGCCAGGGCGTCGTGTGCATCGCACTGAGCTCCCCGGAGGGCGAAGCGCTCCTCGAGGCCCCGGCGAGGGCCCTGGAGTCGTTCCTGAAGCGGACGGACGCCGCGGTGCCACCCGGCACCGAGCATCGGCACTTCGATCTCGACACGGAGCTCTCGCACATCCTGGCCGAAAGCTGAGCCAGGCGGAGAGCTGCACGGCGCCGTCCGACTCGGGGAGACGGCGCCGCGCGGACAACCACATAGGGCACACGGCGACGCCGTCACCGCGGATTCCACCGCCGTGACGGCGTCGGTGCGCTCCGGAACGAACCGCTAGAGTCAGCGCAATTCGGCGGGCACCGGCCCGCAGCAGGCCAGGGAGCGAATGGTGCTGATCCCCCACGACACCCGTATTGCCCTCGACACTGTCGTCGATCTGGTGAACACCGCACCTGAGAGCGAGCAGGACGACGGGCTCGCGGACGTCGCGGCACTGTACGAGTTCGTACACGGCCACAGCGTCAGCGGCGTGGGTGAACTGGGTCCGCGGGACCTCAAGGCGGTGCACGGCGTACGGACGCACTTCGCGGAGGTCTTCGCGGCGCCCGACAGCCGTGCCGCGGCGGAGCTGATCAACCGGCTGGTGGCCGCGGCCGGGACCACGCCGCAGCTCACCGACCACGACGGCTACGACTGGCATGTGCACTACTTCGCCCCGGGTGCCTCGGTCGCGGACCATCTCGCCGCGGACTGCGGGATGGCGCTGGCGTTCATCGTGGTCGCGGGCGAACAGGAGCGGCTGCGGCGCTGCGAGGCGCCGGACTGCGGGCGCGCCTTCGTCGATCTGTCGCGCAACCGCTCACGCCGCTACTGCGACAGCCGCACCTGCGGCAACCGCCTGCATGTCGCCGCCTACCGCGCACGCCGCAAGGAAGCGGCGGGCTGAGCGGCGCGGTGGTTGGCCGGTCGGCGTTCACAGCAGGAAGAGGTCGTGCACCGCGGCCATCAGCAACAAGAAGCCGATCACCCCGAGGAAGATCATCAGAGGTGGCTGGGAGAGCGCGAACAGACAGCCACGCGGCTCTTGGGGGGCGGGTGCGGGGGGCTGGCCCCGGGAGGTATCGAGCATCTCGGGGGTGATCATGGCGCAGTGGAGGGCCCGATCATCGACCAACACGCGCTGCGAGCACGGTAGTTCATCACATCCCGCGCGCCGGGTCCCGCCCCGGGAGGGCCGGACCGGCCCTCCCGGGCAGGTCCGAGGGGCCTCGCCGTCGGCCGAGGCCGGATCTGACAGGGCCCCTAGATGCCGTGCTTCTTGAGGATCGCCTCGATGTCACTGAAGTCGTCGCCCGTGCCGGAGGCTTTCGGTGCCTGTTTCGGCCGGGCGGCGGGGCCGGGGGCCGCTCCGAGCGAGGGGGTGGCCGCCGGCGCGACCGCGTCGCGCTGGGCCGCCTGTGCGGCCCGGCGGGTGCCACCCCTGCGCCGCTCGACGGCCCGGGTCGTCAGGAGCAGCACCCAAGCGCCGCCGAGCAGACCGAAGCCGATCCAGGCGGTGGGGCTGAAGGCCGTCTCGGCGACCCACTCGACAGCGCCGGTGAGCACCAGACCGAGCGGGACGAGCGAGTAGCCGACCAGTCGGGTCGCGGCGAGGAAGCGGCGGCGGTACGCCGTGATCGCGGCAATGCCCAGGCCGGCCGCGGACACCGCGGAGCAAATGGTCTCGGCAATCATCCGGTCCTCCAGCCATCCGCGGGCATGAGCGTTGCGTCCCCTCCATCCTGCACCGTCCGGCGTGATCCGGGCCACGGCCACGGAGGAGGTCAGGGAGATCTAAGGGGTGCTCTCCTCCCCAGGTCCCGATGGAGGTCCGTCCGACCGGGCTGGAAGACTGGGGTCCATGAGCGACTCCCCCACCGCCCGCCCCGTCGTCCTCGACGTCTGGTGCGAGCTCCAGTGCCCCGACTGCCACAACGCCCTGGAGGATCTGCGGGCCCTGCGTGCCCGCTACGGCGACCGGCTGGAGCTGCGGCTGCGGCACTTCCCCCTCGAGCGGCACAAGCACGCCTTCGCCGCCGCGCAGGCCGCGGAGGAGGCGGCCGAGCAGGGCAAGGGCTGGCCCTATGTGGAGGCGGTGCTCGCGCGCACGGAGGAGCTGGCCTCCGAGGGCGAGCCGGTGCTGCTCGAGGTCGCGCGTGAACTGGGCCTGGACGCCGAGGAGTTCGACACCGCGCTGATCGACGGGCGGCACATTCTGATCGTCGACGCCGACCAGGCCGAAGGCAAGGCCATCGGCGTCACGGGCACCCCGACCTATGTCGTCGACGGGCAGCGACTGGACGGCGGCAAGAGCCAGGAGGGCCTGCGGGAGCGGATCGAGGAGATCGTGGACCGGCTGCTCGCCGAGCGGTAGACCGCCCGGCAGCATCCGAAGGACACCCCCGGACAGGACCTAGAGCAGCTGCTTGAAGAAGTTGACGTGGGTCGTGCGGTAGCCGAGTGACTCGTAGAGGTTGAGCGCCGGGGTGTTGCCCGCGAAGACGTGCAGACCGATCAGGGGCGTCCCGGCCGCCCGGGCGACCTGCTCGGCGAGCAGCATCAGTGCGCGGCCGTGGCCACGGCCGCGGTGCTCCTCGGCGACCTCGACATCGAACACGTACGCGCCCCGCTCCCCCGCGCGTACCTCGTGCTCGGCGACCCAGACGTGTCCCACCACGGCGCCTTGCGCGACCAGGACGTTCAGCCAGGAACCGGGGGTCGCGAGGCCGTCGGGGAGTTTCTCGCGGTGGTCGGCCTCGGACTTGGCGCGGGCCTGGTCCTCGGGCACTCCGCGAGCGGTCCAGCTCTGCGCGTAGCTCTCGATCGCCGCTGCCCGCCACCTGACGAACTCCGCCTCGCTCATGGGGCGTCCTTCGACGCCCGCGGGCAGGGCGGGGCCCCCGCCCGACAGCTCCTTGAGCATGTTGCGGCCGCGCTCGATGTAGCCGAGGGCAGAGGTCAGGCGCAGCGCGGCAGCGGCCTCCGCCGGAACGGAGGTGATGATCTGGGTGCAGCCCCAGCCGCGCAGCACCTCCTCGGCGGCGAGCGCGGCGACGGTACCCCTTCCGCGCCGCCGGTCGGGCTCGTCGATCCGCAGGGACCGTACGACGCCCGCCGACGGGCCGAACCGTGGGTGAGTCTCGAGCTCGACGACACCGACGGGCCTGGCGTTCACACAGACGTCGTAGGTGCGTGAGGTGACACCGTCGGTGCCCCGCTGAAGCGGCCCGGACGGCCGCAGAGTCGTCGTCATCAGGGGTGTTCTACCTGTCCCGCGGCCGCGCGTCACCACGTTTTACCGAGGTCGCGGATCCGGATCGGCGGCCGCGCGCTCGTCGAAGATCCGCATGGCCTTCGCGGTGACGGGTCCCGGCGCGTCCACCAGCGCGCGGCGGTCGACGCGGTGAACGGCCTGGACGTCGCGGAGTGTGGACGTGAGGAAGATCTCCTCGGCCTGCTCCAGTACGTCCAGGGGCAGGTCGGTCTCCCGGGCCCCCGCCCACTCCACGATCAGGGCGCGGGTGATGCCCGCCAGGCAGCCGGATGCGACGGGCGGGGTGTGCAGTTCGCCGTCGAGGACGACGAACACATTGGAGCCGGTGCCCTCGCACAGCTGCCCCACGGTGTTGGCGAACAGTGCCTCGGACCCGCCGTGCTCGCGCGCCCTGGCGAGCGCGACCACGTTCTCCGCGTACGAGGTCGTCTTCAGCCCGGTCACCGCGCCGCGCTCGTTACGCGTCCAGGGGACGGTGATCACCGCGGTGGTGTCGGGGCGGCGGGTGCTCTCACCGAGGGCGACGACGAGGGTCGGGCCCTGCTCGCCGCGGTCGGAGCCAAGGGGTGAGAGGCCACCGGTGTAGGTGATGCGCAGCCGGCCCAGCGGCGTCGGGTTGGCGGCCAGGACCGCCTCGCACGCGTGGCGGACCTCGTCATGGTCGGGCTCCGGCAGTCCGAGGCCCGCAGCCGAGCGGGTCAGCCGGTCGAGGTGGCGGGTGAGAGCGAAAGGCTGTCCGTGGACCGCCTTGATGGTCTCGAAGATGCCGTCGCCCACGGTCAGTCCGTGGTCGAAGACCGACACCCGCGCGTCCTCGGCGTCCCTGAGTCCGCCGTTGACCCAAAGCTTCATCCAGCTGTCCTTCCGCTTGCCGCGTATGCGCCCGACGCTACCGCGAGCAGCCGCGATGCCTTCAGTTCGGTCTCGGCCCACTCCCGCCCGGGGTCCGATCCCCAGGTGATCCCCGCGCCGGTACCGAAGCGGAGCTGGGGAACCCCGACCGGTGTGCGGTCGATCCAGAAGGTACGTATGCCGACGGCGAGCTCTCCGGTACCGCGGTCGGCGTCCACCCAGCCGATGCCGCCGCAGTACGGTCCGCGGGGCGCGGTCTCCAGCGCCCCGATGATCTTCAGCGCGCTGGACTTGGGCGCTCCGGTGACCGACCCGGGCGGGAAGGTGGCCGCGAGCAGCTCCCGCCAGCCCGCGCCCCGTGGAAGTTCGCCCCGCACGGTGGAGACCAGGTGCACCAGTCCGGGGTGGGGCTCGACGGCGCACAGTGCGGGCACGCTCACGCTGCCGGTGGCGCAGACCCGTCCGAGGTCGTTGCGGACGAGGTCCACGATCATGACGTTCTCGGCGTGGTCCTTGTCGAGCAGGTCCTCGGCGGTACGGCCGGTGCCCTTGATGGGGCCGGACTCCACGGTGTCCCCGATGCGCCGCAGATACAGCTCGGGAGAGGCGGTCGCGATCTCCACTCCGTGCGCGGGCAGCCTGATCGTTCCTGCGTAGGGCGCCGGATTGCCGCGGGCCAGCAGTGCGGTCAGCGCGTCGACGTCGGCCCCTGCCGGGTCGGGCAGCGGCGCGGAGAGCACACGGCAGAGGTTCGCCTGGTAGACCTCGCCGGCCGCGATGTGCTCACGGATCCGGTGCACGCCCGCGATGTACGCGGCCCGGTCCAGCGACGACGTCCAGTCGCCCGCGGCCGGGCCGTGCCACTGCCCGGGCATCGGGTCAGGCACCGGCTCGGAGCGGACGTCGCCGAAGCGGGCACACGTCAGACGGCCCTCGAAGTCCGCGGCGACGGCCCAGAAGCCGGCGGAGTCCAGGGCCGCGGGGTCGCTGGTCACATCCCGTAGATCGGTGGCGACAAGGCCGCCGAAGCGGGCCAGAGGAGCAAGGTCATGCACGTCTGTGAGTGTATGACCGGGGACGATGAGGTGCCGATGAGCCGCGGATGACCTGCTGTGACACGAACACACCTCAGCACGCTGCGGAAACGCGTTTTTGTGCTGGCCGAGGAATCCGCTAGAGTTCAACACGTCGCCGGGACGCGTAAGCGCAACGGAAACGACAAGCGGACGTGGCTCAGTTGGTAGAGCATCACCTTGCCAAGGTGAGGGTCGCGAGTTCGAATCTCGTCGTCCGCTCGAGAATGGGGGATTCTTCCCGAACCCCTGCACTCCGGGTGGAGTGGCCGAGAGGCGAGGCAACGGCCTGCAAAGCCGTCTACACGGGTTCAAATCCCGTCTCCACCTCCAAGGACGATTAGCTCAGCGGGAGAGCGCTTCCCTGACACGGAAGAGGTCACTGGTTCAATCCCAGTATCGTCCACTGGATCCCCGGATCCCCGCGCGATTAGCTCAGCGGGAGAGCGCTTCCCTGACACGGAAGAGGTCACTGGTTCAATCCCAGTATCGCGCACGCAGGAGCACCACCAGCAGGTTCGCCCCGGCCTTAGGCATGGGGACCCGCGCGATTAGCTCAGCGGGAGAGCGCTTCCCTGACACGGAAGAGGTCACTGGTTCAATCCCAGTATCGCGCACCAGCCGCAGCCCCCGGCCGTTTCGACGGACGGGGGCTGTGACGTCTGCGGTGCGACCGGGACGGTCAGGACGAGAAGAGCATCCGGCCGAAGCCGCGCTGGTGGTGGCCTCCGTGGTGGCTGCCGTGGTGCTGCGCGCCCCAGGCGGGCGCGGGGGCGGCGGGGTAGGCCTGCGGAGGCGCGGGGGGCGCCTGCTGCGTCCACTGCGACTCGAGACGGGTCAGGGCCTCCAGCTCCCCGTAGTCGAGGAATATCCCCCGGCAGCCGCTGCACTGCTCGATCTGGACCCCGTTGCGGTTGTACGTGTGCATCGCTGCGTGGCACTTGGGACACTGCATGTTCTGCTCAGCTCCTCGCCGTTCGGTCGACGTCGCCGGGATGCCTGCCCGGCGACGAGAAGTTCACCCTACGACGAAGGGTCGCACTCCAACTCGGGTGGGAGTGTGGCGATTCGGGCACAGCTGTCGATCATGATCTGCTCGACGTCGTCGGGATCGCGCTGCTCGGCTGCCGACTTCGCCAGCGCGAGGGCGGCGGTCTGGACGGTCAGCGCGCGGGCCGGGACGTCGAGCCGGGGCCACGGATCACCTGTCGCGGGGACCGCCGGGCCGTGCGCGGCGGTGTACGCCCCGAGGAACCGCTGCCAGGCCTGCGGGGCCAGCAGGCCCGCCGCGTACCAGGCGGCGGGGCGGGCGAGGTCCCAGGCGGGGTTGCCGAGCCCGAGGTCGTCGACATCGATCAGCAGCCAGGCGCCGCCGGGCGCGGGATGACGGACGAGCTGGCCGAGATGCAGATCGCCGTGGCACAGGGTGCTCCGGTACGGGGCGGGTGCCTCGTCGCGGGCCCAGGCCGGCAGCCGCGCCCAGGCCCGGCGGACGGTGCCGGCGGCGGGATGGCCTGCTGCCGCGGCTTGCATACGGGCCATGGCGGCTGCGGCCTTGGCGGGGCCGCGCATGGGGGGCAGGGGGCCGGGGAGTGCGGCGGTCTCCACCCTGTGCAGGCGCGCGAGGAGGGCCGCGGCCTCCTCCCAGGGGGCGGCGTCGGGGTCCGCGGGGTCGACGGGGGCGCCGTAGGGCCACGCCGTGACCGGCCGGCCGTGCGTATCGCTCGCGCGCAGCGGGAGCGGGGCCAGCAGGATGCCGGCGAGGGCCGGGTGCCCGGCCACGGCGACCCGGACGCGGTGCCCCTCCGGGTCGGTACCGGGGGCGTGCGCCTTGGCGACGGCATCCCCGTGCCGTACGACGACACCGTCGGCCCGGTCGGCGAGTACGGCCTCGTCCCGGCCACATGCCGGGCATGCGTGCATGACCGGCGGCCGGTGAGCGGCGTCCCGGGCCGCGTCGACCAGCGCGCGTACGACTGATGCGGTCACGGTCTCCCCCGGGTGCGCTGCGGTCTCCGCCGGGAGCTTACGCGGCGGACCGGGATGGCCACCCCGTCCTCGGCCGCGCCCGCGAGCGCTGCGCCCTCGGGGGTGCGCGTCTCCCGGGCGGCCGGGGCCGTGTGCGTGGCGCTGGCCGCTTGCCCGCTCAAGACTTACGACGCCTGAGGTCCCGGACACGACCCCTGCCGACCGGACCACCCCGCGTCGGCGCAAGCCCGCACGTGTCCCCCGGGGGAAGCAACTGCCCACGGAGCGAACGACGACCGTCCCGCGGCCGCCCGTCCACCTGAGGGGGACGGCGTCGCAGGAGCGGGGTGCCCGGACGTAAAGCGGCGCAACTCGCGCGAAGCGCGGGGAGGGAGCAGTCCGCGGACCCCGCTCATGCGACCACGGCGCCCGACCCGAAACCGGACAGGCGCGCCCGGGGGCGTACCCCCTGGACCGGACCGGCCCGGAGTCCATGCCCCCGCGAGCTTCGGCGAGCAAACGCGCGATGGCCGGTCAGCTCCCCAGCTGACCGGCCAAACGCTGCCGTCCGCCGCACCCCCGTCCCCACGGGGCTGTTGGCCGGATGTCCCCGGCCCGGACCGCTCTTCCGGGCCCGGGGCGCCGCTCAGCGCCCCAGCATCACGCCCACGGACGACGCCTGTGTGACCACCGCATCCCAGCCGCCGAAGACGACCACCAGCAGGGCCGCGAGAGGGAGGACCATCGCCGTCGCCACCAGCGGGTGGCGCGTGCCGGACGGGCTGCCGCCGAACGCGGCGAAAGCCTTGCGTCCCTGCGTGCGGATCATCGTCCGCGATGCCGTGTCCGCCATGGTCCTTCTCCTGTCGTGGTTGGCAGCGGCGGGTGTCTGACCTCGGGGGACGAGTGCGCCACCCGCCGCTTGACATCAACACTAGGCAGGCGGCGGCACCGGGGCGTCATGCCCGGGTCCCGCTTCCCGGGCCTCCCGGAGGATGAGCCGTCACCCCACGGCGTACTCCCCTGGGTGGAGACGCGGCCCTAGGACTTGGGGTCTTCCCGGAGGGGACGCTCGTGCTCCGAGTCGTCCTCGCGCGGCACGGGTTGCTCGACCAGGGCCAGCACCCGGTTGGCCATGAAACGGGCCGTACGCACCACCGATCCGGACCGCGTGACTTCGCTCACTTCCACCACCCCTCTTCGCACCGCCGTCTCGACCCGGCGGCCCGCCCTGCTCGCCACCACTTCATACGTACGGGTTGTGTCTCCCGCGTCCACCACTATCTCCACGCGGTCACCCTTCATCGATCCAATCCCCCTTCTGCGACTGACCGTTGAGATCTCGCACGGGTCGGGAGAAGCGGATCCGGCAACCCCTGACCACCCCTCAAGTCTCGCACCCGGCACTGACAATCGATCGGATCGCGAGGGCGCGGCCTATGAGCACACCGGCTCGGCGGTACGTAAGCTGTGCCACGTCAAGCGGACGACGACCGGGCAGCGGGGTGGGGCATCCCACCGTAGGTAGGGGACGGACATGGCGATGATGCGGCTCCGGCGCGAGGACCCGCGTGTCGTCGGCTCGTTCAGGCTTCACCGGCGGCTCGGCGCCGGCGGCATGGGCGTCGTCTATCTGGGGTCCGACCGCCGTGGTCAGCGGGTCGCGCTGAAGGTGATCCGGCCGGATCTCGCAGAGGACCAGGAGTTCCGGTTGCGGTTCGCCCGCGAGGTGTCGGCCGCGCGCCGTATCCGCGGCGGCTGCACGGCACGGCTGGTGGCCGCCGATCTGGAGGCCGACCGCCCCTGGTTCGCCACCCAGTACGTCCCGGGGCCGTCCCTGCACGACAAGGTGGCCGAGGAGGGCCCGCTGTCCGCCGCCGAGGCGGCCGCCATCGGCGCGGCGCTCTCCGAGGGGCTGGTAGCGGTGCACGAGGCCGGTGTGGTGCACCGGGATCTGAAGCCGTCGAACATCCTGCTGTCCCCCAAGGGCCCCCGGATCATCGACTTCGGCATCGCCTGGGCGACCGGCGCCAGCACGCTCACCCATGTCGGTACGGCGGTGGGCTCGCCCGGATTCCTCGCTCCCGAGCAGGTGCGTGGCGCGGTGGTCACCCCGGCCACCGACGTCTTCGCGCTGGGCGCCACGCTCGCGTACGCGGCGACCGCCGACTCACCGTTCGGGCACGGTAGTTCGGAGGTCATGCTGTACCGGGTGGTGCACGAGGAGCCGCACCTGTACGGGGTACCCGACGCGCTGGCGCCTCTGGTGTCGGCCTGTCTGGCGAAGGACCCCGACGAACGACCGAGCACGCTTCAACTGTCCATGCGTCTCAAGGAGATCGCGGCCAGGGAGGCGCAGGGGCTGCCCGAGGCGCGGCCACCGGCCCAGCGGGAAAGGGAGCGGGAGCGCGTGGAGCCCTCCCGGCCGACCTCGCGGTACGGGGACCGCGCAGACCGTACGGAGCGCCTCGACCGGGGTACAGGGAGCACGTCCCTGCCCCGCCCGCAGTCGTCGTCGCGCACCGGCGGCTCGCGACCGCCGCGCAACACCGGCCGTACGAACGGCCGTCCGGGCACGGGACCCGGCGTGCGGACCACCTCCGCCGGACGGCGGCCCGCCAACCCGCGGCTGCTGCGTCAGCGGATCATCGTGTTCTTCGTCGTCACGCTGATCGTGGCGCTGGGGATCGCCGCCGCGCAGCAGTTGTAGGCCGGCGGATCAGGACTCGGGACGCCCCGTCGCGACCGCGTAGAACGCGACGGCCGCCGCCGCGCCGACATTGAGCGAGTCCACGCCGTGCGCCATCGGGATGCGCACCCACTCGTCGGCGGCCATCAGCGCTTTGGTGGACAGGCCCTCGCCCTCCGCGCCGAGCATCAGCGCCACCCGCTCCAGCCGGTGCGGTGCGGCCTCCTCGATGGCCGCGGCCTTCTCGTCGGGGGTCAGGGCGAGCAGCCTGAAGCCTGCTTCCCGTACGGACTCCAGGCCCTTGGGCCAGGTGTCGAGCCGGGCGTACGGGACGGAGAACACGGCTCCCATGGAGACCTTCACCGAACGGCGGTAGAGCGGGTCGGCGCAGTCCGGGGAGAGCAGCACCGCGTCCATGCCGAGGGCTGCGGCACTGCGGAAGATGGCACCGATGTTGGTGTGGTCGTTGACCGACTCCATGACGACCACCCTGCGGGCCGTCCGGAGCAGTTCGTCGGCCGTCGGCAGCGGCTTGCGCTGCATGGAGGCGAGCGCGCCGCGGTGGACGTGGTAGCCGGTGACGCGTTCGGCGATGTCGGGGTGGACCGCGTAGACGGGCGCGGGCACCTCGTCGATGACGTCGCGCATGACGTCGACCCACTTGGCGGACAGCAGCATCGAGCGCATCTCGTAACCGGCCTGCTTGGCGCGGCGGATGACCTTCTCGCCCTCCGCGATGAACAGGCCCTCGGCGGGCTCGCGCTTGCGGCGCAGCTCGACGTCGGTCAGGCCCGTGTAGTCGCGCAGGCGCGGGTCGTCGGGGTCCTCGACAGTGATGAGATCAGCCACAGGGTGATACTGCCTTCTTCGGGGTGGAGTGCCAACGGCTCGCGCGGGGATCCCTTACCGCTGGTTACGCGAGCCGTCGGACCGGTTACTCGGGCAGGCCCACTCCGACACCGACGACATCGCCGACGACGATCACCGCGGGCGGCCGTACCTCTTCGGCCCGGACCCGCTCGGCGACGGTGGCGAGGGTGGCGTCGACGCGGCGCTGGGCGGCGGTCGTTCCCTCCTGCACCAGGGCGACGGGTGTCCCGGGCGCCTTGCCGTGCGTGATGAGCGCCTGGGCGATGGCACCGATCTTGTCGACGCCCATCAGGATCACCAGCGTGCCACGCAGCCGGGCCAGGGACTTCCAGTCGACGAGCGAGCGCGGGTCGTCCGGGGCGACATGCCCGCTGACGACCGTGAACTCATGGGCGACGCCGCGGTGGGTGACCGGAATGCCGACGGCCCCGGGCACCGAGATCGAGCTGGAGATACCGGGCACGACGGTGCAGGGGATGCCTGCCTCGGCGAGCGCCTGGGCCTCCTCCATGCCGCGGCCGAACACGAACGGGTCGCCGCCCTTGAGCCGTACGACGGCCTTGCCGGCCTTGGCGTGCTCGATCAGCGCGTTGTTGATGGCCTCCTGGGCCATGAAGCGGCCGTACGGGATCTTCGCGGCGTCGATCACCTCGACGTGCGGCGGGAGTTCGTCGAGCAGGTCGCGCGGGCCGAGCCGGTCGGCGATGACGACGTCCGCCTCGGCGAGCAGCCGGCGGCCGCGCACGGTGATCAGATCGGGGTCGCCGGGGCCGCCTCCGACGAGGGCGACGAACGGGGCCCGGCTGCGGTGGTGGGGGGCCGCGATGCTGCCGTCGCGCAGGCCCTCGACGATCGCGTCCCGGACGGCGGCGGAGCGGCGGGGGTCGCGTCCGGTGAGGACGGCGACGGTCACGCCCTCGCTGCGGCCGGTGGCGGGCGTCCAGGCGGTGGCGGCCTCGGCGTCGTCGCTGCGTACGCACCAGGTCCTGGTGCGGTCGGCCTCGGCGGAGGCGGTCGCGTTGGCCTGCGGGTCGGAGGAGGCGACCAGCGCGTACCAGGCGTCGGCGAGGTCTCCCTCCACGTACCGGCGCCGCTCCCAGCGGATCTCCCCCGCCTCGGCCATCGCCTCGACGGACGGCGTCGCGGACGGCGACACGAGGACGATGTCGGCACCGGCCGCGATGAGCGCGGGAAGCCTGCGCTGGGCGACCTGTCCGCCGCCGATGACGACGACGCGTCGCCCGGAGAGGCGAAGACCGACGGGGTAGGCGGGGTGCTCGGCGTGGTCGGCCATGACGGTGCGGGCTCCTCGGACGGGACGGCGCTACGTGCGGATACGGAACCGCTGCGTCGGTGAAGCGGCTGGTGGGACGGGGGCTGTTGCCTGCGACCACCTTACGGGGCGGGGGGTGCGGGGGGTATCGGTGGCCGAGCTGCGAGACGCGAGGACGCTTCGGTGGCGTCGCACCGACGCGTGCGTCGGCGGCGGCCGTGCAGGGTCGGCGCTGGGGGGCGGGTTCCCGGGCCCCGCCCCGCCGCGCGGCCCATGGTCGGCCGACCGTGGAGGGAGGAGCCGACGGGCTCGGGCACCTGGCGCCCCCGGCCGCCTGCTCCGCGGATCGCGGAGCACGGAAGCTCGCCGTCCCGCAGCGCCTTGACGGCCCGGAAGCCCGCACGCGCTGGACGTGAACATCCGGCCGCGTACGCAGCTCGGCACCCTGCGCGTGGCGGCATGTGCCTGCGGAGCACGGAAGCTCGCCGGCCCGCAATGCGCCCCGACGCCCCGGAGGCGGTCGGGCCGCACATGCCCGGCGGAGGGGATCCGAGCGGGTACCGACCCCCGCGCCTCCGCGACGAGTGGCCCTGCGAGCGGACCCCCGGGCACCGCCGCGCCGGACCCGTACGCACCTCAGGTGCGTACGGGTGGGCAGGCTCCGGCTACTTCTCCGTCACGCCCGCCGAGTCGAACGTCGCCACCTCGTGCATCGCGCGGGCCGCGCTCTGGACCACCGGGAGCGCAAGCAGGGCTCCTGTGCCCTCGCCGAGGCGGAGGTCCAGGTCGACCAGGGGGCGCAGGCCCAGCTTGTTGAGGGCTGCGACATGCCCCGGCTCGGCGCTGCGATGGCCCGCGATGCAGGCCGCCAGTGCCTCGGGGGCGATCGCACGCGCGACCAGCGCCGCCGCGCCCGCGCTCACGCCGTCCAGCACCACCGGCGTACGCAGGGAGGCGCCGCCCAGGATGAAGCCGACCAGCGCCGCGTGCTCCAGGCCGCCCACCGCCGCGAGAACCCCGATCGGGTCCGCCGGGTCCGGGGTGTGCAACTCCAGTGCCCGGCGGACCACGTCCACCTTGCGCGCGTGCATCTCGTCGTTGATCCCCGTGCCGCGGCCGGTGATCTCGGCGGGGTCCGCGTCCGTGTACACCGAGATCAGCGCCGCGGACGTGGTCGTGTTGGCGATGCCCATCTCGCCGGTGAGCAGTGCTTTGTTGCCCGCCGCCACCAGATCGCGGGCCGTCTCGATGCCGACCTCGATCGCGGAGAGTGCCTCCTCGCGGGTCAGTGCGGGCCCGGTCGTGAAGTCGGAGGTACCCGGCCTGATCTTGCGCGGCAGCAGGCCCGGCGTGGCGGGCAGATCTCCGGCCACGCCCACGTCGATGACACAGACCTCGGCACCGACCTGATTGGCGAACGCGTTGCACACCGCCCCGCCGCCCAGGAAGTTGGCGACCATCTGGGCCGTCACCTCCTGCGGCCAGGCCGTGACGCCCTGGGCGTGCACACCGTGGTCGCCGGCGAAGATCGCCACGGCCGCGGGCTCCGGGATCGGCGGCGGACACATCCGGGACAGACCGGAGAGCTGCGCGGAGATGATCTCCAGCATGCCGAGCGCGCCGGCCGGCTTGGTCATCCGCTTCTGCCGCTCCCAGGCCTCGCCGAGCGCCTTGGCGTCCAGCGGACGGATGTTGGCGACGGTCTCCTGGAGCAGGTCGTGCGGCTCCTCACCGGGCAGCGCACGACGGCCGTACGTCTCCTCGTGGACGACCCAGGACAGCGGACGGCGCTTGGACCAGCCCGCCTGCATCAGCTCGGGCTCCTCGGGGAACTCGTCGACGTAGCCGACGCACAGGTACGCGACCACTTCGAGGTGCTCGGGCAGGCCGAGGGCGCGGACCATCTCGCGCTCGTCGAAGAAGCTGACCCAGCCGACGCCGAGGCCCTCGGCACGGGCGGCGAGCCAGAGGTTCTCCACGGCGAGCGCGGAGGAGTACGGCGCCATCTGCGGCTGGGTGTGGCGCCCGAGGGTGTGGCGGCCGCCGCGGGTCGGGTCGGCGGTGACGACGATGTTCACCGGGGTGTCGAGGATGGCCTCGATCTTCAGTTCCTTGAACTGCTTGGCCCGGCCCTTGGGCAGCGACTTGGCGTACGCCTCGCGCTGGCGCTGGGCGAGTTCGTGCATCGTGCGGCGCGTCTCCGCGGAGCGGATGACCACGAAGTCCCATGGCTGGGAGTGGCCGACGCTCGGCGCCGTGTGCGCGGCCTCGAGAACGCGCAGCAGCACCTCGTGCGGGATGGGGTCGGAACGGAAGCCGTTGCGGATGTCCCGGCGCTCGCGCATCACACGCAGCACGGCCTCGCGCTCGGCATCGTCGTAGCCGGGCGCGGGACCCGTCGCCCCCGCGACGTCCTCCACACCTTCGATGCCCTCGGTGCCGTCGACCGCCTCGGCGGCGGGAGCCGATTCGGGGGCGGGCAGGGCATCGGGAGCGGTGGCCGACCCGGGGGCGGGTACGGACGCGGCCACCGGTACGGTCCGAGGCTCGCCTTCCGACTCGGGGGCGGCTGGGGGAACGGGCTCGGTCGTGGGCTCGGCCTCGGCCACGAACTCGGCCGGGGGCACGGGTGCCGCTTCGTACTGGGTCAGAGGCTCCGGCTCCGTGACGGCGACCGGTGCGGGCTCGGTCACGAGCTGCTGTACGGCAGGCTCGCTGTCGGCGGCCACCTGCTCGGGGACCGCTTCCTCGGCTACCACCGGCTCGGCGGCAACAGCCTGCTCCACGACCAGCGGCTCTTCGACGACAGCCTGCTCCACGACCACCGGATCTTCGACGACAGCCTGGTCCACGACCACCGGCTCGGCGGCAACAGCCTCGTCGGCGAGTGGCGCTACGGCGGAATGCTCCGAGCCGCCGACCCGCGGACCCGGAACGGTCGCCTCGGCCACCGCCTGCTCCGGGGCGGGCGCCGGCTCGGGCGCTGCCTCGACCACAGGCTCGGGCTGCGGGACGACCGTTTCCGCGTACACCGGCGGCTGCGGGTCCCACGGGATCCCGGCCTGCGGCGGAATCTCACCCAGTTGTGGCCCGGGCAGCATCGCCGCCGCATCGTCACGGGGCGCGTCGAGGTACTCCAGCCCCGACACGGGCGGTGCAGGGGTGCTCCGCACGGCCATGGCATGCGGTGGTGTGTCGGCGGGGCCGCGATCGGCGAGGGAGCGGACCACGCCGCCGGAGTTGTCGGGCACCGGCGGGCCCATGTGCAGCGGGCGGCGGGAGGGCGGCGGGGTCGGCATGGCGGAGGTCGCCGCCGCCGGCTCACGTACGCCTCCGAGGTCCACCGCGCCCGAGTCGCGACCGCCCGCCTCATGAGCACCGGCCTCGTGGGCCGACGCCGGGGGCTCGGCCACAACGGGAGCTGCCGCCTGCGGGGCTCCCTGCTCCACGACGACCGCCTCGGCCGGTGCGACGCCCGGGACGACAGACATGGTGCCCTGTGCCTGGACGAGCGGCTCCTCCCCGTACGCGGCCGCCTCGGGCACGCCCGCGGCCTGCTGGGCCTCGACCGGAGCCATCGGCGCCACGGCCACGAACTCGGGGGCGAAGGGCATCGCGGCGCCCTCCGGTGCCTCCGGAGCGAGGGGCTCCTGCGCGACGGGTTCCGCCATCTGCGGGGCCACCGGCTCGGGTGCGGGTGCGCCGAGGTGGTCCATCGTCGGCTGGTCGGCTCCTTGCGGGCCCTGCATCTGATACTCCGGCTGGTACGCGACGTGCTGGTACTCACTGGTCAGGGCATCGCCCATGGGAACCGCCGCGTACTGCTCGGCGATGGGCGCGCCCGGTACCCCCGGCAGCTGACCCGCGAGCATCGGCGCCACGGGCGCCCCTGCCTGCGGCGGATCGCTCCAGGCGCCCTGTGCGCTCGGCATCAGCAGCAGGTCGTCCTCTTCCGGGGTGTGCTCGGAGGGGTCGCGGTAGGTGTACGTGCCGGGAGCGGGGATGCCCGGCTGCTCCACCATGCCTGCGTTCTCCGGCAGCCCCTCGCCCGGGATCTGGCCGGTGTCAGTCATGCGCGTACCCCTCGCCCATCGGTTGCTCCTTCGCCCATCGCCCGGGGCGCCCGATCGCGTCGCACCTGACGCCCGTCAACAAGAACGAGCGTGTGCGCCGCGCGGCACGATTGACCCACGGACCCCAGGCAATTGTCGCCGTCGTTCGCCGCCACGACAGTGAGATCCGCCGCGGACCGCTGTGGGCTGCGCCACGTCGCGCGACCCCCCGGTTCCGACGTACCACATCCCGGGACCAAAGCGACCCCTTTTTCCGGACATTGACGAACGAACCGACGAATGCCCAGGTGCGGTACGACGATCGGCCAGCCTACCTCGGGCCGTCCGCCGGCACCGGGCGGGGGCGTGGCTCGGGCTGTCGGCCGCAGAGCAGGAAGACGACCGAGCGCTCCCGTTCCGACCAGGCGACGGTGTCCAGTTCGACCGATTGGAGGAGGGCGCACTCGACCGCGTACCCGCCGGCCGCCAGGGCCGCGCCGATCGCCTCCGCCTCGTCACGGGTCGAGGCATGCGTGACGATGCGCTCCGGCCGCCGGTCCGTGACGGCGGTGACCACATCCGCTCCCCCGCCCCCGATCCGTACGACATCGGGCTCGGGCAGCCGTTCCAGCACATGGGGGGCGCGCCCGTGCACCACCTGGAGCTGGACGCCGAGGCGCCGGGCGGCGGCCTCGGTCCGGGTGCAGGCGGCCGGGTCGGAGTCCACGGCGATGACGGCGGCGCCGAACCTGGCGGCCTCGGCGGCGAGCGCTCCGCCGCCGCAGCCGATGTCCCACAGCAGGTCGCCGACGCGGGGCCCGAGCCGGGCCAGTTGGACCGCGCGCAGCCCGGCCCACTCGCCTTCCCCGGCCGGGGGAGCCTCCTCGTCGGCAGGGGGGAGCGCCCAGCCGCGCGGGGCCGGCGGGAAGCCGGGCTCGCGGGCCGCGATCCAGCCTCCGGCTCCGGTCCCCGCGGCGCTGCCGGTGCCGCCTATGACGATGACGACGTTGGGGTCGCGCCACACATGGTCGGCGACCTTGTCGGAAGTGAGGACGGTGACCTGTTCCCGGTCGGTGCCCAGTTCCTCGCAGATGACGAAGGTGCGGTGGACGCCGTCGAGCAGCAGCGCGAGCTCGGCGGGGCCCGCGCCCGGCGAGGTGAGGACGGCGACCTTGGTGTGCGCGCGGCACACATTGACCGCCCGGCGCAGTGTGCGGCCGTGGGCGACGACGATCTGGGCGTCGTCCCAGGGCATGCCCGCCCTGGCGAAGGCGGCGGCCACGGAGGACACGGCGGGCACGACCTCGACCTCGAGGCCGTGCCGGGGCGCGCGCAGGGTGCGGACGACGCCGAAGAAGCCCGGGTCGCCGTCGGCGAGGACGACGGCACTGCCGCGGTGTCCGGCGATCCGGCGGGCGGCGAGGTCGACGCTGCCGAGCCGGATACGTTCGGCGCTCGGTGGCACTTCGGGCAGCGCCAGATGATGGGCTGCGCCGGCCACCAGGGTGGCGGCCGTCAGCGCGGACCTGGCCGCTTGGGTGAGCGGCGAACCGTCCCAGCCGATCACCGTGACCCGGTCGGCCATTGTCGTCAGTCTCCTGGTGTTGTCGCAGGTCGGGGCTGTCCCGCACGCGTGGGCATGGCGAGCGTACCTGGAGTCGGCGTGGGCGGGTCGCGGCCGGTGGCCCGCCGGGGCCGGTATCAGTTCCAGTCGGTGAAGGAGGCGTAGCCGGCGTCGGCCAGCTGGTCCACGACGCCGTCGAGGTCCTCGGGGAGCAGGCTCCAGACGATCAGGTCGGTGCGGGCCTCGCTCCAGTGGCCGTCGGGGTCGTCATCGGGCCGGGTGCGCACGATCCAGGAGTTGCGCAGGACGCCCTCGCTTATGCAGCCGAGTTTCTGGGCGACCTGCTGGGAGGCGGTGTTGTCGGCGGCGGTGCGCAGTTCGATGCGCTCGAAGCCCTGGGTGCGAAAGAGCCAGCGGGCGACCGCGAGCACGGATTCGGTGGCGTAGCCCTCCCCGCGCGCCCACGGGGCGGTGACATAGGAGACCTCGGTGGCGAGGGTGCGCCAGTCGGTGTTCTGCAGATGGACGGTGCCGACGAGCCGCTGGGTGAGGAACTCGGTGACGGCGAGGACGATGCCGCGGCCTTCCGCGCGCTCTGCAGGAGCGATCCTGCGCACCCAGTCCTCGGAGTCCCGCGTCGTGTACGGGTGGGGTACGGACGTCCAGGCGGTGACCAGCTCGTCGTTCATCATCTCGGTGTGTGCCGCGATGTCGGCGTCCTCGTAGGGGCGCAGCACCAACCGCTCCGTGCTGATGGACACGTCCGGGAAGGTGGTAGTCATGCGCAGCTCCATGCCGAAGACCGTGTGAGGAGGGTCGTAGCCGTAAAGGCACAGCATGCAACACCACGCGGGGACGGTGCATGGCCGGGTGCCGCTACGACGAGGCCCCGCGCACCTTGGTCGGTGCACGGGGCCTGCGTCAAGTGCCGTGGCAGCGCTGTTGATTGGGGAGGGGCAGGGGGAACCCTACTGCGCGGGTCCGAAGGCCGGGACCACGGATCCGTTGTAGGTGTCCTCGATGTACTTCTTCACCTCGGGGGAGTTGAGGAGCTTCGCGAGCTTCTGCACGCGCGCGTCCTTCTCGTTGCCCTCCTTGACGGCGAGGAAGTTGGCGTACGGGTTGCCCTCTGCCTTCTCCAGCACCAGGGAGTCGGTGGCGGGCTCGAGCTCGGCCTCGATGGCGTAGTTGCCGTTGATGACCGCGGCGTCGACGTCGTTCAGGGCGCGGGGCAGCGTGGCGGCCTCCAGCTCCTTGAACTTCAGGCCCTTGGCGTCCTTGATGTCGGACAGCTTCGCATCGGTGCCGGCGCCGTCCTTGAGGGTGATCAGGCCGTTGTCGGCCAGCAGCGCCAGGGCGCGGCCCTCGTTGGTGGTGTCGTTGGGCACGGCGATGGTCTGGCCGGCCTTGACGGCCGCCAGGTCCTTGGCCTTCTTGGAGTAGAGGCCGAGCGGCTCGAGGTGGACATTGACGACCGGGACGATGGTGGTCTTGTTCTTCTTGTTGAAGTCGTCGAGGTAGGGCTTGTGCTGGAAGAAGTTGGCGTCGGCCTGGCCCTGCTGGGTGGCGGTGTTCGGCAGGACGTAGTCCGTGAACTCCCTCACCTCGAGGTTCAGTCCGGCCTTCTTCGCGAGGTTGTCCTTGACGAAGTTCAGGATGTCGGCGTGCGGCGTCGGGGAGGCCGCGACGACGAGCGCCTTGGACTCGTCGGCCTTGGCACCGGACTCGGACGTGGCGGCCGGGTCGGACGCGGTGCCGCAGGCGCTGAGGCCGAGGGCGAGAGCGGCGGTGGCGGTGGCAGCCGCGGTGAGCTTGATGTTCTTACGCACGAAAAGTGCCTCTTTCTGATGGGTGGAACGACGCCCGGACAAGGAGTGCGGGCTGTGTGGGATGTGGTCCGGGGTCAGCTCGCGGTGCGGCCGCGGCGGGCCAGCAGCCGTACGACGCCGTCGCCGATCAGCTGCACCACCGTGACGATGGCGATCAGGATGACGACCGTGATGAGCATGAACTGGGTCTCGAAGCGCTGGAATCCGTAGGTGACGGCCTTGGATCCGAGGCCTTCGCCGCCGACCGCGCCGGCCATCGCCGAGTAGCCGACGAGGACTATCACGGTGGTGGTGACGGCGGAGACGAGCGAGGGCAGGGCCTGCGGGAGCAGTACCTTGCGGACGATCGTGGGGATCGAGCCGCCCATGGACTGCACGGCCTCGACCAGCCCGTGGTCGACCTCGCGGATGGCCGTCTCGACGAGCCGGGCGAAGAACGGGATGGCACCCACGGCCAGCGGCACGATCATCGCGGTGGGGCCGATGAAGGTGCCGACTACCAGCGTGGTGAAGGGGATCAGCGCGATCAGCAGGATGATGAACGGCAGCGAGCGGCCGATGTTCACGATGACGCCGACGACCTTGTTCACCGGGGTGTTCTGCAGCAGTCCGCCCTTGTCGGTGAGGACGAGCAGCACGCCGAGCGGCAGTCCGCCGGCGACGGTGACGAGGGTGGACCACAGCACCATGTAGAGGGTGTCGATGGTTCCCTGGCCGAGCAGGGGCTGCATCTCCGACCAGGTCACTTGACGGCCTCCTTCACCAGCGGGGTGCTCTGTGCCGGAACGGCGACCGGTGCGTCCTCCTCGACGACATCGACCTGGAGGCCCTGCTCGCGCAGGAAGCCGACCGGGACGACGTTCTCCTCGTAGCGGCCGGGCAGTTCGATGCGCATCCGGCCGATCTGCTTGCCACCGACGGTGTCCATGGCGGCGCCGAGGATCGAGATGTCGACGTTGTACGTGCGGGAGAGCTGGGAGATCACCGGCTGGGTGGCGGCCTCGCCGTGGAAGGTGACGTCGATGACCGTGCGGTCGGGGCCGGAGGGCTCACCGCCCACCGGGAAGAGCTCGTGGGCAAGTTCGGAGCCGGGGGTCGCGAGCAGTTCGCCGACCGTGCCCGTTTCGACGATCCGGCCCTTCTTCATCAGCGCGGCGGAGTCGCAGATCGTCTTGACGACCTCCATCTCGTGCGTGATGAGCAGCACGGTGAGTCCCAGCTGCCGGTTGAGGTCGCGCAGCAGCTGCAGGATCGAGCGAGTGGTCTCGGGGTCCAGGGCGCTGGTCGCCTCGTCGGACAGCAGCACCTTGGGATCGCCGGCCAGTGCCCTGGCGATGCCGACGCGCTGCTTCTGACCGCCGGAGAGCTGGGCGGGATAGGCCTTGGCCTTGTCGGCGAGGCCTACCAGGTCGAGCAGTTCCAGGGCCTTGCGTGAGCGCTCGGCGCCCGAGATGCCCAGGATCTCCAGGGGCAGCTCGATGTTGTCCTTCACGGTGCGCGAGGACAGCAGGTTGAAGTGCTGGAAGACCATCCCGATGCGGCTGCGCGCCTCGCGCAGTTCCTTGGAGGCGCGGCTGCCGCGTCCGGCGAGCGCGGTGAGGTCCTGGCCGGCAACGGTCACGGTGCCGGAGGTGGGGCGCTCGAGGAGGTTGACGCAGCGGATGAGCGAGGACTTTCCGGCCCCGCTCTGGCCGATGACTCCGAAGACCTCGCCCTCACGGACGTGCAGGTCGACGCCGTCCAGGGCGGTGACCTCGCGGCCTCGGGAATGGTGAGCCCGATAGATTTTCGTAAGGCCCGTAGTGGTGATCACAGGGGTTTCCGTCACTGTCGAGTGCACGGCGAGGTGTCCGCCGGGCACGGGGCAATTCACTGTTCGGACAGTCCGGCGCAGTACGGCGGTTCGGCTGGTGGCCGGGAGCGACGTGCGCGCGGGGCAGGGCTCGGTCCGATGCGTCACGCGGACGACCGGACAGGGCGCGGCTGTGGGCCTCGCTTCGGGGCGCGAGGCTCAGGCAGGGGCCCTCAGAAGGCGCACATTCGACACATACAACGAGCACCGGGCGTCGTGATCGCCTCGGTCGCAAGGGTGCGGCTGCTCGTCCTGGTCATGTCGGCAAGTAAAGCAGACTGCATGGTGAACCTATCGGGAGTGTCCGTATAGCGGACATCCTGTACACAGTATGTGGACAGGTCACTCCGCCGTGGTGATCTCCACGCCGTGGGCCGTGGCCAGTGCGGACACGGCGGACAGGTCGGTGACCACCACGTCGGCGATCAACTCGGAGCGGCGGTGCATTGTGGTCAAGGCCACGGTCTTCATGCCGGCCGCGCGCCCCGCGGCGAGGCCTGCCGGAGCGTCCTCGAAGACGACACAACGGGCAGGGTCCGCTCCCAGTCGCTCGGCCGCGAGGAGATACGGCTCGGGGTCGGGCTTGCCGCGGGTGATGTCATCGGCGGCGATCATCGTCTTGGGCCGTATGCCCACCTCTTCGAGGCGGGCTTCGGCCAGCCGGCGGGTCGCGGAGGTGACCACGGCCCAGCGCTCGGCCGGCAGCTGCGCAAGCAGCGCGGCGGTGCCGGGCAGCAGCAGCACACCCTGGGGCACGTCCTCGACCTCGAGTTGCTCGATGCGGGCCAGTGCCTCGGGCACGACGTCGGCGGGCAGCAGATCGGCGGCTATCTCCACGGCCGGACGGCCGTGCAGTTCGATACGGGCGAAGTCCTCCGCCGTGATCGCGTACTCGTGCGCCCACCGCGTCCAGCAGCGGTTCACCGACTCCAGCGAGGAGACGAGGGTTCCGTCGTTGTCGAACAGCAGGGCTTCGGCGTGGAGCTTCATGGTGCTCGACCCTAAACCCACCGGGAGCGGTCCCCTGCCGCCGCCCTGCACTCGCCGTCGCGCACTGCCGGGGCCGGACGCATCGGGCCCTTTGGACCGTAATAGTCTCTCAGCCATGCTCGACGCCCTGACGGTCGCGGTCGCCGTGGCCGCGATCGCCCTCGCCGCGTGGTGCGGTTTCGCCGCATACCGCGATCAGCCCACCAAGGACCGGCACTTCATCGGCATGGCCGTGGTGACGGTGCTCGCGTTCGCGCAGCTGGTGGTAGGCATCGTGCAGCTGGCGCGGGGCGAGAAGGCGCACGACGGCACCGCGATCTTCGTGTCCTATCTGATCGGCGCGTTCGCGGCCGTGCCGGCGGCCGGTTTTCTCTCGCTGGCCGAGCGCACCCGCTGGGGATCGGCGACCGTGGCGGCCGGCGCGGTGGTGCTGGCGGTCCTCGAAGTACGGCTCCACGACATCTGGGGAGGCTGACGTGGCCGAGCCCGTCACCGACGGCACGCAGCGGAACACGCGGCAGCGCACCCGGCTGGTCAACGGCCCGGGGCTGTTGCTGGTGTGGCTGTACGGGGTGATGTCGGTCGGCGCCGTGTCGCGCTCGGTCTACGAGATCCTCACCGACTTCGACACGGCGCCGCTGGCCCACGTCCTGTCCGCGGTCGCGGCCGTGGTGTACGCGTTCATCACGTACACCCTGGTGCGCGGCGGGGAGACGGCCCGCAGGGCGGCGCTGGCGTGCTGCGCCGCCGAGCTCGCGGGCGTACTGATCGTCGGAACCTGGACGGTGCTCGAGCCCTCTGCGTTCCCCGACTCGACCGTCTGGTCGGCGTACGGGAAGGGCTACGTCTTCATCCCGGTGCTGCTGCCGGTCACCGGCATGCTGTGGCTGCGCCGCTCACGCAGCCTGCGGGCATAGCGGTCGCAGGGGTCAGGCGCTGGCCGCGTAGTCGCCGGCCTCCGCGTCCTTCTCCAGGGTGACCAGCGTGAGCCGCGGCCCGACCTGTTCCCTGGAGACCGGAAGATAGCCGCGGCTTCGGTACAGCCGCAGATTGCTCTCACTGCGGTGTCCGGTGAAGAGCTGGAACCGCTTGACCGCACTGTCCCCGGCGAAGCGTGCCTCGATCGCGTCGAGCAACCGGCCGCCCAGGCCGTGGCGCTGCATCCGCGGATGGACGATGAGCTTGGCGATGCGGACCGTGCCGGCCTCGTCGACCCTGGCGCGCACGGAGGCGACCACCTCGTCCCCGAGCCTGGCGACCAGGGCGTGGCCCTGGGAGATCTCGGCCGCGAGGTCGGCGAGCGACTGGGTGAGGGGCTCGATCCCGTGGTCCCCGTACAGCTCGGCCTCGGTCTGATAGCACAGATACTGCAGCTTGAGGATGTGCTCCGCATCGTGCTCAGCTGCCGCTGAGATGATCACGCTCATGCCCATGTGCGCATGCCTCCCGCTCGCCTGTCCCGCCGGTTGTCTACCGCTCCTTTCCCATATGTTCAGGAGCTGCAACCTCTGCCGCGAGCATTCTGCGCAAACATCCCAGGCAACGGGAACGCGTGGGCCCCAGACTTCCCTGTGAGATTCCCAACGTCCCTGCGATTTCTCGGTAGGTGGGGTCGTGCGGCGACAGCATCGCAGTCAGCAGCCGAGGGCAGTTCCCGGGAGTGCGGGCCACCGCGGCACGCAGTGCGCGCCGCCGCTCCGAGCCCAGCGCGGCCCGCTCGGGTGTGCCGGCCCCGTCCGCGAACGGGTCGGCGGACGGATCGGTGACATAGGGGAGTTCGCGCGCGGCCGTGCGGCGGGCCCGGCGCGCCTCCGCCCGCACCGCGGTCCTGACCCAGCGTGCGGCGTCCGGCGGCGGCCCGTCTCCGTCGAGTCGCTCCAGCAGCCGTACCCACACGGCCTGTTCGAGGTCGTCCGGTTCCACTGCGGTACCCGGCGCCTCGGCCGTCGCCTCGGCACTCACCAGCGGTCCGAGAGCGCTGACGACATGGGCGGAGGTGACCACGACCGGGGCGGGGTTGTCCTGAAGAACCGTCATGCCCCACGGGACGTGCCGCCGCCCCGGCTCGGTTGCCGGACGACGGCACGATCACCCGTAGGAGCGGTGGAACGCGGTCAGCGCCGGAAGTCGGCGGCCGCCAGCAGTCCGGTGTCCGTGTTGTCCGTGAAGATCCCGTCGATGCCCGTCTCGAAGTAGACCTTGAAGGCGCCGAACACGTCGCCGTACGCGTTCGGGTCGGTGCCGCGCCGGAAGTCGGCGGGCAGGAAGCTGTTCTCGTTGCGCACCGTGTACGGGTGCAGGATCAGGCCCTTGGCGTGGGCGTCCCGTACCAGCGTGGTCGGCGTGGTCAGCCTGCCGCTCGCGTCCTTGGGGATGACCAGGTCCAGCAGCGGGCCGATGCCCTGCGCGAAGGAGGCGATCCACCGCAGCCCCTCGGGCTTGACCAGATCGGCGACCGTGCGCGGGTCGCCCGTCGTCCGGAAGTCCCAGGGCCGGTCGTCAGGCGTCCACAGCAGGACCACCCGCGGAGTGTCCACCAGCTCGGCCATGCGCTTCATGCTGGTCGGCTCGAAGGACTGCAGGAACGTCGGGGAGTTCGCGCCGTGCCGGCCGTAGCGGCGCAGCAGTTTCGCCAGCCGCTCCTCCAGGCCCAGGCCGATGCCCCGGAAGTAGGTGGGGTGCTTGGTCTCGACATGGAGCCAGACGGGGGTTCCGCGCCGGCGCCCCTCCTTCTCGGCCCAGCGCAGCACCTCCTCGAAGGAGGGGACGCTCCAGCGGCCGTCGTAGAGGGTGTTCTCCTGACGGGTCGCGGGGATGCGCTCCTTGGCGCGCAGCGTCTTCAGCTCGGCGAGAGTGAAGTCCTCGGTGAACCAGCCGGTGATGCTGACACCGTCGATGGACTTGGTCGCCTTGCGGGAGGCGAACTCAGGATGGTCGGCAACGTCGGTTGTACCGGTAATGTCGTTCTCATGACGGCATACGAGATGTCCGTCCTTGGTGGGCACCAGGTCCTGCTCGATGACATGGGCGCCCATGTCGAGGGCGAGCTGGTACGCGCCGATGGTGTGCTCGGGGCGGTAGCCGCTGGCGCCGCGGTGGGCGATGACCGTCGGCACGGGCAGATCCCTGTACGACGGGCGGTGGCTGCCGTGCCGCTCACCGGACGGCTCTGCCGCCTGTGCCGTGCCGGCCGCGGCTCCGAGCCCGAGGGCGGCCGTGCTCAGAACCGCGGCTCCCAGCACGCTGCGGCGCCCCGGACTGCTGCTCGCACCCTGTGTCATCGACATTCCTCCTGTGATGTCCCGCACCTGTCAAGCGATGCCCGATGCTAGGCAACTACGCCTTACGTGCGGCAGACCCTGGGCCAACACCGTGAAAACACGCGTCAACACTGCGTATCTCCCGTGTGAACCCGATGTGCGATCGGGGGTGACCCGCGAGTATCGTCCTCACCTGCACAGACTTCACCGGCCACACAGGCTCCACCGGCCCTTGTCGTCGCCAGGCCAGAACCGACCGTCCCATGACACCGGAGGACCCGTTGTCCCGCTTGTCGCTCATCAAGGCAGTGCTCGGGCCGATCCTGCGCCTGATGTTCCGCCCACGCGTGGAAGGCGCCGAGAACATCCCGGGGACCGGGCCGGTCATCCTCGCCGGGAACCACCTCACCTTCATCGACTCGATGATCCTTCCGCTGGTGTGCGACCGTCCCGTGTATTTCATCGGCAAGGACGAGTACGTCACCGGCAAGGGCGTCAAGGGCCGGCTGATGGCCTGGTTCTTCACGGGCTGCGGCATGATCCCCGTCGACCGGGACGGGGCCAACGGCGGCGTGGCCGCGCTGATGACCGGCCGCCGGGTGCTGGAGGAGGGCAAGATCTTCGGCATCTACCCGGAGGGCACCCGCTCCCCCGACGGGCGGCTCTACCGCGGCCGTACGGGTATCGCGCGGCTGACCCTGATGACCGGTGCGCCCGTCGTCCCCTTCGCCGTGATCGGCACCGACAAGCTCCAGCCGGGCGGCGCAGGTCTGCCCCGTCCCGGCCGGGTGACGATCCGCTTCGGCGCGGCGATGGAGTTCTCCCGGTACGACGGGATGGACCGCGACCGCTATGTGCTGCGGGCGGTCACGGACTCGGTGATGACCGAGGTGATGGAGCTGTCCGGCCAGGAGTACGTGGACATGTATGCGACGAAGGCCAAGGCTGCCTGAGCGACGGATCATGACGGGAACGTGGCCCCCGGACGCTTGAAGCCAAGGCTTGAAGCGTCCGGGGGCCACTCGTCGCCCGGGCGGATCAGTGCTCGATGCCGTCGGCCAGTTTCTGGCCACGCAGCAGGAACCAGGCGGCTACGGCGGTGGCGAGCAGCACCACGGCCCCCGCACCCGCCGCGAACCGCAGCCCGTCGACGAACGCCTCCTGTGCCGCGCCGACCAGGGCCGCGCCCTGCTGCTGGGGCAGTGACGCGGCGGCCTCGAAGGCTCCGCCCAGCGACTCATGGGCGGCTGACGCCGTCCCGGTCGGTACTCCTGCCGGGGTGACGAAGTCGCGGTACACACCGGTCACGAGCGAACCCAGCAGCGCGATGCCGAGGGCGGCGCCGAGTTCGTACGCGGTCTCGGACACCGCGGAGGCCGCGCCCGCCTGTTCCTTGGGGACGCTGGACAGGATGACGTCCGCGGTGACGGTGAACGAGAACCCGGCGCCGGCGCCGACGATCAGGAGAGCCGCGCCGAGCAGCGGATAGCCGGTGGACCGGCCGAGCAGGGTCAGCACGGCGAGCGCGATGCCCACCGCGGCGAGGCCGCCGGCCACCACGGACCGTACGGAGAACCGCCGGGCGACCGTGCCCGCGACCAGACCGGTGGCCACCGCACCGATGGCGGCGGGCAGTTCCGCGAGGCCGGCCTCCAGCGGCTGCCTGCCCTGTACCAGTTGCAGGAACTGGGACAGGAAGAACACCAGGCCGGACAGTCCGAGGATGGTCAGCAGATCGGCGAGGACCGCGCCGGAGAAGCCCCGGTGCCGGAACAGCCGCATGTCGAGCAGCGGCGCCGGCAGCGTGAGCTGCCTGCGGACGAATCCGTACAGCGCGGCGATACCGATCAGGGCTGCGGCACCGGCCTCCCAGCCGGGACCGTGGCTCGCCGCCTCCTTGATCGCGTAGACGATTCCGACCATGCCGATGAGGGAGAGCGCGACACTGGTCAGGTCCCAGGGGCCGGCGACGGGGTTCTTGGACTCGGGCAGCAGCTTGACGCCGACGAGCACCAGGACCGCCATCACGGGCAGGTTGATCAGGAAGACCGAACCCCACCAGAAGTGCTCCAGCAGGAAGCCTCCGACGACGGGACCGACGGCCGCGCCCGCGGACGCCATCGCGCCCCAGATACCGATGGCGAGGCTGCGCTCCTTCGGGTCGTGGAAGATGTTGCGGATCAGCGCCAGCGTGGACGGCATCAGGGTCGCGCCCGCGACACCGAGCAGGGCCCGGGCGAGGATCATCATCTCGGAGCTGGTCGCGTAGGCGTTGAGCACGGAGACCGCGCCGAAGGCGACGGCACCGGTCAGGAGCAGCTTCTTGCGGCCGATCCGGTCACCGAGGCTGCCCATGGAAACCAGCAGGCCCGCGATGACGAACGAGTAGACGTCACCGATCCACAGCAACTGGGTTCCGGTCGGCTCCAGGTCCTCGCTGAGGAACGGGGTCGCCAGGCCGAGCACGGTGGCGTCGACGGCCACCAGCAGAACGGCGAGCACCAGGACCGCGAGCGCCAGCCAGCGCCCGGGGCGGTACACGGTGTTGTCCACCCCGCTCGCGCGCTGGACGGTACTGGTCATTTCTCCACACTCCGTCGTGCTCCGCCGAGCAGCAGCTCGGCGATCATGTACTGGAAGTCCTTCTTGGCGACCCGGCCGTCCATGACGGCCCAGGCGCAGCTGCCGATGAGCCCGTAGAGGGCCTCGGTGAGCCAGGCGGGCGTGAGATCGATACGGAACTCGCCCTGCTCCTGGCCGCGTCGGAAGAGCGCCGAGACACGGGCGTCGAGCCTGGCCCATCCCTCGTTGACCTGGTCGCCCTCGAAGAGCTGGTTCTCGGTGACGAGGAAGGCCAGCAGGTCGGCGGCGGGCTGCATCTCGGCGACCAGCCGCCGCAGTCCCTCGCTCGCACTGCCCGTCTCGGGGGCGGCCCGGTCGAGGGCGGCCTCGAACTCCCGGATGCCGAGCTGCTCCAGCGCCTTGACCAGCGCGTCCCGTCCGGCGAAGTGCCGGTGCAGGGTGGCGCGGCCGATGCCCGCGGCCCGGGCGACCTCGTCCATGGTGGCGGTCGACTTGCGGGACAGCAGGGCGGCGGCGGTGTGCAGCACGTGTTCGCGATCCAGAGCCATGAGACAACCATACCCCAGGTGAGACGTCGATGTCTCATTCAGCGCACGGGTGTCCCATTGCCGCAGGTGGAGAGACTGCACCATCGGCGGCGCCCGCTCTCATCGGGGAACAGCCACCCGCACCCCGGGCCGGGACAGGCACGGATCGTGAAGCGCCTCGGATCGGCCAGCAGATCCGCGGTGCTGCGGGCGACCGCCCACACGGGCAGCCGCAGACCGGCGGAGGGGGCCGTCCGCCAGCGGCCGAGGCCGTCGTCCCCCCGGGTGCCCCGCCCCAGCCGGCGTACGTGTTGCAGAACTCCAGAGCGGGGTGCCCGCTCGTGCTCCACGGCAGCCACTCGTCGCCGACCCGTACCGCGTGGACGGGGACGGGCGGCCGGTCCAACCGGGGATCGGCGCGCAGGATGCGGTCGTGCAGGGTCGCCAGTTCCGTGCCGGGCTCGATGCCCAGTTCACTCACCAGCGCCTGGCGCGTTCGGCGGTACAGCCGCAGGGCGTCGACCTGGCGGCCGCTGCGGTACAGCGCCGTCATCTGGCCCGCGACGAGCCGTTCGCGCTCGGGATGCAGCGGAGCCAGCGGGGTCAGATCCGCCACGACCCGGTCGTGCAGCCCCAGGACGAGCTGGGTGTCGGCGCGCTGCTCGACCGCGGACAGCCGCAGGTCCTCCAGCCGGCCGCCGAGCCAGTCGCGCACGGCGTCGTCGGCCACATCGGCGAGCAGCGGCCCGCGCCACAGGCCGAGCGCCTGGTCGTACAGGCGCAAGCGGTACGCGGCGTTGGCGGCAGCGGCAGCCTGCTGGAGGAGGCGGCCGAATTCCTGGGCATCGATCTCATGGGTGCCGGGCTCGACACAGTAGCCGTCGTGCCGGGTTTCGAGGTGGAGTCCGTACGGGGAGAGGCCGGCGCGCAGGCGGCCGATGTACGTGTGGACCGTTCCCCGGGCGGAGGCCGGCGCATCCCCGTGCCACAGCAGATCGATGAGGCGCGCGGTGGTCACCACACGGCCGGCGTGCAGCAGAAGGATCGACAGCAGACAGCGCTCCTGGCGGCGGCTGCCCACCAGGACCCGCTGTCCTTCGTGGCGGGCCTCGAAAGGTCCGAGCAGCTGGAACTCCATGGCTGCGGCGAGCCTAACGGCCCGGGGCGGCCTGCTCCCAGCCGTGGTGAGTCTGTGGTCAGCGGCCATGGACAGGCTTGGCGCCGACAGAATCAGCCCTCTTGACAGGGAGTCATCGTGCGACGATCCGTTATTGCTCTGACGGCACTTGCCGCTGCGGCCCTCGGTGCGGCGCCGGCCTCGGCGTCCCCCGGCTCCGGCGCGGTCTGGGAACCCGCACCGTCCACACCGTGGGACCTCGCGGCGGGCGTGCGGTGCGATTTCCCCGTGCACGGTGAGCCGATCGTGGACGAGGTCGTGCAGCAGGTGCTGGCCACCCATCCGGACGGTTCGGCGAAGCTGGTCGCGTACAAGGGTGATCTGGTGTTCCGGGTCACGAACACCGACACCGGTGACTTCTACGACGCGGATGCGAGCGGTACGGCGGTGGTCGACTACGGCACCGACGGCTCCCAGTTCTGGTCCGTGCTCGGTCCCGTGCTGGTGGGCGTCGGCGAGGGACGCGGCAATCTGCCGCGCAGCCTGTACATCATCGACGGCGTGTACACGATGGACATCAGCCCGACCGGGTACAAGACCGTGACCATGGCGCACGGTTCGCGCACCGACATCTGCGAGCAGATCGACTGAGGCGGCTCGGTCCGCGTCCGCTCGCCCAGGGGCTCGGCGCGGTCGTCGCCCGCGCAGAGCGACGACACCACGGCGCTGCGCCCCGGCCCCGGCCATCCGGTCCCGGGGCGCGGCGGCCCGGTCAGTTCTTCGCGGTGGCCCAGGCGTGCTGGACGGCCAGGTCGGCCTTGACCTCGGCAAGCTGGACGGCGACGGCGGACGGGGCCGTGCCGCCGCGGCCGTTGCGGGAGGCCAGCGCGCCGGGGACGTTCAGGACCGTGCGGACGTCGGGTGTGAGGTGCTCGGAGATCTTCGCGAACTGCTCGTCGGTGAGCTGGTCCAGCTCGATGCCGTGCTGCTCGCACTCCTTGACGCACTCGCCCGCGACCTCGTGCGCGACCCGGAACGGCACACCCTGCTTGACCAGCCACTCGGCGATGTCGGTGGCGAGCGAGAAGCCGGCCGGGGCGAGCTCCTCCATCCGCTCCCGGTTGACCGTGAGGGTCGCCATCATCCCGGTGAACGCCGGGAGCAGCACCTCCAGTTGGTCGCAGGAGTCGAAGACCGGCTCCTTGTCCTCCTGCAGATCACGGTTGTACGCCAGGGGCAGGGCCTTGAGCGTGGCGAGGAGCCCGGTCAGGTTGCCGATCAGTCGGCCGGACTTGCCGCGCGCGAGCTCCGCGATGTCCGGGTTCTTCTTCTGCGGCATGATCGACGAACCGGTGGAGAAGGCATCGTGGAGGGTGACGAAGGAGAACTCCTTCGTGTTCCAGATGATGACCTCTTCGGCGATCCGGGAGAGGTTCACGCCGATCATCGCGGTGATGAAGGCGAACTCGGCGACGAAGTCACGCGAGGCCGTGCCGTCGATGGAGTTGCCCACGGAGCCGTGCTCGAAGCCGAGGTCCTCGGCCACCGCCTCCGGGTCGAGCCCGAGGGAGGAACCGGCCAGCGCACCGGAGCCGTACGGGGAGACCGCCGTGCGCTCGTCCCACTGGCGCAGACGCTCGGCGTCCCGGGACAGCGCCTGGACATGCGCCAGGACATGGTGGGCGAACAGGACCGGCTGCGCGTGCTGAAGGTGCGTACGGCCCGGCATGGCGACATCCGGGTGCGCTTCGGCGAGCGAGACGAGGGCGTCCTGGAGCTCTGCGATCAGCCGGCCGATGATCCGGGCGTGGTCACGCAGATACATCCGGAAGAGAGTGGCGACCTGGTCGTTGCGGGACCGCCCGGCGCGCAGCTTGCCGCCGAGGTCGGGGCCGAGCCGCTCCAGCAGGCCGCGCTCGAGGGCGGTGTGGACGTCCTCGTCGGCGACGGTGCCGACGAAGGAGCCGTCGGCGACGTCCGCCTCGAGCCGGTCGAGGCCGGCCAGCATCCGCGTGAGCTCGTCCTCGGTGAGCAGGCCCGCCTTGTGCAGCACACGGGCGTGGGCGCGGGAGCCGGCGATGTCGTACGGCGCGAGGCGCCAGTCGAAGTGCACGGATGCCGACAGCTTCGCCAGCGCCTCGGCCGGTCCGTCGGCGAAACGGCCGCCCCAGAGCCGGACGTCACCGTTGTTGCTGCTCACAGCTCTTGCTCCTCATGAGGGTGGATGTGCCACCGCCTCCCCGTCGCGGAGCTACGGGGAGGCAGCTGTCGTGCGTGTGCTATCAGACGGGATCACGTCGGGCTACGGCCGCAGATCACGCCGTGCGGCGATCTTCGACGACAGGCCGAAGATCTCGATGAAGCCCTGTGCCTTCGACTGGTCGAACGTGTCGCCGGAGTCGTACGTCGCCAGGTTGAAGTCGTACAGCGACTCGTCGGACTTCCGGCCGGTGACGACGGCGCGGCCGCCGTGGAGGGTCATCCGGATGTCGCCGGTGACGTGCTGGTTGGCCTCGTTGATGAAGCCGTCCAGGGCGCGCTTGAGCGGGGAGAACCACAGGCCGTCGTAGACCATCTCGCCCCAGCGCTGCTCGACCTGCCGCTTGTAGCGGCCGAGCTCGCGCTCGACGGTGACGTTCTCCAGCTCCTGGTGGGCGGTGATCAGCGCGATGGCGCCCGGGGCCTCGTACACCTCGCGGGACTTGATTCCCACCAGCCGGTCCTCGACCATGTCGATCCGGCCGATGCCCTGGGCGCCGGCCCGCTCGTTGAGCTGCTGGATGGCCTGCAGAACGGTGACGGGCTTGCCGTCGATGGCGACCGGGACGCCTTCCTTGAAGGAGATGACAACCTCGTCGGCCTCGCGCGGGGCGGCCGGGTTCGAGGTGTACTCGTAGATGTCCTCGATCGGCGCGTTCCAGATGTCCTCCAGGAAGCCGGTCTCGACGGCACGCCCGAAGACGTTCTGGTCGATGGAGTACGGCGACTTCTTGGTGGTGGCGATCGGGAGCTGCTTCTCCTCGCAGAACGCGATCGCCTTGTCCCGGGTCATCGCGTAGTCACGGACCGGAGCGATGCACTTCAGCTCGGGCGCGAGGGCGACGATGCCCGCCTCGAACCGCACCTGGTCGTTGCCCTTGCCGGTACAGCCGTGGGCGACCGTGGTGGCGCCGTGCTTCTTGGCGGCGGCGACGAGGTGCTTGACGATCGTCGGCCGCGAGAGGGCGGAGACCAGCGGGTAGCGGTCCATGTACAGGGCGTTGGCCTTGATCGCGGGGAGGCAGTACTCCTCGGCGAACTCGTCCTTCGCGTCGGCGACCTCGGCCTCGACCGCACCGCAGGCGAGAGCGCGCTTGCGGATGACGTCCAGGTCCTCGCCGCCCTGGCCGACGTCCACGGCAACGGCGATGACCTCGGCGCCCGTCTCCTCGGCGATCCAGCCGATGGCGACGGAGGTGTCCAGACCGCCCGAGTAGGCGAGTACGACGCGCTCGGTCACGGGTTTCTCCTTACGGTGCATTCGGTGATGGGTATAACTATGCAGAGCTCCGTATGTTTTGTCAACGCGGCTTCCCCGCTGCCGGCAGGGCGCTGTCCCGTGCCGCACCAGCTCGTGGAATCGATCCTCCGAACCCGGATACGCGGCAGATAATCCGGTGCATGGGACAACGCTACGAACGGATAGAAGGCTCCATCCGCCGCTTCATCGAGCAGCAGCCCGTCTTCTTCACCGCGACCGCCCCGCTCGGCGGCGACGGTCACATCAACCTCTCCCCCAAGGGCCGTAACGGCACCCTCGTCGTCATCGACGAGCTCACCCTCGCCTATCTCGACTTCGGCGGCAGCGGCGCCGAGACGATCGCGCACCTACGGGAGAACGGCCGGATCACGCTGATGTGGTGCGCGTTCAGCGGGCCGCCGAAGGTACTGCGGGTACATGGGGAGGGCCAGGCGCTCTTCCGCGACGACCCTCGCTGGGCCGAGTACATCGGGCGCTTCCGGGAGGTCGACGGCCCCGGCGCCCGCGCGATCATCGTCGTCCGTGCCCGCCGGATCAGCGACGCCTGCGGCTTCGCCGTGCCCTTCATGGACTACCAGCAGGAGCGCACGCAGCACGCCGAGCACCTCGGCCGTAAGACGGACGAGGAATTCGCGAAGTACTGCGAGAAGAAAGATCACGTCGGGGTGAGCCTCGACGGCCTTCCGGCGCTGCCGCTTCCCCTGCCCGCGCGCACCGACTGAAGCGCCCGGCCCACACTCCCCGCCGTCCCGGACTGCCCCGAGCGGCGCAGTCCGAACGGCGGGCGGACCGGGGCGCGCATACGGTCAGGAACCATGCGCCCCCGTCACGCACTCGGCACCGCACTGCTGCTGCTCGCCGCCGGCACACTCGCTCCCGCCCCCGGGTCCGGGCGGGACGTCCCACTGCCCGCGCTCATGGCGGACACCGGGGGCGGAAGCCAGCTGATCACCGCGCAGGCCGAGCACCCGGGCTCGACGACCGGGAAGGTGACCTGGTGGGACCGCCGTCCCGACGGCCGGTGGGAGGCGGCCGGATCAGCGGATGCCCGCTTCGGCGCGAACGGCCTGGTCGAGGGAGACAGCCGTAAGCAGGGCACCTCCACCACACCGACCGGGCTGTACGACCTGCCGTACGCCTTCGGCGTCCTGTCCGCACCCGTGTCGACGGACTACGCCTACCGGCGGGTGGACGAGCGGTCCTGGTGGTGCCAGGACAACGGCTCCCGGGCGTACAACCGCTGGGTGGACGGCCTGCCCGAGGACTGCCGGGCCGGCGAGTCGGAGCATCTGATCTCGTACCGCACCCAGTACGCCCACGCCCTCGTCATCGGATTCAACTACGAGCGTCCGGTGCGCGGCCGGGGCGCGGGGATCTTCCTCCATGTCAACGGTCGTGGTGCGACGTCCGGTTGTGTGTCCGTACCGGCCGCCGCCATGCGTTCCCTCCTGGCGTGGGCCGACCGGCGACGCGATCCGCACATCGCGATCGGAACGGCATCCGGCCGCACGGCCGTCAGCCGCTACTGACACACAGGCAACTCACAGCTGTCACAAGGCTCCCGCCGATTGAACTTCTGCGTCCTCGGGTCCGTATCCACTGACGCGACGAGCAGCAGCCGAGGAGCAGCAGTGGCGATGATTCAGAGCGGTCGGGCCGCCAGGCGCCAGACCATGCGCGCGATCCGGCCCCGGCGTTCCCCGGCGGCCATGTTGCTGGCGATCGCCTGGGCGGGCGCGATGGCCGTGCTGTGGCTGTGGTGGCAGAACACGAGCGCAGTGCAGATGAACACCGCCGAGTGGCTGATCGGTGCGGGCCGGATCACCGGCCTGCTCGGCGGGTACATGATCGCGCTCGTGGTGCTGCAGATGGCGCGTGTCCCGGCGCTGGAGCGCGGGGTGGGTTCCGACCGGGCGACCCGCTGGCACGCGATGAGTGGCCGGTACGCGATCAGTCTCGTCGTCGCCCATGTCGTCCTGACCATCTGGGGGTACGCCGTCCAGGCCGATACCGGCCTGGTGGAGCAGAGCGTCACCGTCGTCGTCGACTTCCCCGAAATGATCAAGGCCACGATCGGCACAGCGCTCCTGCTCGTCGTCGGCTTCGTCTCGGCCGGTGCGGTACGCCGCCGCATGCACTACGAGACCTGGTACTACCTGCACCTCCTCACCTATGTCGCGGTGTACCTGACCTTCTGGCACCAGCTGGCAACCGGCTCCGAGTTCGTCGCGAACCCCACTGCCCGCACCGTCTGGTACGTGCTGTACGGCACGGTGGGCGCGCTGCTCTTCTGGTACCGGATCCTGGCGCCCGTACGGCTCAACCTCTGGCACCGGATGCGGGTGGAATCCGTCGTGGACGAGGCTCCCGGCGTGGTCTCCGTACTGATCACCGGGCGACGGCTGCACCGGCTCGGCGCGGAGGCGGGTCACTTCTTCCGCTGGCGCTTCCTCACCAAGGGCCTGCGCTGGAGCGCCAATCCGTACTCCCTCTCCGCCCCGCCCCGCCCGGATCTGATGCGCATCACCGTCAAGGCCGCCGGCAATCACAGCACGGCACTGTCCCGCCTGGAGCCCGGGACACGGGTCTGGGCGGAGGGACCCTACGGAGCCATGACCGCCGGCCGGCGGAGCCGGAACAAGGTGCTGCTGATCGCCGGCGGGGCCGGCATCACGCCGCTGCGGGCCCTCTTCGAGACCCTGCCGGGCGGCCCCGGGGATCTCACCCTGCTCTACCGGGCCGGCAGGACCGAGGACCTGGCGCTGTGGAGTGAGCTGCGGGAGATCGCGCAGATGCGCGACGCGAAGCTGATGTACGCCGTGAACGGGCCGGACGGATCCCGGCCCGAGATCACAACCGAACGCCTCAAGGAGGTGCTGCCGGACATCGATCAGCACGATGTCTACCTCTGCGGGCCGCCCGGTCTCGCCGAGGAGTCGTACCACGCACTGCGCGAGGCGGGAGTGCCGTCCCGCCGTATCCACCATGAGTCGTTCGAGATGTGAGGCCGCCCGTGAAGAGGAAACATCCGCTGCGCCGGATCATGCTCGGCGTCGCCGGCACCGCGTCGGCCGTCGTACTGCTCCTCGCTCTGAAGCAGCCGGCCACCTCGGTGGCCGGGGCGTCGTCGCAGGCCGGCGGCTCGGTGCCGCCCGCCGCCGCGGGATCCGCCGGGAGCGGAAGCGGAGCCGCCGGGGGGCAGACGGTTCTCGGGGACGAGGCCGAGACCCAGTACGGGCCGGTGCAGGTCCAGCTCACCCTCAGCGGCGGCAGGATCACCGCGGCCAAGGCGGTGAAGGCACCCGATACGGACGCCAACAGCCGGAAGATCGCCGCCAATGCCGTGCCCGAACTCAACCAGGCCGCGGTCACCGCCCAGAGCGCCGGGATCGACGCCGTCTCCGGCGCCACCTACACGAGCCAGGGCTACATCGAGTCCCTGCAGAGCGCGATCGACAAGGCCGGGGCCGCGGGGGCCGGGGCCGGGGAGGCCGCCGCACCGGGCTCCGGGTCCGGGTCGGGGAGCGGCACCGGGACCGCCGGCTCCGGGGCCGATCCCGGCACCGTGGGCTCGGGGGCCGAGTCGGGCTCCGGTTCGGGCTCGGGCTCCGAGGCGCCGAAGACGTTCGTCGGGGACGCGGCGAGCACCCAGTACGGCGATGTCCAGGTACGGATCACCGTCAGCGGCGGCAGGATCACCGCGGCCGACGCGGTGAAGGCGCCCGGCTCCGACGCCAACAGCCGGAAGATCGCCGCCAATGCCGTGCCCAAACTCAACCAGGCCGCGGTCACCGCCCAGAGCGCCGGGATCGACGCCGTCTCCGGTGCCAGCTACACCAGCGAGGGCTACATCGAGTCCCTGCAGAGCGCGATCGACAAGGCGGGCCTGTGACGGCGGACCCGGCGCGACTGCGTCACGTCGAGCACTCCATGGGAACGGTGTTCTCGTTCGATGTCCGGGTGGCCGCCGACGGCGACACCGAGCGGGTGCGCGCCGGACTCGTCGCCGCCGTCGCCGGGCTGCACCGTGCGGACGAGATCTTCTCGACCTACCGCCAGGACAGCCAGATCAGCCGCCTCGCCAGGGGCGAACTCACCCTGCGGGACTGCGACTTCGAGGTACCCGAGGTCCTTGGCCAGTGCGAGGACGAGGAGCGCCTGAGCGACGGCTGGTTCAGCGCCCGCTACGGCGGCGTGCTCGACCCGACCGGCCTGGTCAAGGGCTGGGCGGTGGAACGCGCGGTGCGCATGCTCGCCTCGTCCGGTGCGGCCGCGGTCTGTCTGAACGGCGGCGGCGACATCCAACTGTACGGCGGCCCCTGGCGGGTCGGCATCTCCGACCCGCTGCACCCGGGCGGGCTGGCCACGGTGGTCGAGACCGAAACCGGCCTCGCCGTCGCCACATCGGGCCCGGCCGAGCGCGGCTGCCACATCATCGACCCGCACACCGGCTGCCCGCCTGCCGACGGTCTCGCGTCGATGACCGTCGTGACCCGGGGCCTGACCCAGGCGGACGCCCGGGCGACGGCGGCGTACGCCATGGGCGGGCGGGCCCGCGCCTGGCTGGAGGCGCTCCCCCACACGGAGGGCTTCGCCGTCACCGCGGACGGCCGCACCTGGCAGACGAGCGGATTCGCCCGCCACACGGCGAAACTGACTGCCTGACGCCCGCCGGGTCCGCGACGTCAGCGGCACCCGGCCCGTAAAGGCTCGCATCGTCGGCGGCACCCGGGACCACGGCAGCTCACGACGCAGGGGCGCCCGGCTCGCGACCGCTCGCTACGCGGGCAGCACCCGGGACCGCGGCCGGCCACGACACAGCGACACTCGGCCCGCAGCGTCAACAACGCCCGGCCACGATCGCGACGTCAACGGCGCCGCGACCGCGACCGCTCGCGACGTCGGCGGCACCCGGCCCGCCGACGCCCCGCGACGTCAGCGGTCGTTCTGTGCCAGGCGCAGGAGATGGTCCGCGAGCGCCTGCCCGCCCTGTGGGTCGCGGCTGATGAGCATCAGGGTGTCGTCGCCGGCGATCGTGCCGAGGATGTCGTGCAGTTCGGCCTGGTCGATGGCCGAGGCCAGGAACTGTGCCGCGCCCGGCGGCGTACGCAGCACCACGAGATTGGCCGAGGCCTCCGCCGAGATCAGCAGTTCGCCGGAGAGGCGCCGCATGCGCTCCTCCTTCGCCGACTCGCCGAGCGGGGCCTGCGGAGTGCGGAATCCGCCCTCGCTGGGCACCGCGTAGATCAGCTCGCCGCCGGTGTTGCGGATCTTCACCGCGCCCAGCTCGTCGAGGTCGCGGGAGAGGGTCGCCTGGGTCACGCTCAGGCCGTTGTCCGCGAGGAGCTTGGCCAGCTGGCTCTGGGAGCGCACCGGCTGCCGGTTGAGGATGTCCACGATCCGGCGGTGGCGGGCCGTGCGGGTCTGCGGTACGGCGGGACCGCCGTGCTCGGTGTCCTGGCCCTCGGTCATCGTCGTCTCATTCCCCGGGTCGTCCTTCGCCGTCGCTCGCGTCCAGGATGCCGGGAACTGCCTGAAGGAACGCGTCCACTTCCGCGTCACCGATGGTCAGCGCGGGCATGAGCCGCACGACGTCGGGCGCGGGAGCGTTCACCAGGAAGCCTGCATCCTGGGCCGCCTGCTGCACCAGGGGTGCCAGCGGCCCGGTGAGCACGATACCCAGCAGCAGGCCGCTGCCACGGACGTGGGAGACCAATGGGTGTCCCAGACCCTCGATCCCGTCCCGCAGTCGCTCGCCGAGCCGCTTGACCTCATCGAGGATTCCGTCGGTGGCGAGCGTGTCGATGACGGCGAGTCCGGCGGCGCACGCGACGGGGTTGCCGCCGAACGTGGTGCCGTGCTGACCGGGCTTCAGCAGCTCGGCCGCCTCGCCGAAGACCACGGTCGCGCCGATCGGCAGGCCGCCGCCAAGTCCCTTGGCGAGCGTGACGACATCGGGCTCGACGCCCTGGTGGGCCTGGTGCTCGAACCAGTGGCCGCAGCGCCCGATGCCGGTCTGCACCTCGTCGAGGACGAGCAGGGTGCCGCTCGCCCGGGTGATTTCCCGGGCGGCCTCCAGATACCCCTTGGGCGGGACGACCACGCCGTTCTCGCCCTGGATCGGTTCGATGATCACGAGCGCGGTCTCTTCGGTGACCGCGGCCCGCAGCGCCTCGGCGTCGCCGTACGGGACGTGCGTGACCTCCGGCGGCAGCGGCAGGAACGGCTGCCGCTTGGCGGGCTGACCGGTCAGCGCGAGTGCGCCCATCGTGCGGCCGTGGAACCCGCCGCTGGTGGCGACCATGTGCGTACGGCCCGTCAGTCGGCCGATCTTGAAGGCGGCTTCGTTCGCCTCGGCGCCGGAGTTGGCGAAGTAGACGCGGCCGGGGCGGCCGAAGAGCTGGATCAGCCGCTCGGCGAGCGCGACGGGCGGCTCGGCGACGTACAGGTTGGAGACATGGCCGAGGGAGGCGATCTGACGGGAGACGGCCTCGACGACGGCGGGGTGGGCGTGGCCGAGGGCGTTCACGGCGATGCCGCCGACGAAGTCGGTGTACTCGGTGCCGTCCGCGTCCCAGACCCTGGCGCCCTCGCCGCGGACCAGGGACAGCTTCGGCGTGCCGTAGTTGTCGGTCATCACGCCGTGCCAGCGCTGCGTGAGTTCCCGGTTGCTGCTCATGGTTCCCCCTGTCCGTCGGGCACGACCATCGTGCCGATGCCCTCGTCGGTGAAGATCTCCAGCAGGATCGAGTGCTGGACCCTGCCGTCGATGACGCGCGCGGTGTTGACCCCGTTGCGTACGGCGAACAGGCAGCCCTCCATCTTGGGGACCATGCCGCTGGAAAGGTCGGGCAGCAGCTTCTCCAGCTGCGTCGCGGTGAGCCGGCTGATCACTTCGTCGCTGTGGGGCCAGTCCTCGTACAGACCCTCGACATCGGTCAGGACCATCAGTGTCTCCGCGCCCAGCGCCGCAGCGAGTGCCGCAGCCGCCGTATCAGCATTGACGTTGTAGACATGTCCGTCGTCCTGTGAGCGCGCGATGGAGGAGATGACCGGGATACGGCCGTCCGCGAGCAGCGCCTCGATGGCGCCCGTGTCGATCTCCGTGATCTCGCCGACCCGGCCGATGTCGACCAGCTCGCCGTCGATCTGCGGCTGGTGCTTGGTGGCGGTGATGGTGTGGGCGTCCTCGCCGGTCATGCCGACGGCGAGCGGACCGTGCTGGTTGAGCAGCCCGACGAGCTCGCGCTGGACCTGGCCGGCCAGCACCATCCGTACGACGTCCATGGCTTCCGGCGTGGTGACCCGCAGGCCCGCCTTGAACTCGCTGACCAGGCCGTGCCGGTCGAGCTGTGCGCTGATCTGCGGACCGCCGCCGTGCACCACGACCGGCTTGATGCCGGCGTGGCGCAGGAAGACGACATCCTGCGCGAACGCGGCCTTCAGCTCCTCGTCGATCATGGCGTTTCCGCCGAACTTGATGACGACGGTCTTGCCGTTGTGGCGGGTCAGCCAGGGCAGCGCCTCGATGAGGATCTGGGCCTTGGGCAGGGCGGTGTGCTTCCGCGTCGTGTGCGTCATGAGCTGTACGCGCTGTTCTCGTGGACGTACTCCGCGGTGAGGTCGTTGGCCCAGATCACGGCGGATTCGGAACCCGCGGCGAGGTCGGCGGTGATCTTCACCTCGCGGTAGCGCATGTCGACCAGCTCGCGGTCCTCGCCGACGCTGCCGTTCTTGCAGACCCAGACGCCGTTGATGGCGACATTGAGCCGGTCGGGCTCGAAGGCGGCCTTGGTGGTACCGATCGCGGAGAGCACCCGCCCCCAGTTGGGGTCCTCGCCGTGGATGGCGCACTTGAGGAGGTTGTTACGGGCGATGGAGCGGCCCACCTCGACGGCGTCGTCCTCGCTCGCAGCGTTGATCACCTCGATACGGATGTCCTTGGAGGCGCCCTCGGCATCGCCGATCAGCTGCCGGGCGAGGTCGTCGCACACGGTCCGTACGGCCTCGGCGAACTCCTCGTGGGGCGGCGTGATCCCGCTCGCGCCGGAGGCGAGCAGCAGCACGGTGTCATTGGTGGACATGCAGCCGTCGGAGTCGACCCGGTCGAACGTCTGCCGAGTGGCGTCGCGCAGCGCCTTGTCAAGGGTGGCCGGCTCGAGGTCGGCGTCGGTGGTGAGGACCACGAGCATGGTGGCGAGGCCGGGGGCCAGCATGCCCGCGCCCTTGGCCATCCCGCCGACCGTCCAGCCCTCGCCTGCGGCGACAGCGGTCTTGTGCACGGTGTCGGTGGTCTTGATGGCGATGGCCGCCTTCTCGCCGCCGTGCTCGCTCAGCTGGGCGGCCGCCTGCTCGATGCCGGGCAGCAGCTTGGCCATGGGGAGCAGGATGCCGATCAGGCCGGTGGAGGCGACGGCGACCTCGCCCGCGCTGTGCCCCAGCACGTCCGCGACCTTCTCGGCTGTGGCGTGCGTGTCCTGGAAGCCCTCGGGGCCCGTACAGGCGTTGGCTCCACCGGAGTTGAGGACGACGGCGGTGACCTCACCGCCCTTGAGCACCTGCTCCGACCACAGGACCGGGGCGGCCTTGACGCGGTTGGAGGTGAACACGCCCGCGGCGGCGCGGCGCGGACCCTGATTGACCACGAGGGCCAGGTCCGGGTTGCCGTTCTCCTTGATTCCGGCCGCGATGCCCGCGGCCGTGAATCCCTTCGCTGCGGTCACGCTCACGGCGCAACTCCAATCGTGGAAAGACCCGTGCTCTCGGCGAATCCGAGTGCGATGTTCATGCTCTGCACCGCACCGCCGGCGGTGCCCTTGGTGAGGTTGTCGATGGCGCTGATCGCGATGATGCGGCCGGCGGCCTCGTCGTACGCGACCTGGATCTGGACGGCGTTCGATCCGTACACGGACGCGGTCGAGGGCCACTGCCCCTCGGGGAGAAGGCGGACGAACGGTTCTTCCGCGTACGCCTTCTCGTAGACGGCCCGCACGTCCTGTGCCGTCGTGCCCGGCTTCGCCTTGGCGGAGCAGGTGGCGAGGATGCCACGGGCCATCGGCGCGAGGGTCGGCGTGAAGGAGACGCCGACCCGCTCCCCCGCCACCGCGCTGAGGTTCTGGATCATCTCGGGGGTGTGGCGGTGACCGCCACCGACGCCGTACGGGGTCATGGACCCCATCACCTCGGAGCCGAGCAGATGCGGCTTGGGCGTCTTGCCCGCGCCGGAGGTGCCGGACGCCGCGGTGATCACGGCCTCGGGCTCGGCGAGAGAGGCCAGAAAGGCGGGGAACAGCGCGAGCGAGACGGCGGTGGGGAAGCAGCCGGGCACCGCGATGCGCTTGACGCCCTCCAGGGCAGCCCGGGCACCCGGAAGTTCGGGCAGACCGTAGGGCCAGGTCCCGGCGTGCGGGGACCCGTAGAACGCCTCCCAGTCGCCGGCGTCCTCGAGCCGGAAGTCGGCGCCCATGTCCACGACGAGTACCTCGGCGCCGAGCTGGTCGGCGACCGCGGCGGACTGGCCGTGCGGGAGCGCGAGGAAGACGACGTCGTGCCCGGCGAGCACCTCGGCGGTGGTCGGCTCGAGCACCCGGTCGGCGAGCGGCAGCAGATGCCGCTGCAGGCCGCCGAGCTTCTGGCCCGCGTTGGAGTTACCGGTGAGGGCACCGATCTCGACTTCGGGGTGCGCCAGCAGCAGTCGGAGCAACTCTCCGCCTGCGTACCCACTGGCCCCCGCCACTGCTGCTCGTACCGTCATCGAAACCCTCCTGTCGATGGCATGACTATACGCACCCTCGCAGGTTTATGCAATCAGTCCGAGGCTGGCCGCCCGGTGCTTGTGGTCCGCGGGCACCGCGGCGCGTGGGCCCGCGGACGCCGGGACGTGTCCCGCACCCGGCCGCTGTTCGCGCTGCGCCAGGCTCTCCCTCGCGCTCGACAGTGCTCTGCACAAACGTGTCCGGTACCAAAATCGTCCAGGCACCTTACTCTCAGTAACAGCGCCACAGGAGTCGAGCCGGAACCGCTGCTCACAGACAAAGCCGGCGGGCCCTCCGGCGGTGTCGGCTGCTCGCTTTCCGCGGCGTCGGCGGCCGCCTCCGAAAACCGGGCGCACCAGTGGACAGTCGCAAGCCGTGTCGGACCTGCCTGCAACACTGCGGCCCATGTCTCTCGCTGAACTCGGTCTCGACCAGTGGCGGTCCTTCGAACCGCCTACTGCACGTCGCGTCGCCCAGGAGGCCGCCGACCTGATGGATGGCCGTGTGACCGTCGTCGAGACCATTGAGCACCTCGGCGCTCCCCTGCACCACGTTCGGATCGAGCGGAATGGGCAGGAATTCGCCCTGATTCCCGGCGGCCCGGTGACCCTCGGATTTGACCTCGACACCTGGCAGCCGACGCCCGAGCAGACTGCCGACTACGCCGAGAGCCTGGAACAGGGCTTCGGCTACGGCCCGGATCTGCGGGCCCACCTTGCGCTGGTGCTCAGCGCCCGCCGGAGCGCTGTCTTGGCCACGGTACTTATGGCTGTGGAGGACGAGAAGCTGACAGAGCTGCCGGCTGACATGCCGGCTGTCCTTGCGGCTCGTGGCCTGCGGATGCCGAGCTCCGACGAGTGGGAGCACGCCTGTGGAGCAGGCGCGGACACCCTGTTCCGGTGGGGAAATGACTGCCCCCTCGACCGCATCCCCTACGGGGACCGTACCGGCCCGCAGAACCAGCTGAACGCCTTCGGCCTTCGCATCGCCTACGACACCTACTGCACGGAGCTGACGAGCGACGTTACAGCGGTCCACGGCGGAGACGGTGGCGAGTCAGTGTGCGGCGGCTACGGCCACATGCTGGCGTGGCTGCCCCTGGCCACCGCCAACCGCAACCCTTCCATGGTCGAGTTCGTGTACGGCCCGGACGGCGAGGACCTCTGCGACGACTTGACCACCCGGCCTGTGCTCACACTCTGAACCTGCGGCACTGTTACTGCGCGCTTCAGTTGGCCTTTTAGCGCTCGAGTTGGCCCCGCTGAGCGCCGGGTTGGCCCGGCATGATGGCGATCATGCGCCGAGGACGCCGAAAACGAATGGGGGGTTCGTTGACGGCACCCGGACCTCGAGTGGCGTCGTCGCCGGCGTGCTCGGTGTCGTGCATGCGTTTGGCGAGCTCCGCTCAGCGCTCGTGCGGCGCGGCGACGAACTCCCTGAGAATGACCGCGCTCGCGTCGGCGTTCGAGCCGGCCTTACTGAAGAGGGTGAAGAACCTCTCGTTCCGCGGCTGCATCCGCAGGCCCATGGGAGGTCCTCCTGGACCGCCGGCATCGCCGTACGCGGCGCGTCACCGCTGCGGGAGGAGTTAGTCCGTCCAGAGCGGACGAGAAATGGCAAAGGCAAGGAGTTTGCCCACTCCTTGCCACTCTCAACATATAGCGCACCGGGGGGCTTGCGGCAAGGCCCGGGGCGTGCCGCAGAATGGCCGACCGAAGCAAGAACCTGAGGAAATGACAGATTCGCGCAGTGCATGTGTTTTTGTCAGCTTATGGGTTGCGCGCGGGAACGTCGAACCGCCGGTGGAACTCGCGGTGCGGTGACGGGGACTCGGCGCGCGGGTGCGGGTGTGCGCGCCGCCGGACTGCGCGGAGCAGCTGGTCGAAATCCAATCTCGTTGAATGGGCGTTCTGATGACTGACGTGATCGTGGTCGGCGGCGGACCGACCGGCTTGATGCTGGCGGGCGAGTTGCGGCTGCACGGCGTGCACACGCTCGTGCTGGAGAAGTTGACCGAGCCGACCGGGGAGTCCCGCGGGCGCGGCCTGCACACGCGCAGCGTCGAGGTCATGGACCAGCGCGGTCTGCTGGACCGGTTCCTCGCGGTCAGTGAGAAGTTCCAGGTCGGCGGTTTCTTCGGCGGCATCGTCAAGCCGTGGCCGGACCGGCTGGACACGGCGCACCCGTACGGCCTGTCCACCCTGCAGCGGTCACGGAGCGGCTGCTCAACGAGCGTGCGCTCGAACTCGGTGCCGAGATCCGGCGCGGCTGCGAAGTGGTCGGGCTGAGCCAGGACGAGGACGGGGTGACCGTCGAGCTGGCGGACGGCACGCACCTGCGCTCGCGCTACCTCGTCGGGTGCGACGGCGGCCGCAGTGTGGTGCGCAAGCTGATCGGCGTCGGCTTCCCCGGCGAGCCCGCCACGGTCGAGACGCTGCTGGGCGACATGGAGATGACCGAGGATCCGGCGAGGGTTGCCGCCATCGTCGAGGAAGTCCGCAAGACCCAACTGCGGTTCGGCACCATCCCCAACGGGGACGGGACGTACCGCGTCGTCGTGCCCGCCGACGGCGTGGCCGAGGACCGCGCGACCGCGCCGACCCTCGAGGAGTTCAAGCAGCAGCTGCGGGCGATCGCGGGCACCGACTTCGGCGTGCACTCGCCGCGCTGGCTGTCCCGGTTCGGCGACGCCACCCGGCAGGCCGAACGCTACCGGGTCGGCCGGGTGCTGCTGGCCGGCGACGCGGCGCACATCCACCCGCCGACCGGCGGGCAAGGGCTCAACCTCGGCGTGCAGGACGCGTTCAACCTCGGCTGGAAGCTGGCCGCCGCGGTCAACGGCTGGGCGCCGGAGGGGCTGCTGGACAGCTACCACGCCGAACGGCACCCGGTGGGTGCCCGCGTGCTGGACAACACCCGCGCGCAGATCACTCTGCTGGGGACCGATCCGGGTGCGACCGCGCTGCGGGAGCTGTTCTCGAAGCTGATGGACTTCGAGGAGGTGAACCGGTACGTGACCGGGATCATCACCGCGGTCGGGGTCCGCTACGACTTCGGCGAGGGCCACGAACTGCTCGGCCGGCGGATGCGGGACGTGAAGCTGAAGCAGGGTCGCCTCTACGAGCTGATGCACGGCGGCCGCGGACTACTGCTCGACCAGACCGGCCGGCTTACGGTGGCAGGTTGGGCAGATCGAGTCGACCACGTCGTCGACGTCAGCGAGGAACTGGACGCGCCCGCGGCGCTGCTGCGGCCGGACGGCCACGTGGCGTGGGTCGGTGAAGATCAGCAGGATCTGCTCAGCCGGCTGCCCCAGTGGTTCGGCGCTGCCGTCAGCTGAGCGCGTCGCGGCCGCTTCGGCGGCCTAGGGCCACCACCACCGCCCGCGTTCGCGCGGTCCGGTGCCGTACCTCCCGCTGAGTGCAGCGCCACCGGGCCGGGCCAACCGGCACATGCCGGTTCCGGCTGAGCTCGACCGAGGTGCCCATGGGCCGAAGAATGCTGAGCCCTGCGGTCCCGACCTGCCGGGACTCGGGTGAGTTCTCGGCCGCCGACTCGACCGGTCAGCCACCGATGAACGGCTCAGTCACAGATGGTCAGCTCGCGCCGGTGGTGGACCAGGTTGCCGGGAAAGTGCGTCGAAGCCATGCACTCATTGGCGTCGGCGTGCGCCCGTGTCGGTGGCGTCCGACCCTGGACGCAGGGGGTCCTGAGCGGCGCGCAGCTCAGGCCCCTGGCCGACGCATGCTCGGACCGAACCGGAAGGTGAACGCCACGATGAAGACACCCCCGATCGTTTCGCTGCAAGAGTGGGAGGCAGCGCGCCAGCAGCTGCTCGTGGAAGAGAAGGAGCTGACCCGCGCCCGTGACGCACTGGCCGCCAAGCGTCGCCGGCTGCCGTGGCTGGCAGTGGAGAAGAAGTACGAGTTCGACGGACCCGAGGGTAAGGCGGGTCTGCTCGACCTGTTCGCGGGTCGTCGTCAGCTGATCGTCTACCGCGCTTTCTTCGAGCCCGGCGTATTCGGCTGGCCTGACCACGCTTGCCGCGGCTGCTCCATGGTGGCGGACCACGTGGGCCACCTTGCTCATTTGAACGCCCGCGACACCACTCTCGTCTTCGCCTCACGCGCGCCACAGCCGGACATCGAGCGTGTGAAAGCGCGAATGGGCTGGACGACGCCCTGGTACACGATCACCGACGAGTTCGACACCGACTTCGGTGTGGACGAGTGGCACGGCACGAACGCGTTCATCCGCGACGGCGACGGCGTGTTCCGCACCTACTTCATCAACGCCCGCGGTGACGAGGCGTTGGGGAGCACCTGGAGCTACCTCGACATGACGGCGCTCGGGCGGCAGGAGACATGGGAGGACTCGCCCGAAGGCTATCCCCAAGGCCCGCCGTACGAATGGTGGAACTGGCACGACGAATACGGCGACGCCGAACCGGCGCCGGAGTGGCTGCACCAAACCAGCCGAGGCCCCCGACGCCGGCCCGAATGAGCCCTGGCAGCGAGCGATCGAGCCGCGGCAGCAACTCGTCCCACGGTGTCCGCGAGGGCCTCGGTCAGGTGCCGACGTAGGCCGCGAGGTGCTCACCGGTGAGGGTGGAACGGGCGGCGACGAGGTCGGCGGGTGTGCCCTCGAAGACGACCAGGCCGCCGTCGTGGCCGGCGCCGGGGCCGAGGTCGATGATCCAGTCGGCGTGTGCCATGACCGCCTGGTGGTGCTCGATGACGATGACCGACTTGCCGGAGTCGACGAGCCCGTCGAGCAGGCCGAGCAGCTGCTCGACGTCGGCGAGGTGCAGGCCGGTGGTCGGCTCGTCGAGGACGTAGACGCCGCCCTTCTCGGCCATGTGGGTCGCCAGCTTGAGCCGCTGCCGCTCGCCGCCGGACAGCGTGGTGAGCGGCTGGCCGAGGGTGAGGTAGCCGAGCCCGACGTCGGCGAGCCGTTCGAGGATCTTGTGCGCCGCCGGTGTGCGCGCCTCACCATCGCCGAAGAACTCCTCGGCCTCGGTCACCGACATCGCGAGCACCTCGCTGATGTCGCGGCCGCCGAGGTGGTACTCCAGCACCGATGCCTGGAACCGCTTCCCCTCGCAGTCCTCGCAGGGGGTGGCGACACCGGCCATCATCGCCAGGTCGGTGTAGATGACGCCGGCGCCGTTGCAGGTGGGGCAGGCGCCCTCGGAGTTGGCGCTGAACAGTGCCGGCTTCACGCCGTTGACCTTCGCGAACGCCTTTCGGATCGGGTCGAGCAGCCCGGTGTAGGTGGCCGGGTTGCTCCGCCTGGAGCCGCGGATCGGGCTCTGGTCGACCGACACCACACCCGCGCCCGCGGGGACCGAGCCGTGCACGAGCGAGCTCTTGCCGGATCCGGCGACGCCGGTGACCACGGTCAGCACCCCGAGCGGGATGTCGACGTCGACATCGCGCAGGTTGTTCGCCGTCGCGCCGCGGATCTCCAGCGTCCCGGTGGGCGTGCGCACCGTTTCCTTGAGGGTGGCCCGGTCGTCGAGATGGCGGCCGGTGACGGTGTCGCTCGCCCGCAGCCCCTCGACGGTGCCCTCGAAGCAGACGGTGCCGCCCCCCGTACCGGCGCCCGGGCCGAGGTCCACGATGTGGTCGGCGATCGCGATCGCCTCCGGCTTGTGCTCCACGACGAGCACCGTGTTGCCCTTGTCCCGCAGCCGCAGCAACAGGTCGTTCATCCGCTGGATGTCGTGCGGGTGCAGACCGATGGTCGGCTCGTCGAAGACATAAGTGACGTCGGTGAGCGAGGAGCCGAGGTGGCGGATCATCTTGACGCGCTGCGCCTCACCGCCGGAGAGCGTGCCCGCCGGCCGGTCGAGCGAGAGGTACCCCAGGCCGATCTCCGTGAACGAGTCGAGGGTGCCCTGCAGCGCGGTGAGCAACGGCGTCACCGAGGGCTCCTTCAGTCCGCGGACCCACTCGGCCAGGTCGCGGATCTCCATCGCGCAGGCGTCGGCGATGCTGATCTTCTCGATCTTCGACGACCGCGCGCCCTCGCTGAGCCGGGTGCCCTCGCACTCGGGGCAGGTGGTGAAGGTGACCGCCCGCTCCACGAACGCCCGGATATGCGGCTGCATCGCCTCCTTGTCCTTGGACAGGAACGACTTCTGGATCTTGGGGATCAGCCCCTCGTAGGTGAGGTTGACGCCGTTGACCTTCACCTTGGTCGGCTCGCGGTAAAGGAAGTCCTGCATCTCCTTCTTGGTGTACCTGCGGATCGGCTTGTTCGGGTCGAGGAACCCCGACTCGGCGTAGATCCCCACGGTCCACACGTTGTCCGACTTCCAGCCGGGGATGGTGAACGCGCCCTCGGCGATCGACTTGGAGTCGTCGTAGAGCTGGGTGAGGTCGATGTCGGAGAGGGTGCCACGGCCTTCGCAGTTCGTGCACATGCCGCCGATGCGGTTGAAGGTCGCCTTCACGGTCTTGGTCTTGGCGGTACCGCGTTCGACGGTGATCCCGCCGCTCGCCCGGACCGAGGCGGTGTTGAAGGAGTACGCGCTGGGCGGACCGATGTGCGGCTCGCCGAGCCGGCTGAAGAGGATGCGCAGCATCGCGTTGGCGTCCGTGGCGGTGCCGACGGTGGAGCGGGGGTCGCCGCCCATCCGCTGCTGGTCGACGCTGATCGCGGTGGTCAGCCCGTCGAGGACGTCGACCTCGGGCCGCGCCAGCGTCGGCATGAAGCCCTGCACGAAGGCGCTGTAGGTCTCGTTGATCAGCCGCTGCGACTCCGCGGCGATCGTGTCGAACACCAGCGAGCTCTTGCCCGAGCCGGAGACACCGGTGAACACCGTCAGCCGGCGCTTCGGGATCTCGATGCTGACGTCCTTGAGGTTGTTCACGCGCGCGCCGTGCACGCGGATCAGATCGTGGCTGTCGGCAACGTGCGGCGCAGGCGACTGCGCGTCCGTCCTCGTGGCCATGCTCATCGTGTCTCCATCTGTGAGGCGGGGCCGCCTTCGCGGTCTCCGTCGGCGTCGCCTGGCTCGATCCGACCGGCTCCGAGCGTAACGTCTGGTTCTCCTCCGTCGGCGCGATCCCGGCAACGGGCGCTGCCCACCTGGTCGGTGGTGGCGGCCAGGACGGCGCGACCCCACGACGGCGACCGCGCGCCACCGCTGAGGGCGATCACCGGGGTCCGGGCCGTGACGGTGCCACGCGCGACCGCCTCATGGAACATGACGCGGACCAAGCGGTGTGCTTCACGCTGCCCCTGGGGTGCACCGACTCGTCCTGAGGTGCACCTCGATGCCCGGTAATGCGGGCAGCGCGATCCGGCGCAGCGGGGCCTGGGCGTTCCCCCGCCGTCCGCCCGGAGGGGCTGGATCGCCTGCGCCGCCCAGGAGCCGGAGCGCTCCACAGCCCTGGGCCGGGACCCGACCGCAGGCGGTCCTTACCGCTTGAGGGGCTGGGTGAAGCGGAGCATGTTGCCGGCCGGGTCGCGGAAGGCGCAGTCGCGGACGCCGTACGGCTGGTCGATCGGCTCCTGCAACACCTCCCCGCCGGCGGCCCGGATGCGTTCGAAGGTGGCGTCGCAGTCGTCGGTGGAGAAGATCACTCCGCGCAGCATGCCCTTGGCCAGCAGTTCCGCCATCGCCTGCCTGTCGGCCGGCGAGGCGTTGGGGTTGGCGAGCGGCGGTTCGAGGACGATCTCCACGTCCGGCTGCGCGGGTGAGCCGACGGTCACCCAGCGCATCCCCTCGAACGCGACGTCGTTGCGTACCTCCAGGCCGAGGATGTCGCGGTAGAAGGCGAGCGCCTTGTCATGGTCGTCCACTGCGATGAAGCACTGTGCGAGCTTGATGTTCATGCCGTCGACGCTACGAGGCGGCGGCGGATTTGGCTTCTCCGATCCTGACCGGTCTCGTGAGGATCTTGGCGACGCACGCCGGGATCGCGGCGCCGTCATCGTGGCGGCGGGCCCGGTAGGCGCTGGGGGTTTCGCCGACCAGCTCGCTGAAGCGCGAGCTGAACGACCCCAGCGAGGTGCATCCGACCGCGAAGCAGACCTCCGTCACGCTCATGTCGCCTCGCCGCAGCAGCGCCTTCGCGCGCTCGACACGGCGGGTCATCAGATAGCTGTAGGGCGTCTCCCCGAAGGCGGCACGGAAGCTGCGGGAGAAGTGCCCGGGCGACATGAGGGCGACGTTCGCCAGCGCCGGAACGTCCAGCGGCCGCGCGTAGTCGCGGTCCATCATGTCCCGGGCGCGGCGCAGCCGTACGAGGTCCTCCAGGGTCATGCGCACCAGCATCGCACGGCGGCGGAGGCCCGTCTGCGCGATCAGTGATCCTGCACCTCCGTCGGACCGACGGGCGGCACTAGTACGTGGCCGGGCGCCGCCGGGAACGCGTCGACCCCGAAATCCACGCGCCATTCGACCGCGGTCCGGGCAGGATGCCCCTGTGACGCGTCGCGGCGGCCGCGGCACCGCCACCATCTGGACGTACGAGTCGACGGGCGACCGGTCTGCCCCAGGGACACCGAAGGACGGAACCAGCCGGCTAGGGCTCAGTGGTCCAGTACTCGCCCGAATCGGGAGTGGTCCCGCCGTCATCGGCCGGCCCGTCCATGAACGCGCTCAGTCCGAAGCCCGTCGCGGCGAAGAAGAGCCCCACGCATGTGAAGAGCACCAGCACCCCGCCGGCAAGGTACGAGCCGACCCCCAGGCCGGGCGACGTCTCTGCCGGGACCGCCCGCTCCGGCCGCTCCGGCAGATAGCGCACGGGCACGATGTCCCCGACCACATACGACACATCCGAGGCGATCTCGGCCCGCACATCCCGCCCCTCGGATGTCCGGAACCCGAGGATCAGACGCCGCTGGCTGTGCCCGCCGCCCTCCGCAGAGCGGTGGTGCACCACGAACGTCTCCAGACACCGGGCCTCCGCCACGAGCCCCTCCCGCAACGTCCGTCTGTGCTCCGAGGCCTTGCGCACCATGAAGACGATCATCACGATCCCGAAGGCCGCAAAGAGCAGCCCGACCGAGCCGAAGACCAGCCCGAACGCCTCACCCGCAGCAAACATCCCGCATCCCCCTGATGGCCCGGAATCGCTGGCCCCTGCACGCCGGGCCGACGACGCCCGTGAAGATGCGCCGCGGGGACCAGCGGTTCCCGTTCGCCGGCAGCACACGTGGAGCCGTACCGCGCTCGCCTCGCGGTCAGAAGGGCCCCTGGTCAGGAACGATGGCGGCTCGCAGGTGAGCGGCGTCAGGAACGCGGTCGATCGCCCTCAGCCGCGTTCTTCTCCTTGATGCGCACCGCTTCCTTGCGGACCTCGGCCTGGGTGGCGCGTTCTTGCTGCAGCCACTCCGGCGGATCCGCCTTCAATGCGTCGATCTGCTCCGTGGTGAGGGCGTCCGTGACTCCACCACGCGCGAGACCTGCGATGGAGACGCCGAGCTTCGCCGCGACCACCGGCCGGGGGTGCGGGCCGTTGCGTCGCAGGTCCAGCAGCCACTGCGGCGGATCGGCCTGCAGCGCACTCAGCTCGTTGCGCGAGACGACACCCTCCTGGAACTCGGCGGGCGTGGCCTGGAGGTACACACCCAGCTTCTTGGCCGCGGTTGCGGGCTTCATGGTCTGGGTGGTCTGGTGCGACGTCATGGTGTCAAGGGTAGCGAGCGTGTGCGATACCTCCGACCACGAGCGGTAGCCTGGCGGCGTGACAGGCTCGGAAGTACCCCCTTCGTTCCGGCTCGCGTATGTCCCGGGTGTGACGCCGACCAAGTGGGTGCGGATCTGGAACGAGCGGCTGCCCGGCGTCCCACTGACCCTCGTCGCGGTGACCGCCGCCGAAGCGACAGGAGTGCTGCTCGACGGTGGCGCGGACGCGGGTTTCGTGCGGTTGCCGATCGACCGGCCGGACGACCTCAGCGCGATCCCTCTCTACACCGAGACGACGGTGGTCGTGGTCCCGAAGGATCACATCGTGGCGGCTGTCGACGAGGTGTCCGCCGAGGATCTTGCCGACGACATCGTGCTGCATCCCCTCGACGACACCCTCGAATGGGAGCGTCGGCCGGGGCAGCCCGCGAACGAGCGCCCCACCACGACGGCGGACGCCGTGGAACTGGTGGCGGCAGGAGTGGGGCTGCTCGTCGTCCCGCAGTCGCTCGCCCGCCTGCACCACCGCAAGGACCTCACGTATCGGCCGGTCTCGGACGCCCCCGAGTCGCGCATCGCGCTGTCATGGCCGCAGGAGGAGACCACCGACCTGGTGGAGCAGTTCATCGGGATCGTCCGCGGCCGGACCGTCAACAGCTCACGAGGACGCCCGACCCCGGCACAGCCGAAGCGCCAACGCCCCGATACGGGCGGCGCACGGCGGACGCCCGCAGCCGGCAAGTCGACCGGCAAGAGCCCGCGGAGCGGGACCGGCGGCCCCAAGGGCGGCAAACGCGGCAAGCCTCGCCGCAGGTCGTAGCCCCCGGTGGCGGCGCGTCCGTGAGTTCCTGGCAGCGCACCCGGCGAAGCGGAGAGGGGCATGGGCCCCGAAGCCGCGCTGCGCGGCTGTCCTGACGCAGGGCAGCACGTAGGGCCGCGTACGGGTCTTCACGATGACGCCTCACGGGCGACCGACGCACGATTGCGCCGGGCGCCCGCGCCGTCCCTGCATGATCTGGCCCCTCCGCGATGCCGGCGCTCTCCGGATTTCTGTCCTCGTCGATTTCCGGTGGCTGTCGTTCCGCTGGGAAGCCGTTCGTATGGAGAGTGAGACAGGGACGCAAGGACGCCGTCCCGCGAAGGAGGAACATCATGCAGATGTACCTGCTCAGCATCTACCAGCCGGACGGGGAACCGCCGCCACCCGATGTGCTCGATCCGATCATGCGAGACGTCGAGGCAGTGAGCACCGAGCTCCGGGAAGCCGGCGCCTGGGTGTTCGCCGGAGGCCTGCACGCGCCGGACACGGCCACCGTGCTGAAGCTGAAGGACGACGAGGTGCTGATGACGGACGGCCCCTACGTCGAGGGCAAGGAGCACCTCGGGGGCTTCACCGTCATCCGGGCGCCCGATCTCGACGCAGCGCTCGAGTGGGGCCGGAAGCTGGCGCGGGCGATCACCCTCCCGATCGAGGTGAGGCCGCTGCAGCAGCACGGAAGCAGCGGATGACATCCGATGTGCCCGCGGTCTCCGCAGCGGCGATGGAGCGCGTCTTCCGTGAGGAGTACGGCCGCGCGGTGGCCGTGCTGGTCCGTGTCTTCGGTGACATCGACATCGCCGAGGAGGCGGTGCAGGACGCCTTCACCCGGGCGCTCGAGCGGTGGCCCTCGACCGGACTGCCGCCGAGCCCAGCGGGGTGGATCATCACCACCGGGCGCAACCGGGCGATCGACCGCCTGCGCAGGGAGGCGTCCCGGGCGGACCGCCACGCGCAGGCCGCCCTGCTGCACGCGCGCGACGATGCGGCAGAGGAGGGACCGGTGCGCGACGACCGGCTGCGTCTGATCTTCACGTGCTGTCACCCGGCGCTCGCCCCGGCCGCTCGCGTCGCCCTGACGTTGCGGCTCCTCGGCGGGCTCACCACCGCGGAGATCGCCCGGGCGTTCCTGGTGACCGAGCCGGCCATGGCACAGCGTCTGGTCCGCGCCAAGGGCAAGATCCGGGATGCGCGGATCCCCTACCGGGTGCCCGGTGAGGCCGAACTGCCCGACCGGCTGCCCGCAGTGCTCGCCGTGATCTATCTGATCTTCAACGAGGGGTACGCGGCGGGCTCGGGCGACCGGCTGGTGCGCGAGGAGCTGTGCGCCGAGGCGCTGCGGCTCGGACGGCTGCTGGCCCGCCTCATGCCGGACGAGCCCGAGGTGACCGGGCTGCTCGCGCTGATGCTGCTCACCGAGTCCCGCCGCGCGGCCCGTACGGGTCCGGACGGCGAAGCGGTGCTGCTGGCCGACCAGGACCGGGGCCGGTGGGATGCCGGCCTGATCGGCGAGGGGCAGGCGCTGGTGCGGCGGTGCCTGCGGCGAGGGCGGCCGGGGCCGTATCAGATCCAGGCGGCGATCAGCGCCGTGCACAGCGATGCCGCGAGCGTGGCGGAGACGGACTGGGGGCAGATCCTGCGGCTGTACGACCAGTTGACGGCGATCGCACCCAGCCCGGTCGTGGCGCTCAACCGCGCGGTGGCGGTGGCGGAGGTCGAGGGCCCGGCCGCCGCGCTCGAGCTGGTCGACGGTCTCGGCCCGGGGCTCGAAGGCTTCCATGTCTTCCATGCGGTCCGCGCCGATCTGCTGGTCCGCCTGGGTCGCGGCGCGGAGGCGGTGGCGGAGTACGACGCGGCGATCGGACGCGCGGGCAACGCGGCGGAGGTCGCCTTTCTGCGCGGCAGGCGGGACGGCCTCCTGGATCCGTAGCCCGCGGGAGCCGTCCGGAGCGCCAACAGCCATGTGGTGAAGGGGGGTTAGGCTGTCGGGCATGTCTGTCTCCCTCAGTGCGGGCGCCCGTCGCCTGCTCGATGCGCCCCACCCCGCGGTGCCGGCCACCGTCCTCCCCGACGGCAGCCCCCAGACCTCCGTGGTCCGGGTCACCAGGGACGGCGACGACCTGGTCGTGTCGTCCGAGGCGGGCCGGCGCAAGGACCGGAACATCGCGGCCGACCCGCGGGTGAGCGTGACCGTGTACGACCGTGACGACCCGCTGCGGTACGTGGAGATCCGCGGGATCGCGTCCGTCACCGAGGACACGAAACGCACGCTCGCGGCTCAGCTGGCGGAGCAGTACGAGGGCCCCGGTGCGGGCGAGGAGTACCTGGAGCTGCCGCCGGAGGTCGTACGGATCGTCATCCGCATCACGCCCGAGCGGGTGGTGGGGACGGCCGCGTGAGGTCGCACGGCCGGTGCGTCACGCCGCCGCATCCAGGCGCAGGCTCCAGTGGCCGGAGAGCCCGGTGAGGGTCACCGTCGAGAGCGGGCGCACGTCCACCGCCCAGTAGGTGGCGGGCGGCAGTCTCAGCGCGTACACCAGGGCCGCCCGCACGACGGCGGGTTCGGCCACGGCGACGATGGTGCCGCCGTCGTCGGCGGGGCGGGTGTCGAGCCAGCTCCCTATGCGGCCGATGAACGCCAGCAGAGGCTCACCGCCGTGCGGGGCCGAGCGCGGGTCGGCGAACCATGCGTCGACAGCGGCCGGCTCGCGGGCGGTCACCTCGGACAGTGTGAACCCGCGCCAGCGGCCCATGTCGCAGTCCCGCAGGGCGGGCTGGGCCATGGGAAAGAGGCCGAGTGCCTCGCCGGTCTCCCGGCAGCGGGGGGTCGGGGAGCAGTACCGCAGCTCAGCGCTGCTCAGCGGTACGAGGGCATGCGCGGCATGCCGCACTCCCTGCCATCCCGCCAGGTCGAGCGGTCGGTCGTCGTCGAACCGCTCGGCGAGCAGCGAGGAGCTGCGCGCGGCGGCGACCAACGTGACCCTCACACTCATGGCGTGATGGTGAAGGGGAATGCCGCCCAGGTCAAGAGTCACTTGAAGGCGATCTGCAGCCAGTCTTCGGGGTTGCCGAGCACCTGGAAACCGACCTTCTCGTACACACCGTGAGCATCGTCCGTGGTGAGCATGATCCGGTTCAGCCCGAGCGGCGCCAGGTGGTCGCGCACGGCCGCGACGAGGGCGGTACCGAGACCGGTGCCCCGGGCGGGCGGGGCGACGTAGACGTCGCAGAGGTAGGCGAATGTGGCCCCGTCCGTGATGACGCGCGCATAGGCGACCTGTTCGCCCGAAGCCGTGGCGTACGCACCGAAGTTGAGCGATCCGGCGATGGCGAGGTCCTGCTTCTCCCGGCTGCGGCCGAGCGCCCAGTAGGCGTCGCTCGAGAGCCAGTGGTGGACCCGGGCCGCGTCGAGGCGGCCGGGATCGGTCGAGATGGTGTAAGGGCCGTGGGTCGTCTCGCTCATGGCGTGAGGCTCGCACGCCGGACACCCGTTGTCACCGTCGTTTCCGCCGGTCCTGGGGTCAGGCCGGCATCTCGTCGCAGGCCGTGCGCAGTCTGCGGACCCCCTCCGCGGTCTCGGCCGGGCCCGCCACGCCCGCGAAGCTCAACCGGATGTGGCCGGCCGGGGGTTCGGCGCAGAAGTAGGCGCGGCCGGGGGCGACAGCGACATCCGCCCGTAGGGCCGCGGCGACGAGGTCCGATTCGTCCATGGTGTCGGGGAGGCGCAGCCACAGGTGATACCCGCCGGAGGGGATGTGCGGCAGGGACAGCTCGGGCAGGTGCAGCCGCAGCGCGGTGGTCATGGTGTCCCGGCGGGTCTTCAGCTCGCCGGCCACCGTGCGCAGATGGCGCGTCCAGGACGGGGCGCCGACCAGTTCCAGGGCGGCTTCCTGGAGCGGGCGGGGGACGAAGAAATTGTCGACGACCTGGATGGCGCGCAGCCGTTCCAGGACGGGGCCGCGGGCGGCGAGCATCCCCACCCGCAGGCTGGGCGAGGTCGCCTTGGTGAGCGAGCTGACATGGACGACCACCCCGTCGGGGTCGTCGGCGGCGAGCGGGCTGGGCAGGGGGCCCGCGTCCTCGTGGACCAGGCGGCGGGCGAAGTCGTCCTCGACGACAAAGGCTCCGGCTTCGCGGGCGATCCGCAGCACCTCGGGGCGTCGTTCGGGAGTGAGGACGGCACCGGTCGGGTTCTGGAACAGCGGCTGGCAGACGAACACCCGTGCGCCGGTGGCCCGGAAGGCGGCGGCGAGCAGCTCGGGGCGTACCCCGTCGGGGTCCACCGGGACGGGCACCGGCCGCAGGCCCGCGGCGCGGGCGATGGCGAGCATGCCCGGATAGGTGGGCGATTCGACGAGGACGGGTGCGCCGGGCGGCGCGAGAGCGCGCAGGGCGGTGGTGAGCGCGGACTGACCGCCCGCGGTGACCAGTACGTCGGCAGCGGTGACGGTGTCGCCGAGTCCGCGGGCGAACCACTCGCGCAGTTCGGGCAGCCCGTCGATCGGTGGCCGCCCCCACGCTCCGGGGCGGCGTCCGGCACGGGCCAGCGCGGCCGCCATGGCTCGTTCCGGTTGCAGCGAGGGATGCAGATAGCCGCCGTTGAACTCGATGACGCCCGCGGGGGGCGCGGCGAGGGTCACCAGTACGCCGGAGGCGTCGACCGCACGCGGCACCACCTCGGCCGCGGCGTCGGCGCTGAGGCTGACCTCCTGCCAGGAGGTGTCCCCGGCGGCCGGGGTCGCGGTGCGGGGCCGGGCGCGGTAGGAGCCGGCGCCGGGGCGGGTGACGACCAGCCCCTCGGCAGCAAGCTGGGCGAGGGCGCGGGAGACGGTCACCGGGGAGACCCGGAAGCGCTCGACGAGTTCACGGCTCGACGGCAGCTTTCCACCAGGCGAGTAGCGGTTGAGCTCCTCTTTCAGAGAGTTCGCCAGTTCATCCACACTGCTACGCTCTTGCATGACGGTACAGGATAGCGCTACCCCCACCACTTCGATAGCGGTCAGCAGCGGCACCCTTCTGGCCGCGCTGGGCGTCGTCGCCTTCTCGCTGACCTTTCCGTCCACGGTCTGGGGCCTGGAGAGCTTCGGCCCCTGGTCCCTGGTTACGGTGCGCAGCGTGCTCGCCGCGCTGGTCGCGGGCGGGTTTCTGCTGGCACTGCCCGTACCGGTCCCCGACCGCAGCCACTGGGTCGCACTGGCCGTCGTCGGCGGCGGTGTGGTCGTGGGCTTCCCGCTCCTGACGACGCTCGCCCTGCAGACCTCCACCTCCTCGCATGCAGCCGTCGTGGTCGGACTGCTGCCCTTGACCACCGCCGCCTACGCGGCCCTGCGCACAGGACGCCGGCCTTCCCGCACCTTCTGGTTCGCGGCACTCGCCGGGGCGGGCGTGGTGATCGCCTTCACCGTGCGGCAGAGCGGGGGCGCCCTGCACGCCGGCGACCTGTATCTCTTCGGTGCGCTGCTGGTCTGCGCCGCGGGTTACACCGAGGGCGGCCGGCTGGCCGCCGTGATGCCGGGCTGGCAGGTGATCGGCTGGGCCCTGATGCTCTGCCTGCCCCTCTCCCTCGCCGGATCGGCCGTCGCGCTGTCCTTCGAACCGGTGCACATGAGCGTGCACGGTGTGATCGGCCTGGTGTGGGTCGCGGCCGGTTCGACCTTCTTCGGCCTGTACGTCTGGTACCGGGGAATGGCGCAGATCGGGATCGCCAGGGCAAGCCAGCTCCAGTTGGCCCAGCCGCTGCTCACCCTGGTCTGGTCGCTGACCCTGCTGGGCGAGCGGCTCTCCCCCGCCGCCCCGCTCGCCGCCGTCGCGGTGCTCGTCTGCATCGCCGCCACCCAGCGCGCCCGCAGCTGAGGCACGAGAAGGTGCAACTCGCGCCCCCGGCCGTAGACTCGGATGCAGGCACGGACCACCACATCGCTTCGAGGAGGTCACTCCCCATGGAAGCAAGCGTGGGCGACACGCTGCTGGTGCACGGCAGGATCGTGGGTCAGCACGACAAGATCGCCGAAGTCGTCGAAGTGCTGGGCACCAAGGGCAGTCCCCCGTATCGCGTCCGCTTCCAGGACGGCCACGAGGCGCTGATGTCCCCGGGCCCGGACACCGTCGTCCAACACCACGAGAAGAGCTGACTCAGCTCGGCGGTTGCACCCGGGTCGGATAGTGGTCCGTGACCACTTGCGCCATCGCCCCGGTTGGATCCGTCATGACCTCCTTCGCCGAGAAGAAGCAGTGCCCGCGCACGGGCGGGTACCTCCGGGCCAGGGTGAGATGCCTGGACAGCTCCTTGGGGTCCTGCCACGGTGCGGGCTGGCCGGGCGCCCCGGCCTTGTAGAGGGCTTCGCCGATGTACAGATCGACGCCCGTCCCCTGGGCGACGCCCGCCCACCAGGGGACCAGCGCCGCGTAGTCGGCCGCCGGGAAGGCGATGTTCCAGTAGACCTGCGGGACGATGTAGTCGATCCAGCCCTCCCGGACCCACTTACGGGTGTCGGCGTGCAGATCGTCGTAGGCCTGTACGCCGGCGGAGGTCTCCGAGCCGAGCGGGTCGGTGGCCTTGTTGCGCCACACACCGAAAGGGCTGATCCCGAAGCGGACGCCGCGCTTGGCCCGGGTGATACGGGCGGCCATCTCCCCGACCAGGCGGTCGATGTTGCTGCGCCGCCAGGCGGCCTTGTCGGTGAACCCCGCGCCGTAGCGGGCATAGGTGGCGTCGTCGTCGAAGACCTGCCCCGCGACCGGATACGGGTAGAAGTAGTCGTCGAAGTGGACCGCGTCGATGTCGTAGCGGCTTACGGCATCCATCATCGCGACCTGGACGAAGCGGCGGACCTCGGGGATACCGGGGTTGTAGTACAACTTGCCGCCGTAGGGCAGGACCCACTCGGGATGCAGCCGCGCGGGGTGGTTCGGGACCAGCCGTGAGAGGTCGGTGTGGTTCGCGACCCGGTAGGGGTTGAACCAGGCGTGCAGCTGCAGACCGCGCTTGTGGGCCTCGCTGACCGCTGCGCCGAGCGGGTCCCAGCCGGGGTCCTTGCCCTGTACGCCGCTGAGGTACTGGCTCCAGGGTTCGTACGGCGAGGGCCACAGCGCGTCCGCCGTCGGCCGGACCTGGAGGATCACCACGTTCAGTCGGCGGGCCACCGCGCTGTCGAGATGGGCGAGCAGTTCGGCGCGCTGTGCCTGGGCGGTGAGGCCGGGCACGGACGGCCAGTCGCGGTTGCCGACGGTGGCGAGCCACATCCCGCGGAACTCCGGACGCGGGGCACCTCTGCGCGCACGGGCGGCCACCGGCCCGTCGGCCGCGGCGGCCGCGTCCCCGGCCGCCAGTGCGGCCAGTGCCCCCGCCGCCGCCACCACAAAACCTCTTCGCCCGATGCGTCCCATTTCGCCGACCCCTGCCCACTCGATGTACGCAGCCGTAACCGTCCGTGTCCGCACAGCATGCCCGCCCCTGGCGGCCGGACACGCATACTTCCGGAGTAACGTCTTGGGGTCGGGCGGGCGCCGGAACCATACGGGGGACCTGCCGCACGAAGACCAGCGAAAGGCACGAGGTGACGGACTCCATCGCCGACATTGCACGCATCGGAGTGGTGGGCTGCGGCCAGATGGGCGCAGGCATCGCCGAGGTCTGCGCCAGAAGCGGCCTCGAGGTGAAGGTTGCCGAGACCACGGGCGAGGCCCTGGAGATCGGCCGCACCCGGCTGCACAACTCCCTGTCCAAGGCCGCCGAGCGCGGCAAGATCACCGAGGCGGAGCGCGACGCGACCCTGGAGCGCCTCACCTTCACCACCGACCTCGGGGAGTTCGCCGACCGCGATCTCGTCGTCGAGGCCGTCGTGGAGAACGAGCAGGTCAAGACGGAGATCTTCCAGATCCTGGACCAGGTGGTGACCCGCCCGGACGCAATCCTCGCCTCCAACACCTCCTCGATCCCGCTGGTGAAGCTGGCTGTCGCGACCTCCCGCCCCGACCAGGTCATCGGCATCCACTTCTTCAACCCGGCTCCGGTCCAGAAGCTGGTGGAGCTGATCCCGGCGCTGACCACGTCCGAGGAGACCATCAAGCGGTCCGAGGCCGTGGTGCAGCAGGTGCTCGGAAAGCACCCCATCCGCGCCCAGGACCGCTCGGGCTTCGTGGTGAACGCGCTGCTCATCCCGTATCTGCTCTCGGCGATCCGGATGTTCGAGTCGGGCATCGCCAGCCGCGAGGACATCGACAACGGCATGGAGATGGGGTGTGCCCACCCGATGGGCCCGCTGAAGCTCTCCGACCTGATCGGCCTGGACACGGTCGCCTCGGTCGCGGACAGCATGTACGCCGAGTTCAAGGAGCCGCTGTACGCCGCGCCCCCGCTGCTGCAGCGGATGGTGGACGCGGGCCGGCTCGGGCGCAAGACCGGCTCCGGCTTCTACCCCTACTCCTGACACCAGCGGGCCCGCTCCAGTGACGCCCGCGGGCCTTCGCTTCTGATTCACACGGGGCGCGCGGGGCGTGCTCGCATATGCCATGCGCACACGCTCCCGCTTCTCGACCAGGGAGGGTTGACTCGGACCCGCTCAGTCAAGGGTCCGCCGTACACCACCCGAACAGGAGCGACTTCCGTGACATCCACCGACCCTGATCATTTAGTCGTCGTCGAAGAGTTCGCCGAACTGCGCCGCAGCCTCGACGTCGGCCTCGCCCGGATCGACGGACAACTGGCACTGCTCGCACAGCGCAACGGCCGGATCGACCGGGACCTGACCGATCTGGCCGCGCGCGTGGGCGCGCTCGAGCACGCCCGGTGGCCGCTTCCCGCCGTCGCCGCACTGACCGCGCTCGGGGCGCTGGCGGTCACGGTGTGGCAGGCGATGGGCCGGTAGCCCGGCGAGGGCGTCCGGTCGCGGCAGAGCACGCGGCGAGCGCGTCAGCCCAGCCGCAGATGGTGCAGCATCAGCAGCCCGGCCGCCATGTTGGCGGCCGGGACCTCGCCGCGGGCGATCATGTCGGGCACCAGCTTCAGCGGAATCCACTCCCGGCGGGACGACTCGAAGTCGTCCTGGGGGTGGCCGATGTACGTGGCGTCGTCGGCGACGTAGAGATGGTGCCGTGCGTCGGTGAGTCCGTTGGACGGCTCGACGGTCAGCAGATGCCGGAGGGGGCCGGGACGCCAGCCGGTCTCCTCCTCCATCTCGCGGGCGGCGGCGTCAGCGATGTCCTCGCCGTCCTCGACGACACCCGCGGCGAGCTCCCAGCCCCAGCTGTCGGTGATGAAGCGGTGCCGCCACAGCAGCAGCACCTCGTTGGCCTCGTTGACCGCGGTCGCGACGGCGACCGGACGCAGCCGGATCAGGAAGTGGTCCAGATGCCGGCCGTCGGGCAGCGCGACATCCGCGAGATTGACCCTGAACCAGCGGTTCTCGTACACAGTTTGTTCGCTTAAGTTCATCCACTGCACGTTTCTGCCACCTTCCGACAAGTAGATGGCAATATCGCAGCAGGCGTGCGGTCAGAGGGGAACGCGCAGCGCCCCGTCGATGAGCTCGGCCGCCTCCTCGGCATCGGCGGATCCGCTCGCCGCGAGGCTCTGGCGCACGGCACGAAGGCGGTCGCGCAGCCGCTGTGACTCCATCCCGCGCGCCCGCTCCACCATCGCGGCCGCCGTCCGCGCCGCCCGGTCCATCTCTCCCTGGCGTATCTCGATCTGGCTGAGCATGGCGAGCCGGTGCACCCGGCCGCGGTCGTGGGCGGGGACGCCGACGGCGGCCGCCGCGTGCTCCCGGGCCGCCGGCAGATCACCGAGACTGAGCAGCGCTTCGGCGACCTGGACATTGACCAGGCCCGGCTGGACGTACCCGGTCTCGTCCGGCTCGTGGCCCGGACGGATCCGCTCCGCCTCCGACTCCGCGCAGCGGATGCATCTCAGGGCGCTGCTGCCGTCACCCAGGTGCGCGTACGCCTTCGCCTGCATCGCGTACAGGTCGGTGGTCAGCGCCGGGGTGATCTGGTGACCGGCGGCGCGCAGCGCCGCCTCCGCGAAAGCCACCGCCTGCCGGTGCTCGCCCATATGAAGCGACTGGTTGACCAGCAGCGCAATCACATAGGCGCCAAGTCCCCGGTCACCGCTGGCCTTTGCCAGCCGCAGCGCCTGATGGAAGTAGCGCTGGGCGAGTCCGTGCGCATCGGAGTCGTACGCGCAGATACCCGCCACCGCCACCAGACCGCCCGTGGCGCGGTGCAGTTGGCGGCCCAGCGCGTCGCTGTAGCCGCCGCGCAGCAAGGGCGCGGCCTCCGCGTTGAGGAAGCGGACGATACGAGCGCGGATGGCGATACCGCCCGCCTTGCGGTACATCAGCTCGTAGTGCGCCCGCGCGGACCGCAGCATCTTGATGTCGGCCATGCTGACCCGGGTGTGGCCGCTGCGCGACACATCCGCGTCCTCCGGCGGATTCTCCCACTCCCATACCGGCATCACGGCCGGGGTGCCGGTGACCGCGGGTGCTCCGACGATATGCGGCCGTTGCTGCTCGTCGGAGCGCCACAGGGCGGTGGCGCGATCCACGAAGCCCGAGAGCGAGGAGCCGGCCGGCGCCGCCGACTGGTCCGGTGCACCCAGGCCGATGTCGCCGAGGGTGACCATCCGGTGCAGTCGGCCCGCGAACACCTCACAGATCAGGTCGGGTACCTGGCCCCGTGGCCGCTGCCCCTTCAACCAGCGTGCCACGGCCGTGTGTTCGTACCGCAGCGACAGTCCCCTGGCCCGGCCCGCGAGGTTGACGCGGGCGGCAAGTCCGGCGTGGGAGATGCCTGCTTCGTCGAGCAGCGCGTCGAGCAGGGTGTTGGGCTGCATGGGCCCCCTCCGGTGACTCGGTCCGCTCAGCGTAGTAGAGGGCGATTCGCACGGGGTGTGAAACAAGTGCCCTTTTCTGTGCCTTGCGTACGCTGCCGCCGCGGGGCGCACACCGGTTCACTGAAGGGCCTCTCACAGAGGCGGCCGGGCCGTCGGCTCCCCCTCGTACAGTACGGCGGCCCTGATCGCGTCGTCTGCCTTGCTGATCTGCCCGACACTCCGCGGCAAGGCAGGCGGCGCGCCGGCCGCGCGCCGGCAGTCCCACTCCTGCCGGACGCTGCGCATGGCTGCGGACGGCTATCGATTGGAGGGTTGCGGTCGGGTACGGCGCAGGGCGGTTTCCGCGGACTGCGCCGGCACCCGCGAGCGGTCGTTGCGCAGCACCAGCAGAGCCGCGTCGTCGGAGATCCGGCCACCGGTGTGCCGCAGCAACTGCGCGTGCACCGTGGCGATCACGGCGGCGGGCGAGACGGGCGGATCGAGCACGGCATCGGCGAGGACGGCCTCCAGACCGAAGAATCCACCCGTCGCGTCCCGGGCGTCCGCGGCTCCGTCGGTGTAGAGGAACAGCGCCTGACCGGGGAGCAGTTGGGCACACCGCCGGACGGGCAGTTCGGACGGAAGCGGGAACAGGCCGAGCGGCGGCAGCGGTACGGCGGTGGCGAGCGGCTCCGGGCTGCGGCCGAGCCGATAAGGCCATGGATGGCCGCAGTTGAGCGCCAGTACGCCGCCGTCCGCGGCGATCTCGAGAAGCAGGACGGTGACGAACTCCTCCGCCGCCGGGCAGTCGGGCTGCGGCCCGCCGGACGCCGGATGCTCCTCGCGCGCCCGCTCCCGCAGATGCCGCTGGATCGCCCGGTCCAGTCTGCGCAGTACGCCGCCGAGTTCGGGCTCGTCATGGGCCGCTTCACGGAAGCTGCCGAGCACCGCTGCGACCGCACCGAGCCCCGCGAGACCATGGCCGCGTACGTCCCCGATGACGACGCGCACCCCGTACGGGGTGGCCACCGCCTCGTACAGATCACCGCCGACGGTGGCTCCCGGGTGGGCGGAGAGCTGGCGGGCGGCGACGACCAGTCCGTCCAGACGCGGCGGCAGCGGTCGCAGCAGGACCCGTTGGGCCGCCTCGGCGACCGCCCGTACGCTCTTCAACTCCCGTTTCAGTCCACACCTGCTGCCGAGGACCAGGCCGCCGCCGACGGTGAAGAAGACGGCTGAGGTGGCGATGCGACGCCCCGGGCTCTCGGGCTCCTCGGGGCTGTAGGCGATCCGCCACGCAAGCGCGGCGCTGCCCCAGCCGGCCGCGAGGATCACGGGCAGCAGTGGCCGGATCCGTGAGATGCCGGCCGGTGCGGCCCTCGCCCACCTCGAGGCCGGCCAAGGGCCCCCAGACCTGATACGGATCATGCGGATGGTCCCCTCATAGGCCCTGCCCGACGCGCAGGCCCGCGCGTGGCGGCCGAGATGATTCTTTCGACCGCCCGGGAGCCACTTGAACAAAGCCACCTTTTCTCACCCGGATGAGTGAGGTGGGGGCCATGGGCTCGCCAGGGCGCGGGAAGGCGCTCACATACGCCGGGGCCCGCGCGGGGCGCGTCGGTCGGACGACCGGCCCGCCGCGCGGCGGCCGTCTTGCCCGTCCGCCGGGGCGTAGGGGGCGCGCAGGGATGCGCGCCGTGGCGTCGGGGGCACGGCCGGCCCAACGGGGTCCCAGGATCCACCGACGCCCGGCATGCGCCGGGCATGCCCGATGCCGGGGGCGCCAGGGAGCGCCCGCCGAAAGGCGAAGGGGGCGCACACAGGATGCGCGCCATGGGACGGCCCGGGACCCCACCGACGCCCGCCGACGTCCGTCGGACATGACGCCCGGCATGCGCGACGTCCCGCCCGCGCCGACGCGAAAGGGGCGCGCCCGGTGTCCGGGTGCGCCCCTTTCAGGCCGTTCGGGCAGGCGGTCAGGCCCCCCGCAGCACCGCCCCGGTGCGCTCGGCAGCGAGCGCGACCGCGGCGTCACGGGCTGCCGAGGCCTCCTCGACGGTCAGCGTGCGGTCCGTGGCACGGAACCGCAGCGCGTATGCCAGGGACTTCTTGCCCTCGCCCAGCTGCTCGCCGGTGAAGACGTCGAACAGCCGCATGGACTCGAGCAGTTCGCCGGCGCCCTCGCGCAGGGCGGCCTCCACATCGGCGGCGGGCACGTCCTCGGCCACGACCAGGGCGACGTCCTGGGTGGCCACCGGGAAGGTGGAGATCCGCGGCGCCTGGACGACGGCCCCCGCCGCGGCCCGCTCCAGCAGATCGAGCTCGATCTCCATGGCGCAGGTCCGCTCGGGCAGGTGCAGCTCCTTGACCACCCGCGGATGCAGCTCGCCGGCGTGGCCGACGAGGGTCTCCTCGCCGTCCACCGTCGCGAACAGCGCGGCGCAGCGGCCGGGGTGCCACGGCGCGTGCTGGTCGGCCCGCACGGTCAGTTCGACGCCCGACTCGCGGCCGAGCAGCCGGCCCGCCTCGACGGCGTCCGCCCAGTCGGCAGGGCGGCCCTTGCCCCACCAGCCGCCCTGCTCGCGCGCGCCCGCGAGGACGACGGCGGCTCGGCGCGGCTGGTGCGGCAGCGCGGCGTCCAGCCCGGCGATCTCCGCGTCGGTGGGGCGGCGCTCGACGGGCAGCACCGCAGCCGGCTTCTCCTCGCCGGTCGGCCGGAAGACCAGACCGGTCTCGAAGAGCGCCAGGTCGTGGCTGCCGCGGCCGTCGTTGCGGCGCAGCGCGGCCAGCAGGCCGGGCACCAGCGTGGTACGCAGCGCCGGCTCCTCGTCGGACAGCGGGTTGACGAGCCTGACGACCCGGCGGCGGGCGTCGTCCGCGTCCAGACCGAGCTGGTCGAAGACCTTCTCGGCGATGAACGGGTAGGTCGGCGCCTCGACGTAGCCGGCCCCCGCCAGCGCGCGGCCGACCCTGCGGTGCAGCCGCTGGCGCGCGGTCAGACCGCGGCCGGACGGCGGCGTGGGCAGCGTGGACGGGAGGTTCTCGTACCCCTCGAGCCGGATGACCTCTTCGGCAAGGTCGTTCGGCGCGCTGAGGTCGGGACGCCAGGACGGGACGGTGACGACCAGCTCGTCCTGCCCGTAGACGTCGCAGCCGACCTCCTGGAGGCGGCGTACGACGGTCTCGCGGCCGTAGGCGACGCCCGCGACGCGGTCCGGGTGGTCCGCCGGCATGGTGACCGTACGCGGCGCGGACGGTGCGACGACCTCGGTGACGCCGCCCTCGGCGGTGCCGCCGGCGAGCAGCACCAGCAGGTCGACGGTGCGCTGCGCGGCAGCCGCCCCGGCCTGCGGGTCCACGCCGCGCTCGAAGCGCTTGGACGCCTCGGAGGACAGCTTGTGGCGCCGCGCGGTGCGGGCGATGGAGACGGGGTCGAAGTGCGCGGCCTCGATGACGACCTCGGTCGTGCCCGTGATCCGGCCGGTCTCCTCGTCGGGAGTCGCGTCCGCGATCTCGGTGTTGGCGCCGCCCATCACGCCGGCGAGGCCGATCGGCCCGCGGTTGTCGGTGATGACCAGGTCCTCGGCGTCCAGGACGCGCTTGACCCCGTCGAGGGTGGTGAGCCTCTCGCCGGGCTCGGCGCGGCGGACCCCGATCGGGCCGTCGAGGCGGGAGCGGTCGTAGGCGTGCAGCGGCTGGCCGAGCTCGAGCATCACGTAGTTGGACACGTCGACGGCGAGCGAGATCGGGCGCATCCCGGCCTTCTGCAGCCGGCGCTGCAGCCAGATCGGGGAGCGGGCCTCGGGCTCGAGGCCGACGACGGTGCGCGCGGTGAAGCGGTCGCAGCCGACCGGGTCGGAGACCTTGACCACGTATCCGTAGGAGTTCGGCCCGGGTACGTCGAGCAGCGCCGGGTCGCGCAGCGCGAGGCCGTAGGCGGTGGCGGCCTCGCGGGCGACGCCGCGCATCGACAGCGCGTAGCCCCGGTCGGGGGTGACGGCGATGTCGAGGACATCGTCGACGAGCTCGAGGAGCTCGATCGCGTCGGTGCCGACCTCGTGCTCGGGCGGCAGCACGATGATGCCGCCGCTGCCGTCGTCGCCCATGCCGAGCTCGTCGCCGGAGCAGATCATGCCGTGCGAGGTCCTGCCGTACGTCTTGCGCGCGGCGATCGCGAAGTCACCGGGCAGTACGGCGCCCGGGAGGACCACGACGACCTTGTCGCCGACGGAGAAGTTGCGCGCGCCGCAGACGATCTCCTGCGGCTCGCCTGTGCCGTTGGCCTGGCCGACGTCGACGGTGCAGAAGCGGATGGGCTTCTTGAACTCCGTCAGCTCCTCGATGGTCAGCACCTGGCCGACGACGAGGGGCCCCTTGATGCCGGCGCCGAGCTGCTCGACCCTCTCGACCTCGAGGCCGGCGGAGATGAGCTTGGCCTGGACGTCACGGCCGGTCTCCGTCGCCGGCAGGTCGACGTACTCCCGCAGCCATGAAAGCGGGACCCGCATCAGATCTCCATCCCGAACGGCCGGGTGAACCGGACGTCACCCTCGACCATGTCTCGCATGTCTTCGACGTTGTGGCGGAACATCAGCATTCGCTCGATGCCGAACCCGAAGGCGAATCCGCTGTACTTGGCGGGGTCGACGCCGCAGGCGGTGAGCACCTTCGGGTTGACCATGCCGCAGCCGCCGAGCTCGATCCAGCCCTCGCTGGAGCAGGTACGGCAGGGCCGGTCCGGGTTGCCGACGGACTCGCCGCGGCACACGTAGCAGACCATGTCCATCTCGGCGGACGGCTCGGTGAACGGGAAGAAGTTCGGCCGCAGCCGGGTCTTCATGCCCTCGCCGAACAGCGCCTGCACCATGTGGTCCAGGGTGCCCTTGAGGTCCGCCATGGTCAGGCCCTCGTCGACGGCGAGCAGCTCGACCTGGTGGAAGACCGGGGTGTGGGTGGCGTCCAGATCGTCGGTGCGGTACACGCGGCCGGGGCAGATCACGTACAGCGGGGGCTCGCGGTCCAGCATCGAGCGGACCTGCACGGGCGAGGTGTGCGTACGCAGCACGACGCCCGAGTCGTCGTCCCCGGCGCCCTGGACGAAGAACGTGTCGTGCTCGCCCCGGGCCGGGTGGTCCGCGGCGATGTTGAGCGCGTCGAAGTTCAGCCACTCGGTCTCGACCTCGGGGCCTTCGGCGACCTCGTAGCCCATGGCCACGAAGATGTCCTCGATGCGCTCGGAGAGCGTGGTCAGCGGGTGGCGGGCGCCGGCCGGGACGCGGTCGTGGGGCAGCGTGACATCGACCGCCTCCTCGACGAGCACCCGGGCGTCGCGCTCGGCCTCGAGCTCCGTCTGCCGGGCGGCGAGCGCCTTGCTGACGGCGCCGCGGGCCTGGCCGACGCGCTTGCCGGCCTCGGCCTTGGCCTGCGGGGGCAGCGCGCCGATCTCCCGGTTGGCGAGGGAGAGGGGCGAGGTGCCGCCGGTGTGCGCGACCTTCGCGTGGGCGAGCGCCTCGAGGGAGTCTGCGGCGGCGAAGGCGGCGAGCGCCTCGTCCCGCATGCGCTCGATCTCTTCCGGTTTCAGTGCCTCGACCTCAACTGGGTCGTACGACTTATTGGGTGCGGACATCTCTTCCCGTACTTCCGATGGGCTGGCTGGGGCCCCCGCACGTCGACCAGGGACGACCGAGGACGCAAAGGTGCCAAAGGTCGAGTCTAACGGGGTGCGGGGCGGCGAATGAGCCCGCGGGCCGCCCGGGCGATCTCTACTGGAGATAGGCCGGAGCGCCGACGGGCAGGATAAATCGGAACTCGGCGCCGCCGCCGGGCCCCCGGCCGACGGTGATCGTCCCGCCGTGCGCCTCGACGATGCCCTTGACGATGTAGAGGCCGAGGCCGGTGCCGCCGCGCTTGCTCCCCCGCCAGAAGCGGGTGAAGACACGGCCCATCGACTCCTCGGGGATGCCGGGGCCCTCGTCGCTCACGGTGACCGCCGTCCCTTTCTCGTCGTCCTTCGCCGCTGCCGGCGCCACCTCGATGGTGACCGTTCCCTCGCCGTGGCGCACTGCATTTTCCAGCAGGTTGCCGAGCACCTGGTCGATCTTGTCGGGGTCGGCCCAGAGGTCGTGGAGCTGCTCCCGGATGCGTACGAAGAACCGGTCGGGCGACTGGCCGCCGGCTATGTGCGCCTGGATGTGCCGGCCGACGGCCGCGGGCAGGTCGACGGGCTGGCGGCGTACCTCGAGCCGTCCGGAGTCGATCCTGGAGATGTCGAGGAGCTCGGCGATCAGGCGGGTGACGCGGTTGGCGTCGGCGTCGACGGTCTCCAGCATCAGCCGCTTCTGGTCGTCCGTGAAACGCTCCCATTTGGCGAGCAGGGTCGCGGTGAAGCCCTTGACGGACGTCAGCGGGGAGCGCAGCTCATGAGCGACGGTGGCGATCAGTTCGGCGTGGCTGCGTTCGGTACGGCGCCGGGCCTCGGTGCCGCGCAGGCTGATGACGAGCCGGCGCACCGGGCCCTTGGGCACGTCGCGCACATAGCGGGCGGAGACGAGGACCTCGCGGCCGCCGGGGAGCAGCAGATTGCGCTCCGGCTGGCCGACGCGGGTGGCGAGTCCGCCGTACGGGTCGGTCAGGGTCCACCAGCGGCGGCCCTTGAGGTCCTCCAGCGGCAGCGCGTGTTCCAGGGGCGCTCCGACGGCATCCGCCCTGGCGACGGCGGTGATGCGTACGGCGGCGGCGTTGAAGCAGACGATGCGGCCCCTCTCGTCGGCTATGACGAGCCCGTCGGGGAGGTCGTCGGGGTCGATCCCGGACAGCTCGTGACTGCCGGATCGGCACGGGATGGCCCCCTTTTCCTGGGTCGGCCTGCTGGTCCCGACGCTCATGTCCCCGTACCCCACCTCTCCGCTGCCGCAGTGGGCCCCCGAGCCCGCCACCCTACTAGCTCGAAGTGACGGAGCGGACCCCCTGAGCGAGTGGTCCGCTCACCGGGCGGCGCCCGCGCCGCCGGCGCGCTGGGCCCGCGCCGAGGCATAGAGACATACGGCCGCGGCGGTCGCGAGGTTCAGGCTCTCGGCCCTTCCGTGGATCGGGACACGCACCACGGCGTCCGCGAGCGCGCGTGTCTCCTCGGGCAGGCCCCAGGCCTCGTTGCCGAAGATCCATGCGGTGGGCCCGCCCATGGTGCCGGAGTCGAGTTCGTCGTCGAGGTCGTGGTCACCGGCGCCGTCGGCCGCGAGGACCCGTACTCCGGCGTCACGCAGCCCCTGCACGGCCTGTTCGACGGGGACGCCGACGGCGACGGGCAGATGGAAGTGCGAACCGACGGACGCCCGTACGGACTTGGGGTTGTACAGGTCGACCGAGGCGTCGGTGAGCACGACGGCGTCGGCTCCCGCGGCATCGGCGCAGCGCAGGACGGTGCCGGCGTTGCCGGGGTCGCGTACATGGGCGAGTACGGCGACCAGCCTCGGCCGGGCCGCCAGGATCTGGTCGAAGGGCGAGTCGAGGAACCGGCAGACACCGACCAGGCCCTGCGGGGTGACGGTCTGGGAGACCTCGGCGAGCACGGTGTCGGCGGCGTGGTGCACCCGGGCGCCGGCCGCGCGGGCGGCGTCGACGATGTCCGCGTAGCGCTCGGCGGCCTCGACGGTGGTGAACAGCTCGACCAGGGTGGCTTCCCCGTCGGGTCCGCGGTGGGCGACGGCCTCGCGCACGGCCTGCGGCCCCTCGGCGATGAACAGCCGGTCCTTGCCCCGGAAGTTGCGCTTGGCGAGCCGCCGTGCGGCGGTGACACGCGGGGAACGCGGAGAGATCAGCTCGGGGGTGCGCATGGGGTGCCTGTGGCTCTCTGACTGGTCCGGGGCCGGCCCGGAACGACTGCGGGGTGCCCCGGCCGACCCGCTGAACTCCGACCGGGGGTTCGGGGGCCGGGGTGTCGCCCCGGGAACAACGCCAAACGAACCGGACCCGCAGGCCTCGTGGCCTGCGGGTCCGGTCAAGTCCGGTTCAACGGACCCGTCAGGCGGCAGCCTTGGGGGCGTTGACGTCGCTCGGAAGCGCCTTCTGCGCGACCTCGACGAGGGCGGCGAACGCGCCCGCGTCGTTGACCGCGAGCTCGGCCAGGATCTTGCGGTCCACCTCGATGTTGGCGGCCTTCAGACCCTGGATGAGACGGTTGTACGTCATGCCGTTCTGGCGGGCAGCGGCGTTGATGCGCTGGATCCACAGCTGACGGAAGTCGCCCTTGCGCTTCTTGCGGTCGTTGTAGTTGTAGACCAGGGAGTGGGTGACCTGCTCCTTGGCCTTGCGGTACAGGCGCGAACGCTGACCGCGGTAACCGCTGGCCTGCTCGAGGATCGCCCGGCGCTTCTTGTGGGCGTTGACTGCCCGCTTGACGCGTGCCACTTGTTAACTCCTTGTAGCGGGGCCGTGGTTGGTGGTCACACGGCCCGGAAACGAATAGGTCCCGGTCTCGGCGTCCCGTCCCCTTCGCGGGGGACGGCGGACGTCACTTGCCGAGAAGCTTCTTGATCTTCGCGGCGTCGCCCGGGGCCATTTCGGCGTTGCCGGTGAGGCGACGCGTCACGCGGGACGACTTGTGCTCGAGCAGGTGGCGCTTGCCGGCGCGCTCACGGAGCACCTTGCCGGAGCCGGTGATCTTGAAGCGCTTCTTGGCACCGCTGTGCGTCTTGTTCTTCGGCATCGCGCCGTTATCTCCTCGTCAGTGGCGCTCCCCCGGTGCGCACACCGGACAGCAGGAGCGTCAGATCTTGGTTTGTGGATTCCGGGCGGGACCCGGGGCCGCCTGGGTGGCAGCCCCTTCGGTCACGCCTCGGAGGGCTTGTCGGAAGGTGCGTCGGCCGAAGCCTCAGCGCTCTGGTCCGCCGACTCCTCCTGCGTGAAGCCCTGGCGCTCGGCCTTGCGGGCGGCCTGTGCCTCACGCGCCTCGGCCATCGCCTCGGTCTTCTTCTTGTGCGGGCCAAGAACCATGATCATGTTCCGGCCGTCCTGCTTCGGGTTCGACTCGATGAAGCCGAGGTCCTCGACGTCCGAAGCGAGACGCTGCAGCAGGCGGAAGCCAAGCTCGGGGCGGGACTGCTCACGACCACGGAACATGATCGTGATCTTGACCTTGTCGCCCTGCTTGAGGAACCGTACGACGTGACCCTTCTTGGTGTCGTAGTCGTGCGGGTCGATCTTCGGCCGGAGCTTCATCTCCTTGATGACCGTGTGCGCCTGGTTCTTGCGCGCCTCACGGGCCTTCATGGCCGACTCGTACTTGAACTTCCCGTAGTCCATGAGCTTGCAGACGGGCGGACGGGCATTCGCCGCGACCTCGACCAGGTCGAGGTCGTACTCCTGCGCAAGCTCAAGGGCCTTGGCAAGCGGAACAATCCCGACCTGCTCGCCGCTTGGACCGACAAGTCGCACCTCGGGAACGCGAATTCGGTCGTTGATGCGGGGCTCGGCGCTGATGGATCCTCCTCGGTAGCACCACACGACTGCCTGGCAGACAGCCGCGTAACGTCTGTTTCACAGACCAACCGAACCGGAACACGAAAAATGCCCCGGACGGGACACAGGCGGCAGCTCCTCGGAATACCGGAGCACCGCCGCGGTCAACCGCGGGGCGCACATCGGGCGACTTCCATCGTCCGTACGGAACGATGGGCGCCGCCTGACCGGTGACCCGCCGCCCGTAAGGGCAGCCAGGTGGGAGATCGGAGCCTCCACTTGTGGGCCGGACACACACATGTCCAGCCGGTCGTCACACAAGGTTAGCAGCTCCCGGAGGAAGGGGCTAACCGGTGGCCGCGGCGGAAGCCGGAGCGGCGGGGCATATCGTATCCGTCATGAGTGACGCGACCTCCCCCAATGAGTCCCCCGACTTCGACGCCATGACCCGCGACATCGCCGAGGTCCCCGCCGTCGAGGTGATCGTCACGGTCGCGGTGAACCTGATGAGCGCGGCAGCCGTGAAGCTCGGCCTGACCGAGGATGCCGAGGAGCACAAGGACCTGGACGAGGCCCGCAAGCTGGTCCATGCCCTGGCCGGCCTGCTGGACGCCAGCACCACCGAGATCAGCTCCTTCCACGCGGCACCGCTGCGCGACGGGCTGAAGTCGCTGCAGCTGGCGTTCCGCGAGGCGTCGCTGGTGCCGGACGAGCCGGGCCAGGGCCCGGGCGAGAAGTACACCGGCCCCGTCTACGGCTGATCCGCAGCCCTTACCCGCGTACGAACAGGGGCTCGCCCGGAGGGGTGGCCTCGGCCGGCAGCAGTGCCATGTCGAGGCCCCGCACCAGGCGGGCCCTCAGTACGCGGTCGCCCGCCAGTGCCTCGGCGATACGCCGGCCCGCCTCGGCCCAGGCCGCGTCCGCGGCGAGTACGAGGGCGAGCGTGCCGTCCGTGTCCCGGCCCGGTCCGAGATGGGCGCGCAGCACCGCGGGCTCGGCGACGACCGCGGCCCGTACGGCATCGGTGACCGCGGGGTCGGCCAGCGGGTCGGTGCTCGTACGGCCCTCTGCGAGGGCGATCAGGGCCGGACCGGTCAGCTGGTACGGCACGGGTCCGGCCAGATCCAGCACCACCGTGTCCGCCTTCTCGTGGGCGGCGGCCTGGAGCGCCTGATGGAACGGTACGGCGACGGGGCGGGCCTCGGGATCCCAGCGTGCGAGCGAGGCGGTCGAGGTGAACGCGGGCAGGGCCCGGCGGTCACCGGCCGTCAGCGTGGGGACCGCCATGTCGCTGGTCTTCTCGCGGCGCAGCCCCTTCTCGTCCTCCTCGACCTCACCGAGCACGGCGACGACGGGGACGAGCAGCCGGGCGCCCCTGAGCGCCTCGAGGACCGGCTGTTCGGCGGTGCTGTCCTCGGCCCAGGCGGCCAGGGCCGCCTCCAGGGCCGCGTCGGCAGTGCCGTCGTCGTCGGAGAAACCCGGATCGGGAATGTTCTTGAGGGCCACGCGTCGAGCCTATCCTCCTGCCCATGAGTGCCAGCGTCTCGGTCGCCGTGCTCCGCCCGGGCAGTGCGCGGCCCCTGCTGTCCGGGCCCGAGCGGACGTATCCCTCGGCGAGCGTCGTCAAGGTGTCGATCCTGGCGGCCCTGCCCGAGCCGCTGCCGGCGCGGGAGCGGGAACTCGCGCGGGCCATGATCGTCAACAGCGACAACGACGCGGCGTCGTCGCTGTGGGAGACGATCAGCGGCGTGCAGGGGCTGGACGCGGCGCACGCCCGGCTGGGGCTGACCGAGACGGTGGCGGACCGGGCGTGGGGGCTGACCCGGACCACTGCGCGCGATCAGCTCACGCTGCTGCGGGCCGTGTTCGACGGGCCCTATCCGTACCTCCGGTCGCTGATGCAGTACGTGGCCCCCGGGCAGGACTGGGGCGTGTCGGCGGCCGGCGCTCCGTGGGCGCTGAAGAACGGCTGGATGCCGATGCGCGCGACCGGCCTGTGGGTCGTGCACTCGGTGGGGCGGGTCGGGGACAGTCTGATCGCGGTCCTCTCGGACGGTCACCCGACGAAGGAGTCGGGTGTCGCCTGTGTGGAGGCGGCAGCGCGGGAGGCGCTGGCGCGCAGCTGAGTGTCCGCCGTCCGCCCGCGGAGAGCAGCCGCCGGGGCCGCGTCGAGGCGTGAGGCCGCCGCCGGGGTGGGGCAGGGAACGCATCGAGACCGGGGGGCAGCCCCGCCGGTGCGTCCGCGTCGAGGCCTGGGCCCCGCCTCCGGGGCAGGTCGGCACGTCCCACATCGCGGTGTGAGCCCCGCTCCCGGCCGGCGTAGGGCGGACGCGTCCACGTCGAGGCGAGAGCCCGCCCCCGGGCAGGGGCACGTGCGCGTCGCGCCGTCAGCCGGTGCGGCTGGGGGCGAGGCGTCCGCCGCGCCAGAGTGCGACCGCGGCCGCGAGCATCAGCACGCCCATGCCGCCGGCGACCGGGGCGAGCCAGCCCACCGGTTCGTCGTCCCCGTCCGAGGACGAGGGGCCCGAGCCGAAGAACTGCTTGTCGTAACCCGCCGTCGCCGCTTTCGGATCCGCCGGGCGCAGCTTCGCCCCCGCCGCCAGCGCCGCGACCGGGTCCACGAGGCCGTATCCCCTGGAGTCGTCGCGGCCGCCCTTGGGCGCGTTGCGCGCGGTGTCGCGCAGGAGCTTCTTGATCTGGGCCGGGGTCAGGCCCGGGTGGGCGGAGCGGACCAGGGCGACCGCTCCGGAAACGAATGCGGCGGCGGCACTGGTGCCCCAGCCCTGGTAGTAGCGCCGGTCCGGGTCGGCCATCACGATGTCGACGCCCGGAGCGCTGACCGTGGCGTACCAGCGGCGGGTCGAGAAGGACGCGTGGGTGCCGTAGCGGTCGACAGCGGTCACCGCGATCACCCCCGGGTAGGCGGCGGGGAACGAGATGTGGTCGCCCTTCTCGCCTCCGTTGCCGGCCGAGGCGACGACGACCGCGCCCTTGGACAGCGCGTACTGCACCGCGGCGTCCTCGCCCGCGTCGGGGTGCGCCGACTCGCTGTCGTCGCCGAGGGAGAGGTTGATGACGTCGGCGCCCTGGTCGGCGGCCCAGCGGATGCCCTGCGCCAGGGCGCCGCCGCGGGACTTGCGGGCGCGCTCGCGGCCCTTGTCGCCGCCTTCGAGGATGACCCGGACAGGGAGGATCTTCGCCTCGGGGGCGATGCCGATGACCCCGGACTCACGGCCGAAGCCATGGCCGCCGGCCGCGATGATCCCGGCCATGGCGGTGCCGTGCCGGGCCCAGGCGCGGTCGCCCCGCTGCGCCCCGAAACCGATGAAGTCCTTGCCGGGCAGGACCGATCCGGCCAGGTCCGGGTGCTGGTCGTCGACCCCGGTGTCCAGGACCGCGACCGTGATGCCCTTGCCCTTGGTGGTCTGCCAGGCCTGCTCGGTGTGCAGGGCGTCCAGCCCCCACTGCTGGGCCCGGATCGCGTCCGCATGCGCGGGCGTCGCGGGCAGCAGCGCGAAGGCGACGGCCGCGAGGGCGGCGGCGAAGCGGTGGCGGCGGCGCGTCATTCGGGCTTCTCCGTGGCCTTGCCGAAGGCGGTACGCAGTCGGCTCTTGACACCGGCGGCGAGGCCGACGGCCTCATGGCCGAGGCCTGCCTGGGCGGGCGCGGAGGTCGCGCCCTGGGCCTTGGCCTCGTCGGCGGGCTGGGGGTCGGTGACGGTGCGGCCGTCGGTGAAGCCGGAAACGGCGTAGACGACGACGGGCGCCTCGGTCACGACGTCCACGGTCCAGCTCGCCCGCTGCTTGCTGCCGAAGTTCGCGGCGACGGTTCCCCGGGCCGTGAGCGTGCGGGGCATCAGGTCGGTGCGCTCGCCGAGCGACTCGGTGCTGAACCGGTTGCGCAGGGCCTGCATGCCCTGCTCGTCCGCCTCGGTGAAGACCAGGCCGACGGTCGTGACGCTGCTGGCGGTGGCGTCGGTGTACGTGGCGCGCAGGACGCGGGCGCAGCCGACCGGCTCCAGCGTCCGAACCAGCAGGGGGTCGAGGGCGGTGGCGCAGCCGCCGTCGGGGGCGACGGCGATCCGGGTCCAGACGCGGTCTGCGCCGCCCGGTCCCGCGCCGTCGCCCTTGAGGGTGCGGGGGAAGAGCGTGTCGACGGGGACGCTGTGCCACAGGGTGGCGACCTCGTCGTACGCGTCGTGAGCGGCGGGGTCGGCGCTCGAGTCGCCGGTCAGCCAACTGCCGGTGGCCGCGCCGGCGATCAGACCGAGCCCGAGTACGACGCAGGCGACGGCGCCGACGGTCCGCGCGGGGCGCCGGGTCCGTACGGGCCGCAGCCGAGTGGTCATCTCGGCCGGAGTCTCCGGCGGAGCCCATGCGTTGACAGGTGGCCGGGGCGCGCCGGGCCGCGGCGTCATGTCGACGGCCCCGACCGGTCTGCGCCGGACGGGCGCCGGGCTCTGTGGCCCCGTGGCCTGCGAGCGGGGTTCACCGATGGGCCGCAAGCGGGTGGTGGTCTCGACGGCCGGGATGTCGGACGCAGGAGCGGTGCCTTGGCCGGGCACGCCCGGCGCCCCGTTCGCGGCGGCGGTCCGGTCCGCCGGTTCGCCGGGCCCGGTCGCGCCGGGACGGGCAGCGGGGGTGGCGGGCGCAGGCTGGGCAACTCTGCGGTCCACCCCGCCGGACGCAGGCGCGACAGCCGGACGGTCCACCCCGTCGGCGCGCCCAGGCTGGACCGGCACCCGACCGGGCGCAGGCACGCCAGGAGCAGCGGTCCGGTCCACCGGGCCGACGGGCTGCGGCGAGCCAGGCCGGGTGGCGTGCGGGACCGCCCTGCCGGGTGGGGCGCTCGGTGCGGGGGGCATCGACCGCGCGGGTCGGTCCGACGCGGGGGCGGCGGGGGCGGAGGCGGTCGGCGGTGCCGATGGGCCCGATCCGCCGGGCACGGCACGCGGCATCGGTGGGGCGCTCGGCGCGGGCGGCATCGACGAGACGCCCGAGTGCGGAACAGGCACCGGGCGCTGTTCTGAGGCGGCGGGCTCACGCCCGCCCGGAGCGGACGGCTGTCCGGCGGTCGGCGGGGGCACGGGGGCACTCCGGCCGGACATCGGCCCCTGGCCTCGGCCGACGACCCCGGCCGTGCCCTGCGGCATCGACGTCGCAGCCGTGTCGGGCGCAGCCGCCGGGGGCCCGGGAGGAGCGGGCGGCACAGCCCGCTGCGGGGGCGGTGGCGTGTGAGAGGCCCAGTTCCGCGCACCGGGAAGCCCGGGCCCGGGCCGGGCGGGGGTCGCGGGCGGGATCGGCGGTGCGCCGCCACCGAGCGCCGCCACCGGAGGCGCGGCCGGCATCGGCGGCGTACGCCCGTCGGATTGCCGGGCCTCGGAAACGTCGGGGGCCGGCGGTGCGGGCTCCGGAGGCAAGAAGGCGTCGGAGATCCGGGACGCGGGCCGGGGCTGCGACGCAGGTGACGGGCGCCCTGCCTCCGTGCTCATGCCGCCCCCCGTTTCTGGTTCACATACGCCGGCGGATCACCCTTCGGGGCAGGCCCGTTCGTCACCGCTGCCCGTCACTCTAACGGGCTGGACCAGGCTGGTCGGCCACGCGCCCGAGGGTCCGGGGGATCTGCCCAGAACGTCCCCTACCCCGGGATAATTCGGTCTGGCAAGCTCAGGCCATGACCCGCTACGACAGGGCCACCGCCCATCTCGACGCCCCGCTCGCCGTTGTCGATCTCGACGCGTTCGATGCCAACGCCGCGGATCTGGTGCGCAGAGCGGGCGGCAAGCCGATCCGGCTGGCCAGCAAGTCGGTGCGCTGCCGGGCCCTGCTGGAGCGGGTACTGGCGAGGGACGGCTTCGCCGGGATCATGTCGTTCACGCTCGACGAGTCGCTGTGGCTGGCGCGGGCCGGCTTCGACGACGTGCTGCTGGCGTATCCGTCGGCGGACCGCGCGGGCTTCGCGGAGCTGGCGGGCGACCCCAAGCTCGCCGCGGCGGTGACCGTGATGGTCGACGATCTCGCCCAGCTGGGGCTGATCGACAACGCGCGGTCGGGCGGCAAGGAGGAGATCCGGGTCTGTCTGGAACTCGACACTTCCCTCCATCTCCTCGGCGGACGAGTGCGGATCGGAGCACGCCGCTCCCCGTTGCGCGAGCCCGCCCAGCTGGCCGAGCTGGCCAGGTCGATCGCCCGCAGACCGGGTTTCCGGCTGGTGGGGCTGATGGCGTACGAGGGACATGTCGCCGGGGTCGGCGACGCTGTCGCCGGGGCGCCTCTGCGCTCCGGGGGCGTACGGCTGATGCAGCGCGCGGCCCGCAAGGAGCTCGCCGCCCGTCGGGCCGCCGTGGTCCGGGCGGTGCGGGCGGTGACCCCTGACCTTGAGTTCGTCAACGGCGGCGGCACCGGCAGTGTCCAGCACACCGCCGCCGAGGACGCGGTCACCGAGATCGCAGCGGGCTCGGGCCTGTATCTCCCCCGGCTCTTCGACAACTACACCTCCTTCACCGGGCGTCCGGCCGCGCTGTTCGCCCAGCCCGTGGTGCGCAGGCCCGGCGTCGGTGTGGTGACCGTGCTCGGCGGCGGGTACCCGGCTTCCGGGGCGGCGGGCAAGGACCGGCTGCCCGTTCCGTACCTCCCCCCAGGGCTGCGCTACGACCCGCAGGAAGGCCCGGGCGAGGTCCAGACTCCGCTGCTCGGCTCTGCGGCCGACGATCTGCTGATCGGCGACAAAGTGTGGTTCCGGCATGCCAAGGCCGGGGAGTTGTGCGAGCGCTTCGACACGCTGCATCTGATCGAGGGCGACCGCGTGACGGGCACGGCGCCCACGTACCGGGGCGAGGGCCGCACGTTCCTCTAAGGCCCTGTCCGGGGAGGCGCGCGGCGGACGCAGGCACGCCGTGGAGCGGCCGACACCTCGCCGAGTCCTCGCTCCACCGGGCCCCTGGCCGCGTCCGCTCCCGGGTCTAACCGGGCCCGATACTGCTGCCGACGCCGCCGCTCGTGGCGTCTCCGATCGGGCGGATACCGGCCGCGATCTTGTCCATCAGTTCGAGTCCGGGAGCGTCCGGTCCCGCGTCGAAGGCGAAGCGTACGGTGACCAGCGCACCCGTTCCCACGGGCGAGGGAAAGACCAGGGACTGGACGTAGCCACCGGGCCCCTTGCCGGTGACCACCCGCCAGCGCACCAGATAGCCCGTCCGGCCCGCGACCGCGAAGTTCTGCGACGTGAGCACGGTGTGGGAGGTGATGCCGCCGTGGATGCGTTCGCCGAAGGAGTCCTCGCCGTACGCATCGTCCACAGCCTGCTCGATGTCCTTCTTGGCAACGGCTTCGGCCGATTTCCCGTCCGACTGGGACGCCGTCGCGGACGAGACCTGGCCGTGGCGGCAGACCGGATCGCCATTGCCGGGGCAGTCGTAGGTCTGGTCCGTGTACATGACCGTGCCGTGCTCGAAGGAACTGGTGGACTTCTCCCAGCCTTCGGGAATGGGCATGGTGATGCCGTTGAGCTGGTCGACGAGTTCGGTCGCGGCCTCGCTCGCCGAGGGTGAGGCCGATGCGCTCTGTTCGGGTCCGGCGGTCTTCGGGGCCGTCGGCGAACCCGAAGCGGGCCGGGCCTCGGGGGTGGTTCCGTCCCCTCTGTTGAGGAGTACGGCGCCGACGGCGACCACCGCGACGAGCACCACGCCGGCCGTCGCCAGGGCCACCGTGCGCGACCCGCCGGCCCCACCTGTGGAGCCCGTACCACTCCCTGACCGCTGAGCGGGCACGGTCGGCGGCCCGAAGCCGCCGGCCGCGCCGCCGTCGCCCCCGTACGGCTGACCCGGCACGTGCGTCTGGCCCGGGGCTTGCGGCTGTCCCTGCGCCAGGACCGGCTTCGCCTGCGGTACCGGGCCCGACGCCTGGGCCGCGCGGGAGTGCGCGGTCCAGGCGGTCCCGTCCCACCAGCGTTCGGTCGCGGGCGTGTTGGCGTCCGGATACCAGCCGGGCGGGGTCGTCATGCTCATCCCGCCACCCTATGGGCGGCGGCGGGAGGGCCTACACGGGGGTGACGTACGCGCCCGAGATACCACCGTCGACCAGGAAGTCGGTGGCGTTGACGAACGACGAGTCGTCACTGGCGAGGAAGGCCACCGCGGCCGCGATCTCCTCCGCCTCGGCGAAGCGGCCGACCGGAATGTGCACCAGCCGACGGGCCGCCCGCTCGGGGTCCTTCGCGAACAGCTCCTGCAGCAAAGGGGTGTTGACCGGCCCCGGGCACAGCGCGTTGACCCGGATGCCCTCACGGGCGAACTGGACGCCCAGCTCGCGCGACATGGCGAGCACGCCGCCCTTGGAAGCCGTGTACGAGATCTGCGAGGTGGCCGCGCCCATCCGGGCCACGAAGGACGCGGTGTTGATGATGGAACCCCTGCCCTGGCGCCGCATGTACGGGATGGCGGCCTTGCAGCACAGGAACACCGAGGTCAGGTTCACCTCCTGGACCCGCCTCCACGCCTCGAGTCCCGTCTCCAGGATCGAGTCGTCGTCGGGCGGAGAGATACCGGCGTTGTTGAAGGCGATGTCGACGCTGCCGTAGGTGTCGTAGGCGGCCTTGAACAGCGCCTCGACCTGCTCCGCGTCCGTGACGTCGACGCGTACGAAGGTGCCGTCGACCTCGTCGGCAGCGGCCTTGCCCGCGCTCTCGTCGATGTCGCCGCAGACGACCTTCGCGCCTTCGGCGGCCAGGCGGCGCGCGGTGGCCAGGCCGATGCCGCTGCCGGCGCCGGTGATGACTGCGGTACGGCCAACGAGGCGGCGGCACACAGAAGTGTCGGTCATGGTGGTTCAGGCCTCCGTGCTGATGAAGACGTTCTTGGTCTCGGTGAAAGCGGTGAGGGCGTCGGGACCGAGCTCGCGGCCGAGGCCGGAGCTCTTGTAGCCGCCGAACGGCGTCGAGTAGCGGACGCTGGAGTGGGAGTTGACGGACAGATTGCCCGCGGCGACGGCCCCGGACACGCGCAGGGCGCGGCCGACGTCGCGGGTCCAGACGGACCCCGAGAGGCCGTAGTCGGTGGCGTTGGCGAGCCGGACCGCGTCGGCCTCGTCGTCGAAGGGCAGCACGGCGGCGACCGGCCCGAAGATCTCCTCGGTGGCGGCCGGACAGGCGGGGTCGAGGCCGGTGAGGACCGTCGGCGGGAACCAGAAGCCGGGGCCGGTGGGGGCCGTGCCACGGATCGCCTGGGCGTCGTCGGGGACGTAGGAACGCACCCGTTCCAACTGCGACTTGGAGATCAGCGGTCCCATCTGGGTCCGCTCGTCGGACGGGTCCCCGACCACGACCGCTTCGACGGCGGGCGCGAGGAGTTCCATGAAGCGGTCGTAGACGCGTCGCTCGACCAGGATGCGGGTGCGGGCGCAGCAGTCCTGGCCGCTGTTGTCGAGGAACGACATGGGGGCTGCCGCGGCCGCCTTCTCCAGATCGGCGTCGGCGAAGACGATGTTCGGACTCTTGCCTCCGAGTTCCAGCGTCACCCGCTTCACCTGGTCCGCGCAGAGCGACATGATCCGCTTGCCGATCCGGGTCGAACCGGTGAACACGATCTTCGCCACGCCCCGGTGGCGTACGAGGGCGTCCCCCGCGATGTCGCCGCGCCCCGGCAGCACCTGGAACACATACTCCGGAAGCCCTGATTCCAGGGCGAGTTCGGCGAGGCGCAGTGCGGTGAGAGGTGTGGTCTCGGCGGGCTTGAGGACCACCGCGTTGCCCGCGGCGAGGGCCGGAGCGGTGCCCCAGGCGGCGATCGGCATGGGGAAGTTCCAGGGCGCGATCACGCCGATGACGCCGAGGGGTTCGAGGATGGTGATGTCGAGACCGCCGGGCACCGGGATCTGCCGGCCGCTGAGCCGCTCCACTCCCCCGGCCGCGTAGTCGAGCAGGTCCCGGACATTGCCCGCTTCCCAGCGGGCGTTGCCGATGGTGTGGCCTGCTTCGCGGACCTCGAGGCGGGCGAGTTCGTCGATGTGGTCGTCGACGACCGCGGCGAAGCGGCGCAGCATCCGGGCACGGTCGGCGGGCGCGAGCGCGGCCCAGTGCTTCTGGGCGGCTGCCGCTCGCGTGACCGCGGCGTCGACGTCCTCGGTGGTGGCGCCGGGGACGGTCGCGATGACCTCCTCGGTCGCCGGGTTCAGCACATCGAGTTCGTACGGGTGCGACAAGTGGTGCCTCACATGCGTTCGAAGGAGCGGCGGAGCTCCCAGTCGGTCACCGCGGCGTCGAAGGCATCCAGCTCGACCCGCGCCATGTTGCGGTAGTGAGCGACGACCTCGTCGCCGAAGGCGGCCTTGGCGATGGGGCTGTTCTCCCAGAGCTCGGCGGCTTCGCGCAGGGTGGTCGGGACGTGCTCGTAGTCGGCGGAGTAGGCGTTGCCCGCACAGGCGTCGGGGAGCTGGAGCTGCTGCTCGATGCCGTGGAGCCCTGCCGCGACGAGGGCCGCCACGGCGAGGTGGGGATTGACGTCACCGCCCGGCAGCCGGTTCTCGAACCGCATGGAGCGGCCGTGGCCGACGATGCGCAGCGCGCAGGTGCGGTTGTCGTAGCCCCAGGCGACGGCGGTCGGCGCGAAGGAGCCGGGCTGGAAGCGCTTGTACGAGTTGATGTGGGGCGCGTACAGAAGCGAGAAGTCACGCAGGGCGGCCAGTTGTCCGGCGAGGAAGTGCTGCATGACGGGCGACATGCTGTGTTCCCGGTCGTTCCCGTCACCCGCCATGACGTTGCGTCCGTCGGCGTCCTGCAGGGACAGATGGATATGGCAGGAGTTGCCCTCGCGCTCGTTGTACTTGGCCATGAAGGTGAGCGAGACGCCCTCTTGAGCCGCGATCTCCTTGGCGCCGGTCTTGTAGACGGCGTGCTGGTCGCAGGTGGCCAGGGCTTCGTCGTACTTGAAGGCGATCTCGTGCTGTCCGGGGTTGCACTCGCCCTTGGCGGACTCGACGGTCAGGCCCGCGGCGGCCATCTCGTTGCGGATGCGGCGCAGCAGCGGCTCGATACGGCCGGTGCCGAGTACCGAATAGTCGATGTTGTACTGGTTGGCCGGGGTGAGACCGCGGTAGCCCTGGTCCCAGGCCTGCTCATAGGTGTCCCTGAAGACGATGAACTCCAGCTCCGTGCCGACATGGGCCGTGAAGCCGTGCTCGGCGAGGCGCTCCAGCTGGCGGCGCAGGATCTGGCGGGGCGCGGCGACGACGGGTGAGCCGTCGCTCCAGGCGAGGTCGGCGACGAGCAGCGCGGTGCCCTCGTTCCAGGGGACCCGGCGCAGTGTGGTGAGGTCGGGGTGCATCGCGAAGTCGCCGTAGCCGCGTTCCCACGAGGACATCTCGTAGCCGTCGACGGTGTTCATCTCGGTGTCGACGGCGAGGAGGTAGTTGCAGCCCTCGGTGCCATGCTCCAGGACCTCGTCCAGGAAGAACGGTGCGGCGAACCGCTTGCCCTGGAGCCGGCCCTGCATATCGGGAAAGGCCAGGACGACTGTGTCGATGTCTCCGCTCGTGACGAGGGCACGAAGCTCCTCGACCCCGAGCGGGGGTTTGCGGTCTGCCACGGGATTACGCCTCCTTGGATCAGCCGAGAGCCATAAGGTATTGCTGAAGACCATTGCTTGGGAAGGGGAAACGGCGACGTGGCGAAGACAGGTGAGCGCGCCGACGGGAACACGGGCGACGGGACGGGCGATCCCGCGGACCGGCTGACGCCCGTACTGCGGCCCGTGCGCGCGGGCAACGGCTTCGAGGAGGCGCTGGAACAGATCCTCCAGCTGCTGCGTCTGGGCCTGGTCCCCAGCGGCGAGCGGCTGCCCGCGGAGCGGGAGCTGGCGGAGCGCATGGGCATCAGCCGGGTGACGCTGCGCGAGGTGCTCAAGGTCCTCACCGACCAGGGCCTGGTCGAGAGCCGGCGCGGACGCTACGGCGGAACGTTCGTCCTGCAGCGGCCCGACAGCCATGGCGAGGACGAGCTGCGACGACGCGTCGCGGGCGTGGACATCGAGGACACGCTGCGCTTTCGCGAGGTGCTGGAGGTGGGGGCGGCCGGACTGTGCGCGGCGCACGGACTGGGCGACGAGGACGCCGAACGGCTGCGTACGGCCCTGGCCGCGACGCACGACGCCCCGCTCGCCGACTACCGCAGACAGGACACGCTGCTGCATCTCACCGTGGCCGAGCTGTCCGGGTCCCCCTCGCTGACCGCGCAGTACGCCGCCGTGCGGGCCACACTGAACGATCTGCTGGACTGCATCCCGCTGCTCGTACGGAACCTGGAGCACTCGCAGCACCAGCACGCGGCACTGGTGGAGGCGGTGCTGGACGGCGATCCGGACGCGGCACGCGAGGTGATGCGCGAGCACTGCGAGGGAACGGCGGCACTGCTGCGCGGCTTTCTGCCGTAGTCCGGCGCGGCGGCCCATGCTCCGTCGGCCGATCCGTAACCTCGCATTTACGCACGGGTCTTGCGCCGCCCCCGGAGCTGCCGCAAAGGTGTGCCCACAAACCTTTGACCTCTGCCAGGAGCGACCCATGGCTGAAGGCACCACTTCGCGCACCCCGTCCCCCACGTCCTCCCCGGCCGAGCTCGAGGGCGACACCTATCTGCACCGGCGCACACTGCGCAGAGGCAGCGCCGGCTGGCTGCTGCTGACCGGACTCGGCGTCGCCTATGTCGTCTCCGGCGACTTCTCCGGCTGGAACATCGGTCTGTCCAAGGGCGGATTCGGCGGACTGGCCATAGCAACGCTGCTGATGGGCGCGATGTACGCCTGTCTTGTCTTCGCGCTCGCCGAACTGTCGGCGATCCTGCCGACGGCGGGCGGCGGCTACGGTTTCGCCCGCCGCGCACTCGGCACCTGGGGCGGCTTCCTGACCGGCACGGCGATCCTCATCGAATACATCCTGGCGCCCGCCGCGATCTCGATCTTCATCGGCGACTACGTCGAATCCCTCGGGCTGTTCGGCCTCACGTCGAGCTGGCCGGTCTATCTCGCCTGCTTCGCCATCTTCATCGCCATCCACCTGTGGGGTGTGGGCGAGGCACTGCGCTTCAGCCTGGTGGTGACGGCGATCGCGGTCGCGGCACTGCTGATCTTCGCGGTGGGCGCGTTCACGGACTTCCACGCAGGCGGGCTGGACGACATCCCGGTCGACCAGGACGCTATGGGAGCGAACTCCTGGCTGCCGTTCGGGCTGCTCGGCATCTGGGCCGCCTTCCCGTTCGGCATGTGGTTCTTCCTCGGCGTCGAGGGTGTGCCACTGGCCGCGGAGGAGGCGAAGGACCCGGTGCGCTCGATGCCGAGGGCCCTCGCTCTGTCCATGGGCATTCTGGTGCTGCTGGCCGTGATCACCTTCTTCGCATCGACCGGCGCCCGCGGCTCCGCGGCGATCCAGGAGGCAGGAAACCCGCTGGTCGTGGCGTTGCAGGGAGACGGTGACCCGACACCGCTGAGCCGGTTCGTCAACTACGCGGGCCTCGCGGGACTCGTCGCCTCCTTCTTCTCCCTGATCTACGCGGGCTCCCGGCAGCTGTTCGCCCTGTCCAGGGCCGGCTATCTGCCGCGCTTCCTGTCGCTGACCAGCCGCCGCAAGTCGCCCTACCTCGGACTGCTGATCCCGGGGGCGATCGGTTTCGCCCTGGCCGCCGGCACCGGCAACGGGATGCGGATGCTGAACATCGCGGTGTTCGGGGCGACGATCAGCTACGCGCTGATGGCGCTCTCGCACATCGTGCTGCGCCGCCGCGAGCCCGAACTCCCGCGCCCCTACCGGACTCCGGGCGGCGTCCTCACCTCGTCCGTCGCCTTCGTCCTCGCGCTGTCCGCCCTGGTGGCGACCTTCCTGGTGGACAAGGACGCGGCGTTCATGGCGCTCGGTGTCTACGCCGTCGCACTCGCCTACTTCGCGTTCTACAGTCGGCACCATCTGGTGGCACGGGCGCCGGAGGAGGAGTTCGCGGCACTCGCGGCCGCCGAGGCCGAGCTGGAACGAGACTGACCGTACATCGATCAGGAACGGAGTCACCGTGCCCAAGCCGCTCATCGGCGTCAGCACCTATCTGGAGACCTCGGCCCGGTGGGGCGTATGGGACCTGCCCGCAGCGCTCCTGCCCGCCGGATATCCGCGCCTGGTCCAGGCGGCGGGCGGCCTCACGGCGATGCTCCCGCCGGACGACCCGGCGCTCGCCGGAGCGGTGGTGGCCCGGCTGGACGGCCTGGTCGTCGCGGGCGGCCCGGATGTGGAGCCCGTGCGCTACGGCGCCGAGCGCGAGCACCGCACCGGACCGCCGGCCCGGGAACGGGACGACTGGGAACTCGCCCTGATCCACGCGGCCCTGGCCTCCGGTACGCCGCTGCTCGGCATCTGCCGCGGAATGCAGCTGCTGAACGTGGCCCTGGGCGGCACCCTGGTCCAGCACCTGGACGGGCACATCGGCTCGGTGGGCGTGTTCGGCGAGCATGCGGTGAAGCCGGTGCCGGGCACGCTGTACGGGCGGATCGTGCCGGAGGAGTCGGACGTTCCGACGTACCACCACCAGTCGGTGGACCGCCTCGGCACAGGTCTCGTGCCCAGCGCCCACGCCGCGGACGGCACCGTCGAGGCCGTGGAACTGCCGGGCGCCTGGGTGCTGGGCGTGCAGTGGCATCCCGAGATGGGCGAGGACACGAGGGTCATGGCGGCGCTGGTCCGGGCGGCGGCCGATCTCGGCCCCGCCGGAATGTGAGGCGCGGGGCCGGGGCGGAGCCCCCGGTTGCGGGAAGGGCCGGAGAAAGCGCCCCGCACAGCGGTCCCCGCACCCGACCCGCCCCCTCCTCACCCCGTCGGTGACCCCCGCGTCAGCCCCAGGAGATCCCGCGCCGGCCCCGTCGGACGCTGCGCGTGCGGCCATACGGCCCGCAGGTCGCGGTCCAGCCGCACGCCCTCGACCGGGATACGCGTCAGCCGCCGGGACGACAGCTCCTCCGTGACGGCGAGTTCGCTGAGCACCGCCGGGCCGGCGCCGCTGACCGCCGCCGCCTTCACCGCCGTGGTGGAGGCCAGCTCGAGCAACGGTTCCGCGAGGCCGCCGTACGCGGACAGGGCGGAGTCGAGCACCTGGCGCGTGCCCGAGCCCCGTTCGCGCAGCACCAGCGGCATGGCCGCCAGCTCCGCGGGGGTCAGCGGCGCACGGCGCCGCCGCGCCCACGCGTGGCTCGGGGCCGCGACCACCAGCAGCCGGTCGTGTCCGATGACCGTGCCGTCCAGACCCTCCGGGACGGACAGCCCCTCGACGAAGCCCAGGTCCGCCTCGCCGGCCAGTAGCCGGCCGGCCACCGCGGCCGAGTTGCCCGCCAGCAGAGAGACCGCGGTGCCGGGCCGCTGCGCGCGGAGCGCGATCAGCCAGCCGGGCAGCAGATACTCGGCGATCGTCATGCTCGCGGCGACCCGCAGCCGCGAGTCGCGCCGCCCTCGCAGTGCCTGCGCACCGGCGTCGAAGGCCTCCGCGGCCTCCACGATCCGCCGCGCCCAGTCGGTGACCAGCGCGCCGGCGTCGGTGAGCCGGGAGCCACGGGGCGAGCGGTCGACGAGTGCCACGCCCAGCTGGCGTTCCATCGAGCGGATCCGGCTGCTGGCGGCGGGCTGGGTGATGCCGAGCTCGCGGGCCGCACGCCCCAGACTGCCGTGCCGGGCGACGGCGAGCAGCAATTCCAGCGCGCCCAGGTCGGGCACGCGGTGGGCGAGCGGCACACGTTCCTCGTCACTCATAAGACCAGCTTATGGGGGCATAGGGAAAAGATCCCTGGTGGGCCTCCTTTCCCCTGGCCACAGTGGTGGCATGGTCACCGCCGTCCAACCCCGCCTGCAGATCGACACGACCGCTCCCACCCCCGTGGCCGTCCGACTGCCCGCACTCGAGCACCTCGGCCCGAACTGGTACGCAGCGGTGATGGGCACCGCGGTCGTGGGGACCGCCGGGGTCGGCCTGCCGCTCGACGTCCCTGGCCTGACCGCTGCCTGCACGGCGGTATGGGCGCTGTCCGCGGTGCTCCTGGCCGCCTTGCTGACCGCCCGCACGACGCACTGGATCCTCCACCGCGACCAGGCCCGCGCCCATCTGCTCGACCCGTCCGTCGCCCCGTTCTACGGCTGTCTGTCCATGGCCCTGCTCGCCGTCGGCATCGGCACGCTGACCGTAGGCCGGGGCGTGATCGGCGAGCACACAGCTGTGCCGGTGGCCTTCGCCCTCTTCGCGGCGGGAACGGCTGTCGGGCTCACTGCGGCTGTAGCCGTGCCCTGTCTGATGGTGGTGCGCCACAGGGTGAGCCCCGGCGGCGCATCCCCGGTGTGGCTGCTGCCCGTTGTCGCGCCGATGGTCTCCGCGTCGTTCGGTCCGCTGCTGGTCCCGTATCTGCCGGCGGCCGGCCAGTGGCGCGAGACGATGCTGCTTGCGAGCTACGCGCTGTTCGGGATCAGCCTGCTGGCGACCCTCCTGATCCTGCCGGTGGTCATCGCCCGCCTCCTGCACCACGGCCCGCTGCCACTCGCGCTCACCCCGGCGCTCTTCCTCGTCCTCGGTCCGCTCGGCCAGTCGACCACCGCCGTGAGCAAGCTCGCCGACATCGCGCCCGGCGCGATCCAGGCTCCGTACGCAGCAGGTCTCGCCGCACTCGCCGTCGTCTACGGCGTGCCGGTGATGGGATTCGCCCTGCTGTGGCTGGCGCTGGCCGGCGCGATGGTGCTGCGGGCGGCACGCCACGGCATGCGCTTCAGCCTGAGCTGGTGGGCCTTCACCTTCCCGGTCGGCACCTGTGTCACAGGGGCCGGAGCACTGGCGCACCACACGGGTCTGGTGGTGTACGAGTGGCTCGCCGTCGTCCTGTACGTGTTCCTGGTGGCGGCATGGGCGGTTGCCGGACTGCTCACGCTACGGGGCCTGCTGCGCGGGGAGCTGCTCGCAGCACCTCGGGACGTTCGGCCGGACGCCGGAGAACCGATGCCGTAACCGCGGTTGACCTCTGTTGTCCCCTCGTTTGCTGTCCCCTCCTTCCGGCACGCATCCGGCAGGGTGTCCGGGACGGCGCCACAGGGCGGGCTCATCGCTTCAGCGCTCTGTACCGCTTGAGGAGATCCGTGATTTTCTCGGGGAGGGCTGCGGTGCTACAAGCGCTCGGTGGCCTGTCGCAGTGCCGCGCCGAGCACCGCGGGCGCGGCCACCAGCGAGGGTCCGTACCAGGTCAGATGCCGGCCGTCGACGAGCGCGGAGGACAGGCCCGGGAACGCCTCGGGGCCGTCGTCCGGACCGAAGGCGTACGGCTCGTCGGGCAGGACCACCAGCTCGGCGCCGCTTGCCCTCAGCTCCTCCAGGGGGATACGCGGGTACCGCTCCGCATGGTCGGCGTACACGTTCACGATGCCGAGCCTGGCCAGCAGGTCACCGGCGAAGGTGTCCCGCCCGAGCACCATCCACGGCCGTCGCCAGACGGGCACCACGGCAGGCAGGGCGTCCGTCGGCCGGATCTGCGCCCACGCCTGCTGCGCCTCGTCCAGCCAGCGCGGCCGCGTGAGCGAGCAACCGGTCACCAGTACCCGCTCCAGCTCGGCGAACGCCTGGTCCAGGTCGCGTACCTCGGTGACGAGCGCCTCGACGCCCGCCGCCCGCAGCGCGGCGAGATCGGGCTCGCGGTTCTCCTCCTCGTTGGCGATCACCAGGTCGGGCCGCAGCCCGACGACGGCCGCCACGTCGGGGTTCTTGGTGCCGCCGATCCGTACGACATCGAGGCCGGCCGGGTGGCTGCACCAGTTCGTGGCCCCGACCAGCAGCCCGGGAGCGGTGACGGCCACCGCCTCGGTCAGCGAGGGCACCAGCGAGACGACACGCACCGGGCCTCTCAGGGGCGTGGGTCGGAGGTCGCCTCGACATGGTCGGCGACCGCGACGACGAGGATGCGGGTGTCCGGCGCGGTGGCGCGCCACCGGTGCCGTACCCCGCCGGACAGGAACAGCGAGTCGCCGCGCACCAGCCGGTAGGCCCGGCCCTCGGCCTCCACCTCCACGGCCCCGTCGGCGACGTACAGCAGCTCGTCGTTGCGGTGCTTGTACTCGCGCCCGGTGTCCTGCTCGCCGGTGAATTCCAGCGCTTGCAGCTGGTGGTGGCCGCGTACCAGCCTGCGGATGCGGGAGCCGGGCCGCGGGTGCGGATGGGCGTCGTCGCCGGCCCGTACGAGATCGACGGTGCGCGCCGCGTCCGACGCGGCGAGCAGCAGGCCCGCGGTGGTGTCCAGGGCGTCGGCGACCCGTTGCAGGGAACGCATGCTGGGGCGTGCCCGCTCGTTCTCGACCTGGCTGAGGAAGGGCACGGACAGTCCGCTGCGAGCCGACACCACGGCCAGCGTCAGGCCGAGGGCACGGCGGCGTCTGCGCACAGCCGCGCCCACACGGAGAGGCTCTTCCCTCTCCTTGGTGTCCTTCGCGTCCTTCGCGTCCATGGGCCGGGCTCCCCTCCCCTGGGTCCTGTCTCACCTTACGCAGCATCGGGCCACCCCGACTCACCGAGCGCAGGAGTACGCGGGGCGCACGGCGGCAGCAGGGAGCGCCCGCCCCGGCGACCCAAAGGGGTGGGTCCCCGCCGTGTGGCGGGGACCCACCCCTTGAGCCGTCCTCAGCCGTCCTTGCGGACGGTCACCGTCAGTGGCGAGAGGTCACTGCGAAGCGAGCCGGTCGGCGAGGCCCGGGTTCTCCTTGAGCCAGGCCGGCGGACGGCCTCCTGCTCCTTGCCCTTGCCGGTCTCCTGGATCTTCGCCTCGAGGCCGGTGAGCTGTTCTCGGGGCCACCGCCTGGCCCGCCGCGCCGGCCCCGCCTGCGTCGGTGGTGGGCGCGTCGGCCTTGTCGGCCACACACCCGTCGGCCTGCGCCGTTGCACCGACGGGTGTGTCGGCGCTCATCGGCTCGCCGAGTACATGCCAGCAGCCGCGCCCGGGGTACGACACCGGTCAGCGCACCCTCGTCGTCGACGACGGCGATCGGGGTTCCGCTGGAGGAGCAGGGCGTGAACAGTTCGATGATCGGCGTCCGCTCGGAGACGGCGGCGGGCGCGGCGGCGAAAGGTGAGCCGGCTCACGGGCGAGGCACGGCAGGCGGCCGGCACATGACCGTCAGTGGCGTGCGGCATCATCGGGGTTGTGACGCGACGCCTGATGCTCCTCGACACCGCTTCCCTGTACTTCCGGGCCTATTTCGGGGTCCCCGACTCGGTCCGGGCGCCCGACGGCACCCCGGTCAACGCCGTGCGGGGGCTGATGGACTTCATCGCCCGACTGGTACAGGACCACCGGCCGGACGATCTGGTCGCCTGCTGGGACAACGACTGGCGGCCCGAGTGGCGGGTCGAACTGATCCCCTCGTACAAGGCGCACCGCGTCGCCGTGGAGACCGAGCGGGGCCCCGACGAGGAGCAGATCCCGGACACTCTCTCGCCCCAGGTCCCGATCATCGAGGAGGTGCTCGCAGCGGTCGGTATCGCCCGCGTCGGCGCGGACGGGTACGAGGCGGACGACGTGATCGGCACGCTCACCGCGCGCGCCGAGGGCCCGGTGGACATCGTCACCGGCGACCGTGACCTGTTCCAGCTGGTCGACGACGCGCGTGAGCGGCGGATCCTGTACCCCCTCAAGGGCGTGGGGACGCTCCAGGTGACGGACGAGGCGTGGCTGCGCGGGAAGTACGGCGTGGACGGGCCGGGGTACGTCGATCTGGCGCTGCTGCGCGGTGACCCGAGCGACGGTCTGCCGGGTGTGCCGGGAATCGGCGAGAAGACGGCGGCGAAGCTGCTGGACGCGTACGGCGACCTGGCCGGGATCATGGCCGCGGTCGACGACCGGACCTCGAAGCTCACTCCCTCGCAGCGCAAGCGGCTGGACGAGGCCCGGGAGTATGTTGCGGTCGCGCCGAAGGTGGTCCGGGTCGCCCCGGACGTACCGCTGCCCGACTTCGACCCCGCACTGCCCTCCGGGCCGCGGGACCCGGCGGCGCTGGACGAGCTGGCCGCGCGGTGGGGACTCGGCGGCGCGGTGGTGCGGCTGCTGTCCGCTCTCCAGCGCTGAGGTGTTAACTTAGGCAAGCCTAAGCAGCGAGAGTTGGGGAGAACGCCGTGGCAGACCGACCGGCCCGCAAGGCACCGAAGGCGCACGAGGCGAGGGTGGTGCGCACCGAGCGGATCACTCCGCACATGGTGCGTGTCGTCCTGGGTGGTGAGGGGCCGGCCGCCCTCGAGTTCGGCGAGTTCACCGACCTGTACATCAAGCTGCTGTTCCCTGCCGAGGGCGTGACGTACCCCGAGCCGTTCGACATGGACCGCATCCGCGAGGAGTTCCCGCGCGAGCAGTGGCCCGCCACCCGCACCTACACGGTGCGGCACTGGGACCGGGCGCACCACGAACTGACGGTGGACTTCGTGGTCCACGGCGACGAGGGCCTGGCCGGACCGTGGGCGGCACGCGCACAGGTGGGCGAGACGGTGCACTTCCTGGGCCCCGGCGGGGGTTACGCCCCGGAGCCGACGGCGGACTGGCATCTGCTGGCGGGCGACGAGAGCGCGCTGCCGGCGATCGCCGCGTCCCTGGAGCAGATGCCGGCGGGCGCGGTCGTGCACGCCTTCGTCGAGGTCGCGGGCCCCGAGGACGAGCAGAAGATCGTCTCTCCGGACGGCGTCGAGGTCACCTGGCTGCACCGCGGCGACCGGGCACCGGGCGAGGCGCTGGCGGCCGCGGTCGCGGCGCTGGAGTTCCCTGAGGGGACGGTGTCCGCATTCGTGCACGGCGAGGCGGCCTGCGTGAAGGAGCTGCGCCGACAGCTGCGCGTGGAGCGGGGCATTCCGCGGGAGCGGCTGTCGATCTCGGGCTACTGGCGCCTGGGCCAGACGGACGAGGCCTGGCGCGCGGTGAAGCGCGATTGGAACGCCGAGGTGGAACGCGAACAGGAGACGACGGCCTGACGACGACGCCGTCCAGGACTCCCGGCCGGACTCGGTCGGGGGTCCTTTCTCGGCCGGGGGCGATGTCGGCAGCGGGAGAAACGACGCCGGGGCAGCGACAGGGGCAGGGCCGACGCTGAAGGCGCGGCGGACCATGGCACGATGCGGCCAACCCGGACCAATCCATCGGGCGTTCGGCTCCGAATGCGTGGTGACAGCTGTCCGGACGTGTCGTCCGTACCGTGGAGGAACACCGCGTGAAAGAAGCCGTACACATCGGCGGCCCCGCCTCGGCGGGGCCCGATCTGCAGGAGCTGCTCGGCTTGGTGGCCCGGGGCGACCAGGCCGCCTTCTCCCGCTTGTACGACGCGGTCTGCGGGCCCGTCCTGGGCCTGGTGCGCACCGTGCTGCGCGACCCCGCCCAGTCGGAGGAGGTGACGCAGGAAGTGCTGATCGAGGTCTGGCGTACGGCTGTGCGCTACCAGCCCTCCCGCGGCTCGGCGATGACCTGGATCCTCACGCTCGCCCACCGGCGGGCGGTTGACCGGGTCAGATCCGCCCGGGCGGCCACCGACCGCGAGCAGCGCGCAGCGCTGCTGGACCCCGCGCGCGCCTACGACGAGGTCACCGAGCAGGTGGAGGCCCGCCTCGAACGCGAGCAGGTACGGCGCTGTCTGCGGACCCTGACCGAACTGCAGCGGCAGTCGGTCACCCTCGCGTACTACCGGGGGCTGGCCTACCGGGAGGTCGCCGAGCTGTTGGCCGTGCCGCTGGGCACGGTCAAGACACGACTGCGTGACGGGCTCATCCGGCTGCGCGACTGCCTGGGGGTGAGCGCATGAACTCCGCCGATCTGCACACACTGACCGGCGCCTATGTGCTCCATGCGCTGGCGCCCGACGAAGAGGCCGAGTTCGAGCGGCATCTCCAGGCGTGCCAGGCGTGCGCCCAGGAGGTACGTGAACTGGCCGCCACCGCGGGCAGGCTGGGCGCCGCGGTCTCCGTCCCCCCGCCCGCGGAGCTCAAGCACCGGGTGATGGCCCGCATCGCGGCCGAACGGCAGGACCCGCCCCGGGTCGCCCGGCAGGCGCACCGTGGCGCGCGCCGCGGAAGGACGCTGTCCCGATTCGTGCTCGCTGCCTGTGTGACCGCGGTCACCGCCTTGGGCGGGGTGGCGGTCTGGCAGCACGACCAGGCCGAGGATGCCCGTGCCCAGGCCCGGCGGGCGCAGCGTACGGCCACGGAACTGGCCGCGGTGCTCGCCGCCCCGGACGCCAAGGTGCGCACCGGGCCCCTGACGGACGGGGCGACGGGCACCGTCGTCGTCTCGCGCAGCCGCAATCGCGCGGCGTTCTACGCCTCCGGAATGCCGAAACCGCCGCAGGGCAAGGTGTACCAGCTCTGGTTCGACGACGGCGGCACGATGCGTTCGGCGGGGCTCATGGACCTGCCGGCCGACTCGGGCGCCGTGCTGCTGGAAGGCCCGGTGAACACGGCATCGGGGATGGGTGTCACCGTCGAGCCGGCGGGCGGCTCCCCCGAACCCACCTCCGCCCCCCTCGCCCTGATGACACTCCCTGGTTGACACGGCCCCGCGCAACCGGCACGACCTGACACCGATGACACGACCCCAACGGCCCGAAGGAGCAAGGCGAATGAGCGTCGCGGTCATGCTGTTCACCTCCGATCTACGGGTGCACGACCAGCCGGCACTGCGTGCGGCCCTGCACGCCGCCGATCGGGTCGTTCCGCTGTTCGTGGTCGACCGCGGCGTGCACAGGGCGGGCTTCGACGTGCCCAACCGCCGCGCCTTCCTCGCCGACTGCCTGGCGTCGCTGGACGCCGGGCTGCGCGAGCGCGGCGGCCGGCTGGTGATCCGCGGCGGCGACGTCGTCGAACAGGTCTGCCGGGTCGTCACCGAGACAGCCGCCCGTGAAGTGCACGTCGCGGCCGGAGTCAGCGCCTACGCGGCCCGCCGGGAGGACGGGCTGCGTACCGCGCTGGCGGCACTGCGCTGCACGCTGCACGTCCATGACGCGGTGGTCACCGTACTGCCGCCGGGTCAGGTCACTCCGGCCGGCCGGGACCATTTCGCGGTCTTCACCCCGTACTTCCGCAGATGGCAGGCGGTCGGCGTGCGCGCCGCGGTGGCGGCTCCGCGTTCGGTCCGGGTGCCCGAGCTGCCCGGGCTGCCCCTGCCGCGCCGCAGTGCGGCCACCGGCATCTCGCCGGGGCTCGCGCGGGGCGGCGAGGAGACGGGCCGCCGCAGGCTGGCCGGCTGGCTCGCGGACAGCGGCAAGGGGCTCGAGGCGTACGAGGACCGGCACGACGACCTGGTGGGCGACGCCACCTCGCGGCTCTCGCCCCATCTGCACTTCGGCACGCTCTCCGCCGCGGAGCTCGTCCACCGCGCGCGCCGCAGAGGAGGACCCGGCGCGGAGGCGTTCGTACGGCAGCTGGCCTGGCGGGACTTCCACCACCAGGTGCTCGCGGCCCGTCCCCGCGCCGCCTGGGCCGACTACCGTCCGCGCGGCGACCACTGGCGCAGCGACGAGAAGGAGATCGCCGCATGGAAGGCGGGCCGCACCGGTATCCCGATCGTGGACGCCTCCATGCGCCAGCTGCAGTACGAGGGCTGGATGCCGGGCCGGGGGCGGCTGCTGGTCGCGAGCCTTCTCACCAAGACGCTGTACGTCGACTGGCGCGTGGGAGCCCGGCACTTCCTGGATCTGCTGGTGGACGGGGACATCGCCGACAACCAGCTGAACTGGCAGTGGGTGGCCGGTACGGGGACCGACACCAGGCCCAACCGCGTGCTCAACCCGCTCGCCCAGGCCAGGCGTTTCGACCCGCAGGGCGACTACGTACGCCGCTGGGTCCCGGAACTGGCGCGGATCCCGGGCCCGGCGGTCCACGAGCCGTGGAAGCTCGGGGACCTGGAGCGGGCCCGCATCGACTACCCCGATCCGCTGGTGGACATGGCGGAGGGGCGCGCCCGCTTCGAACGGGCCCGCGGCCTGAAGTGACCGGCCTGTACGGGCTCGTACGGCCCCGGGGGTCGGCTCCCGGGGCCGGACCGGCCTGGAACCCGGGGGGACGGCTCCCGGGGTCCTACCGCGCCCGAACGGCTTGTCACCGCCGTTTCGGCGGCCGCGGGATGAATCCGCTGGTGCGCGCCGCGTACTCGGCGAAGCCGGGCCGGCCGGCCATGTGCCGTTCCAGCAGTGCCTTTCCGCTGCCGTTGATCAGCAGGAAGCTCATCAGCAGCGGGCTGACGGCAACCGCCGCGGCCGCCGTCCAGTGGTCGCAGACGATCAGGAACAGCCCCCACCACACACAGAAGTCCCCGAAGTAGTTGGGGTGTCTGCTCCAGCTCCACAGACCCTGGTCCATGATCCGGCCACGGTGGGCCGGATCGGCCTGGAAACGGGCGAGCTGCCGGTCGCCGACCGCCTCGAAGAGGAATCCGGTCAGCCACAGCGCGCAGCCGGCCCAGCCGATCGCACCGATGGGGCCGGTGATGTACTGCGCGGCCTGGACGGGCAGCGAGATCAGCCAGACCAGCGCGCCCTGCAGCAGATGGACCATGCGCAGGGCGTACAGCCGCCGGTCGCCCCGGGCCTTGGCGAGCAGCGCCTCGTAGCGGGGGTCCTCGCCGTGACCCCGCCCGCGACGGGCGATGTGCGCGGCCAGCCGCATGCCCCACACGGCGGTGAGCACGGTGACCAGCAGCCGCCGCCCGTCGTCCCCCTCCCCCGCCGACATGAAGCAGCCGACGAGCGCGACGGCCGTGAAGCCGATGCCCCACGCCACATCCACGACGCGGTGCAGCCCGGAACGCACCGCGACGGCGAAGGCGAGGAGCATGACCGCGAGGGCGGCGGCCGCGGCGGGTCCGAGCCCCTGCGCGAACGCCGCCCAGGAAAAGCCGTTCACCGCCTGCCGCCCTCCACGTACCGGTCGCGCGGGGTGGCGGGCACGGCGCGCTCGCCGGCGATGTACACCTGGGCAGGGCCGAGTGCGTCCGGCCGCCACAGCAGCCGGATGGGGGTGCGGCGCAGGACCACGGGCGCCCCGTCCGGTCCGGCGGTGGAGCCGTCCCGGGCGCGCTGCCGCGGCGGGAGCCGGCCGCCGGTCACCCGCCCGGCCGGCGGGGCGAGCTGCTGGGCCGCTGTGCCGTCGCCGCGGGCCGGCGAGACGGTGAGCCTCACGCCGTCTCGGCCTCCGTCTCCGCCTTCGTCAGCAGCAGTTGCTGCACATCCAGATACCCCGACCGGAATCCCGCCTCGGCGTAGGCCAGATAGAACGTCCACATCCGGCGGAAGACCTCGTCGAAGCCCAGTGCCTCCACGTACGCCGCACGCTCGGTGAACCTCTCGCGCCACAGGCGGAGTGTCTCGGCATAGTGCGGGGCGAAGCCGTCCCGTGCCTCGATCCTCAGTCCGGTGCAGCCGGCGACGACGTGCTCGATCGCCTCGGTCGACGGCAGCAGCCCCCCGGGGAAGATGTACTTCTGGATCCAGGTGTGGGTGGTACGGGAGGCGAGCAGCCGGTCGTGCGGCATGGTGATCGCCTGCAGGGCGATGCGCCCGCCAGGCGCGAGCAGCCGGTCCATCGTCTCGAAGTACGCGGGCCAGAACTCCGCCCCGACGGCCTCGACCATCTCCACACTGACGATGGCGTCGAAGCGGCCGAGCACCTTGCGGTAGTCGCGCAGCAGGACGGTCACCCGGTCCTGGAGGCCGGCGGCACTCACCCGCTGCCTCGCCAGCGCCTGCTGCTCGCGGGAGAGGGTGACGGTCAGGACACGGGCGCCGCGCTGCGCCGCGCGGATCGCCAGTTCGCCCCAGCCTGTGCCGATCTCCAGCAGCTGGGTGCCTTCACCGACCTGTGCCAGGTCGAGCAGCCGGTCGATCTTGCGGTGCTGGGCGGCAGGCAGCAGCTGCTGGTCGGCGGGAAAGCCCCGGAAGAGCGCGGACGAGTACGACAGCGTCTCGTCGAGGAACAGCGCGAACAGCTCGTTGGACAGGTCGTAGTGGTGACTGATGTTGGCCCGCGAGCCCTCGATCGTGTTGCGCTGCCCCTCCGGCTGCCGCTGCGCCCAGGCGCCGCGCAGCCGCTGAAGCGGTCCGGGCACAAGGGCGCCGACGTGCTCGGCGAGCACGGTCATGACGCCGACGAGGTCGGCGGCCTCCCATTCACCGGCCATGTACGACTCGCCGAAGCCGATCAGCCCGCGGGCACCGATCCGGCGGAAGAAGGCGTGCGGATCGCGTACCTCCAGCAGCGGGCCGCCCCGACCGATGGGGCCACCACCGGCGAGACGTACCCGCAACGGGAGCCCGCCGAGCGCGTGCTTCACGAGTCGTTCGGCAGCGGCCGTCCGTAGCCTGGAGGCCCTGGGCAGGCGGGCCACGTCGGGCCAGCTCCGTAGGTCGACGGACGCGGTTCGCGAGGACGCCGGGGAGACGGACACGCTCACTTCACACCCTCCTGGGGCAGATGACGGGGACGGGGTTGGACGGGGAGTCCGAGCAGGAACAGGCGGATGCCGTGGAACCGGATGCCGGCGGACACGGCAAGAGTCGACAAGGGGTTGCGCAGTGCGGTGCCGAGTACGGCGCGGGCGGTGGCCGACCGGCGTTGCCCGCGCACCGTGGCGGTGAACGGGCGTGTCCCGTCCCGTTCCAGATGGATCGTCAGATCCAGTCGGCCGTCCGGTTCGGGCAGTCGCATCCGATAGCCGCCGTCCACGGGAAAGAACGGGGAGACGTAGAACTCCTTGTTTGTCGCGGCCCGGTGGGCCGCGTCGGGGCACAGCAGATAGCAGTGCCGCTCGCCGTAGGTGTTGTGCACCTCGGCAACGACGCACAGCGGGCTGCCGTCGCGGCCGCGGCACCAGTAGAGGGTCAGCGGGTTGAAGACATGACCGAGCACGCGCGCATGGGCGAGCATGACCACATGTCCGCCGTCCAGGTCGATGCCCCGCGCGGCGAGGAAGGCCTCCAGTCCGGCACGGATCGTCGGCGTCGTACCGCCGAAATGGTCGCGGGCGTCGAAGCGGGCGAGCGGGCGCAGGGGCCGCGGCAGCCGCGGCGGCGCGTCGGGGTCGGTCAGCCACATATAGGTGCGGTGACGCAGCGCGTAGCGGCGCGGCGTGGTCCGCACATGGGTGACTGTGCAGCGGTAGAGGGCCGGTGCTGTGCTCACCAGGTGACCCCCAGGGCGCGGGCGGCGGCGACGCCGGATCGGCAGCCGTCCTCGTGGAAGCCCCACCCGTGGTACGCCCCGGCGTACGCGGTCACGGGCCCGCTGAGCTCCGGCAGCCGCCGCTGTGCGGCCACCGACTCGGGGGTGAAGACGGGGTGTTCGTACTCCATGAGGGCGATCACGCGGTCGGCTGCCACGCGGTCGGAGCCGTTCAGGGTGACGACAAAGGACTCGGGGGCGTCGAGCCGCTGGAGGCGGTTCATGTCGTAGCTGACGCGCACCCCCTCGGCGCCTACGTCGCAGGCGGGCATGGAGAAGTTCCAGCTGGCCCGGGCGCCGGGGCTGCTCGGCAGTACGGAGATGTCCGTGTGCAGCAGCGTGGCGTTGCGGGAGTACGGCAACGCGCCGAGGATCGCGCGCTCCTCGGCGCTCGGGTCGGCGAGCAGCGTGAGCGCCTGGTCGGGGTGGGTGGCGATGACGACGGAGTCATACCGCTCGACGCTGCCGTCGTCGGTGGTGATCTCGACGCCGTCGGCGTGGCGGCGCACGGCGCGCACGGGGGTGGTGGTGTGCACGGCGGTGAGCTGCTTGCCGACGCGGTCGACGTACTCGCGCGAGCCGCCGGTGACGGTGCGCCACACCGGCGAACCGGTGATCCTGAGCATCCCGTGGTGGTCGAAGAAGCGGAAGAGGTGGCGGGCGGGGTAGCGCAGCGCGGTGGTCGCGTCGCAGGACCAGACGGCGGAGACGAGCGGGGTCATGAAGTGGGCGGTGAAGTACGGGGAGAATCCGGCGTCGGCGATGAACCGGCCGAGGGCGAGGCCCTCTTGACCGTCCCGATGGCCGTCGGGGGCGTCGAGCAGGCGGCGGGCACGCCGGTGGAAACGGGGGACCTCGGCGAGCAGGCGCAGATAGCGTCCGCGCAGCGCGTTGCCCGGCCGTGCGAACAGGCCGGAGGCGCCCCGGGCTCCCGCGTACTCAAGCCCGCAGCCCTCGCACCGCACCGACATGCTCATCTCCGACTCCTGCGTGGCCACGCCGAGTTCCCCGAAGAGCCGCAGCAGATGCGGATAGGTGCGCTCGTTGTGGACGATGAAGCCGGAGTCGACGCGGTGCATCCGCCCGTCGGCGGACGGGATGTCATGGGTGTGCGCATGTCCGCCGAGGCGGGCGTCCGCCTCGTAGAGCGTCACGTCGTCGCGACGCTGGAGGACGTACGCCGCGGTCAGACCGGACACCCCACCGCCCACCACGGCCGTACGCCGCCGTTGCGCTGTCATTCCCGCTCCCTTCGCGGACCGGCTCGGAGCTGTCCCGCACCGGTCATTCGTCGCCATGGGCACAGCGGATTGGTCGGTGGCGGATCTTTCTTCGACGAATGCGGCAGGAGGCACGGACGGAGGCCGGGGCAGGCCCGGTTGCCGGGTCCGCCTAGGCTGGCGCGATGCAGCGTTCGGATCGGGTGATCGGCACGGTCGTCGGCTCGGCGGTGGGCGACGCGCTCGGCGCGCCCTTCGAGTTCGGGGAGCGAGGTGTGTTCCGCGCGCATTTCCCCGACGGCGTCGGGGAAATGCGCGGGGGCGGGGGCTGGGACCCCGGGGAGGCCACCGACGACACGCAGATGGCGGTGCTGGTCGGCGAGTCACTGCTGGAGTGCGGCGGCCTGGACCTGGCGGACGTTTTCAGGCGCTTCCAGCGCTGGGCGGCCGGCGACCCGAAGGACATCGGGCTGCAGACGCAGGACGTGCTGGCGAACGGCGAGCCGTGGGATCGGGCTGCGGCCCTGCATTTCCAGGTCACCGGACGTGCCGCCGGCAACGGCTCGCTGATGCGCGCGGCCACCTCGGCGGTGCATTTCGCCGGCGCCGGCCGTGAGGCCACGATGGCGGCTGCCCGGCGGATCGCGGCGCTCACCCACGGCGACCGCGCGGCGTGGGAGGGCACGGCCGTCTTCCATGAGCTGGTACGTGTGGCCCTGGAGGGCGCCGACCCGCTCGCGGCGGTGCCCTCGGCACTGGACCAGGTCGATCCCGCCCAGCGGGCGCGCTGGGCGACGGTGCTCGCCCCCGATTGGCACCCGGACGACGCCACGGAGTTCAACGGCGCGGTGTGGCCGTGCCTGGGCTCGGCACTGTGGGCGCTGCGCACGACGACGGCATACGAGCAGGCGCTGGCGGCGGCGATCGACCTGGGCGGCGACACGGACACGGTCGCGGCCGTGACGGGGGCGCTGGCGGGTGCGGTGTACGGCGCCGGGGCCATCCCCGCACGCTGGACCGACGCGCTCCATGTGCCGCTGCCCGGCTACCCCGGCCGGGTGCTGCGCCGCGGCGAACTCGCCGCGCTCGCCGCGTCGCTGGCTGCCTGAAGCATGCCGTCGGCCCGCTGGGAAAGCGCGCCCGGCCGGGAGGCGATCCCGACGATCCGCAGTGCGGCATCCGCCGTCGCCTCGGCGAATCTGGCCACCGAGCGCCGCGGATCCGACCGGTGGACCAGGATCACGCCCTCGATCAGGCCGAAGACGAGGTCCGTGCGCAGCGCGCGTTCGGTCTTCGTCAGGGCGGAGCCTTCGGGCGTCGCGGCCAGCAGCAGCCCGTAGGCGGCCTTCAGCTCGGAGCGCACCCGGTGGAAGACCTGGAAGCGTTCCCCCTGCACCTCGGGGAGAAGATACAGCGCCCCCAGGTTGTACGGCCCGCCGCAGAGCAGCTTCACATCCGAGCGGCACAGCTCCCACAGCCTCGTCGGCGCCGGCCGCCCGTCGTCGGCGAGCAGTTGGCGCGCGAGCGTCAGCGAGGGGGTGACCGTCGACTCGAGGAGCTCCGCGAGGAGGTCCTCCTTGCAGCCGAAGTAGTGGTACATGGACGCCTGACGCATGCCCGCGCTCTCGGCGACCGCCCTGGTCGAGGTCGCCGTGTAGCCCTGCGTCGTGAACAACTCGGCTGCCGCGGCGAGGAGTTCGTCGCGCGCGGACAGCCCGCTGTCCGGTCGTTGTACGGCGCGCGGCCGTCCGACCCTGCGTCCCGTGGTGGTGCTCATACACGCGATCGTCGCACATCCATTTCCGGCCAAGATCGGGGTCGCCGTTCCGCCATCGCCCCCGCCCCCCGCGGGCCCATGCGCATGGACAGCTTGTTGCACCCGACGGATGATGGACAAAAGGCGACCATAGGGACGAAAGGTGTGGTTTGCCATGTCCGAACACCCCGACTGCGCACTGATACGCAGGGGTTACCTAGCGTTCGTCGAAGGCGACAAAGAGACACTGAGCTCCCTGATGACGGCCGATGTCGTGCACCACGTACCCGGAAACCACCAGTTCTCCGGGCACCACAAGGGCCGCGACGCCGTCCTCGACCTGTACCGGCAGTTGGGCGAGGAGACCAACGGAACCATGCAGGTCCAGCTTGAGGCAGTGCTCGCCGACGGTCGCGGGCATGTCATGTCCTTCCATACGTCCCGGGCCGACCGGGGCGACCACGGCCTCGAGATCCGCGAGGGGCTCTTCTTCACGATCGTCGACGGGAAGATCTCCGACATCGACGAGTGCACCGAGGACATCGACGAGGAGAACCGGTTCTGGGGCTGAGCCGGCACAACGGCGAACGGGCCCCCACCACGACCGCGGCCCGGCTCACCGCACCACCGCGGTGAGCCGGGCCGTATCGCGTCCGCCGCCGGGCGGGAGGGCCGGCCCGTGCGCCAGGCCCGGCGGCCGTACGCCGGGCCGACCGACCGGCCACGCACCCGCAGACCCCGCCGTACCACCGCGTGCCGTACGCCGGGTCAGCCGACCGAGCTGTACGCCACCACACCCCGCAGCATCGCGTCGACCGCTTTGCGGGCGTTCTTCGCGACCGTGCTGTTCTCGCGCGGGGCGGCAGCGGCGATCTGGCCGAGCACGTCGATGACCTGCTTGCTCCAGCGCACGAAGTCACCGGCGGGCATCTCCGCCTCGCGCAGCACCTCGTCCAGCCCCTTGTCCGAGGCCCACTGATAGGCGGCCCAGGCGAAGCCGAGATCGGGCTCGCGCTGCCCGACCCCCTCGGCCTGATTGATCTTGAACTCCTCCTCCAGGGCATCCAGCCGGCCCCAGATACGGACCATCTCGCCGAGCGCCGCCTTCGCATTGCCCACCGGCACCTTGGGCGGCACCGCGTCGTCGGACTGTCGCGCCTCGTACACCAAGGCCGAGACGCACGAGGCCAGTTCGGCCGGGTTCAGGCCTTCCCAGACCCTCTCGCGCAGACACTCGCTGGCCAGCAGGTCCAGCTCGCCGTAGAGCCTGGCGAGCCGCTTGCCGTGCTCGGTGACCTCGTCCGCCCGTAGATAGTCCAGCTCGGTCAGCAGCGCGACGATCCGGTCGAAGGTCCGGGCGATCGTGTTGGTGCGTCCCTCGATACGGCGCTCGAGCTGCCGGGTGTCACGCTGCAGCCGGTGGTAGCGCTCCGCCCACCTGGCGTGGTCCTCGCGCTCGTCGCAGCCGTGGCAGGGGTGCGCCCGCAGCTCTGCGCGCAGCCGGGCGATCTCGCGGTCGTCGGCAGCGGCGGCACGCCCCTTGCGGTGCCGGTCGGGCACGACGTGCCCGGCCTTGGTGCGCAGCGCCGACGCGAGATCGCGACGGGACTGCGGGGAGCGCGGGTTGAAGGACTTGGGGATCCGCATCCGCTCCAGCGCCTCGACCGGCACCGGGAAGTCGATCGACGCCAGACGCTTGACCTGCCGCTCGGCGGTGAGCACCAGCGGCCGCGGGCCGTCGTGGTACTCGATGCCGCGGTGACCGTTGGTACGGCCCGCGGGCAGACCCGGGTCGAGCACCAGGGCCAGTCCGGCGAACTTGCCCGTCGGCACATGGATGACATCGCCCGGCTTGAGCTTCTCCAGCGACGAGGCCGCGGCGGCCCGTCGCTGGGCGGCGCCCTGCTTGGCCAGCTCCGTCTCACGGTCCTTGAGGTCGCGGCGCAGCCGCGCGTACTCCTCGAAGTTCCCCAAGTGGCAGGTCATGCCCTCGCGGTAGCCCTCGAGCCCCTCTTCGTTGCGCTGCACCTGGCGGGAGATGCCGACCACCGACTTGTCCGCCTGGAACTGCGCGAACGACGTCTCCAGCAGCTCGCGCGAGCGGTGCCTGCCGAACTGCTGCACCAGGTTGACCGCCATGTTGTACGACGGCTTGAAGCTGGAGCGCAGCGGATACGTCCGAGTGCCGGCGAGTCCGGCCAGCGCGGTGGGGTCCATGGCGCGCTGCCACAGGACCACCGCATGGCCCTCGATGTCGATACCGCGCCGCCCGGCCCGGCCGGTCAACTGAGTGTACTCACCGGGGGTGATGTCGGCGTGCTGCTCGCCGTTCCACTTGACGAGCTTTTCCAACACCACGGAACGGGCGGGCATGTTGATGCCGAGTGCAAGGGTCTCGGTGGCGAACACAGCCTTCACCAGGCCCCGTACGAACAGCTCCTCGACGACCTCCTTGAAGGTCGGCAGCATACCGGCGTGGTGCGCGGCGATACCGCGTTCGAGTCCTTCCAACCACTCGTAGTAGCCGAGGACATGGAGGTCCTCGCCGGGAATGGCGGCGGTACGCTCCTCGACTATGCGGCGCACCGTCATCCGCGCCTCTTCGCCGTTGAGCCGCAGCCCCGCGTGCAGACACTGCTGCACGGCGGCCTCGCAGCCGGCCCGGCTGAAGATGAAGGTGATCGCGGGCAACAGCCCCTCGGCGTCCAGCCGGTCGATGACCTCGGGCCGCCCCGGCGTCCAGATACGGCTGCGCTGACGTCGCTCGCGCTCCCGGTCCGCCTCGCGGACCATCTTGCCTCGGCGGCGGTCACGGGGGTTGTAGGAGCGCTGGTTCTCCATCCGGGCCAGCCGTACGAGATCGGGGTTGACCTCGCGGCGGCTCGCGCCGCGGCCGCCGTGGTCGGTGCTCTCCTCGAAGAGGTCGTACATCCGGCGGCCTGCCATGACGTGCTGCCACAGCGGAACGGGCCGCTCCTCGGCGACGATCACCTCGGTGTCGCCGCGGACGGTGTCCAGCCAGTCGCCGAACTCCTCCGCGTTCGACACGGTCGCGGAGAGCGACACCAGCGTCACCGACTCGGGGAGGTGGATGATCACTTCCTCCCATACGGCGCCGCGGAAACGGTCGGAGAGGTAGTGCACCTCGTCCATGACCACATGGCCGAGGCCGAGCAGCGACTGGGAGCCCGCGTACAGCATGTTGCGCAGCACCTCGGTGGTCATCACGACCACGGGCGCCTCGGAGTTGACGCTGTTGTCACCGGTGAGCAGGCCGACCTTCTCGGCGCCGTAGCGCTTCACCAGGTCACCGTACTTCTGGTTGGACAGCGCCTTGATGGGCGTGGTGTAGAAGCATTTGCGGCCCTGGGCGAGGGCGAGGTGGACGGCGAACTCGCCGACAATGGTCTTGCCGGAGCCGGTGGGTGCGGCGACGAGCACGCCCTTGCCTGCCTCCAGGGCCTGGCAGGCTTCGATCTGGAAGGGGTCGAGATCGAACTCGTACATCGCGCGGAAGGGGGCCAGCGCAGTGGCCTCCTCAGCGGCGCGGATGCGGGAAGCGGCGTAGCGCTCGGCGGGAGAGAGGTCCTCGGTCATCTTGCTTATGAGCCTACCCGCCCCCTCTGACACTCAGCGGATCTTTATGTGACCGGGGATCCACCCGGACATCCGCGCCCCCGGACGGAGTCCGGGGGCCTTCTCGCACGGTCAGGTGATGTCGTCGTAGCCGTTGAGCCGGTGCGTTCGTCCGTCGGCTTCGCCCCGGGTCTGCTCGGGCAGCGCGCCCGCCGCGGAGACGGGCTCCGCCTCGCCGAGCGCCGAGGGGGTGAGGTCGAGGTCGGAGGCTTCGTCGTCGTCGAGCTCGGCGTCGGGGTTGTTGCGGCGCCGACGCCTGTCGTTGAGGAGCGAGAGTCCGACGGCGAGGAAGTAGAGCAGGATGATCGGTCCCGCCAGGGCCACCATGCCGAGCGGGTCGGTGGAGGGGGTGGCGATCGCACCGAAGACAAAGATGATCATGACTGCGGGGCGCCACCAGCCGAGCATGCGCTGCCCGGTCACGACACCCGCCGCGTTCAGCATGATCAGAAGAAGCGGCAGCTCGAACGAGAAGCCGAAGATCAGCACCATGCGGACGGAGAAGTCGAGGATCTTGTCGACCTCGAGGAAGTTCGCCGCGGTGTCGGGGGTGATGCTGAGCAGCACCTTCATGCTCACCGGCATGATCAGGAACGCAAGGTAGGCGCCGGCCGCGAAGAGTGGAACGGCCGCGCACGAGAAGAAGTAGGTGTACTTCTTCTCGTTCTTGTGCAGGCCGGGCGCGACGAACGCCCACAGCTGATAGAGCCACACAGGGCAGGACACGAGGATGCCCGCCATGAGGACCACCTTCACCGTGGTGGTGAAGGGAGACAGCAGGTCGTTGTACGCGATGGTGGCGCACTTGCCGCCGGTCTCCAGAACGCCCTTCTCACAGGCGGGGACCGGCGAGGCAAGGAGATCCATCAGCTCCTGGCTGTAGAACGCGGCCGCCACGGACGCGATCACGATCGCCAGCATCGCCTTCGCTAGCCGGTTGCGGAGCTCACGCAGATGGTCCGCGAGTGGCATCCGCCCCTCGGGGTCCTTCTCCTTCTGTTTCGAGCGGGCAGGCTTGAGCAACCCACGTCCTCATCTCGTGCGGCAGGCCATGGTCAACGGCCTTGGGGTCGTCAGCGCTGGGGGGTGTCGGTGGGCTCGTTCACGGGGCGAGCGCTGGTCACATCGCCGGGAGCGGCCTGGATCGTGCGGGGCGCGGCCTGGTCCTGACCCTGGTCCTTCGGCTCCGCCGGAGTCGCCGACGGCTGCCCCTCGGACTTCATCGCCTTGGCCTCGCTCTTCAGGATGCGGGCGGACTTGCCCAGCGAGCGCGCCATGTCCGGGAGCTTCTTGGCACCGAACAGGAGCAGGATGAGAAGCGCGATGATGATGATCTCGGTGGGGCCGATCTGTCGGAACATAACTTGGTCTACCTTCTCACCGAGGCGGCATGGGGCTTGGCTGGTGATCGCGATGGACTGGTGTCCGAACCGCGACCGGCTGCGATCCTAACTCGCACGGGTAAACGCAGGGCAATCCCCTTTCGTACACCCGCCGGCGGTCGGCGCCTCATCACCGGTGCCGCCACCAGCAGCGTACCGCCCGGACCTGTGGCACAGCAGGGTGCGTCCCGCCCGCGGAAGCGGCCGAGGCGATGCGGGCGGGACGCCGCGCCCGGCCGGTGCGGGCCCGTCAGTGCAGGGCTTCGCCCGTGCGTGCAAGATCGGTGGCCGCGCGCTCGAGGTCCTCGGCGGCGCGGTTGATGCGCTCCGTGGTGCGAGCGACCTCTCGGCCCAGGCGCTGGGCCTGGATGAAGACCCTGATGCCGAGCAGGCCGAGTACGACGATGCCGAGGAAACCGAGAGCGATGGCGAGCATGGGCCAGAACATGCGCCGAGCCTAGACCGTTCCCCGACTAGACCGTGGAGTGCAGGCGCAGCGTCCGTACGCCGCCGCCGGTGAGGAGCTCGACGATGCGCTCACCGGCCGGCTTGCGCACGGCCGCGTCGCACTCGGGACAGGTGAAGGAGTAGAAGGTCGTGCGGCGGCTGGCGCCGATGGCCAGACGCAGCGACCCCGCCGAGAGCTCGAAGCAGGCCCGGCAGTCGGGGCAGGCGGCCTTGAACAGAACCGGTCCGACGAGGGCAGGAACGGTGGGCATCACTGACATGGGGCGCGGCTCTCCTTGTTCCTGGCCGTTCATTCCCGGCCGTCGTGGGCCGACTCCGGACCGTCGTAGGCCGAGAGTGCCTCGCGCGCCGCCGAGCTGGCGCTGTCCGCCAGATCGGTGGGCGAGACGATGCGCCCGTCCCGTCCGAGGCGCAGCGCCAGCCGGCGCAGTGACGTGGGATCGGGCGTACGCAGGGTGATGCGCAGACCGCCGTCGGCCAGTTCCTGGGCGCTGTCGTGCGGGTAGTACTCGGCGACCCAGCGCCCGCCGGGACCGACCTCGACCACTACCTCCGGGTCGTCGGCCGACGGCTGCACCAACCCCTCGGACAGGTCCCGCAGCTCGAGCTCGGGCGGTGCGGCCGGGGCGTCGAGCAGCCTGATCTCGGCGACCCGGTCGAGCCGGAAGGTCCGGCGTGCCTCGGAGAGCCGGCACCAGGCCTCCATATACGTATGGCCGACGGCGAACAGCCGGATCGGATCGACCTCACGCTCGGTGAGCTCGTCGCGTGCCGGGGAGTAGTAGCGCAGCCACAGCCGCCGTCGCTCCGAGATCGCCCGGTCCACGTCGGCGAAGACCCCGCCCTCGGACTCGAAGGTGACCGACAGCCGGGAGCTGGCACCGGCCGCCTCACCGGCCGCGGCCTCCAGCTTGGCCGTCGCCCGCAGCAGCGCCTCGCGGTCGCCCTCGCGCAGCCCGGGCAGGGTGGCCACTGCCCGCGCGGCCACGAGCAGGGCGGTCGCCTCGTCGGCGGCGAGCCGCAGCGGCTCGGCGGTACTGGAGCCGGAGGCGTCGGGATTGCGCCACCAGATCCGCTCACCGTCGGTGTCGATGTCCAGCAGGTCGCCGCCGCGGAAGCTGGTTCCGCACATCGGCAGTACGTCGAGGTCGGAGATCAGCTCGTCCTCGGTGATCCCGAAGGCGCGGGCGACGTCCGCGATGCGCGCGCCGGGGCGCTCGCGCAGGTAGGTCACCAGCGAGAGCATCCGCCGGGTCTGGTCGATGGCGTTCGCGGCCATGGTTGTCCGAGTCCCCCTCAGCCCTTGGCCACGGCACGCAGCCGGTCCACCACATCGGCCCGCAGATCCGCGGGCTCCAGCACGACGACATCCGGGCCGAACTCCACCAGCCAGGCATCCAGGCCGTGTCCGTACGGAATCTCCAACTCGTCCCAGCCCCCGCCGAGTTCCGTGACCGAGTGGGCCCTGGAGCGCAGCGGATAGCCGCATCCGGCGCGCAGTCTGATACGTGCGGTGCGGGTCGCGCTCTCCCCGGCCCAGCTCTCGACGGTCTCCCGCACGGTGACCACATCGGGCACGGGCGCACTGAACGAGCCTGCCCGTGAGCGGACCTTGCCCGTGATACGGGACAGCCGGAACACGCGCTCGGCGCCGCGGTCCCTGTCGAAGCCGGCCAGATACCAGTGGCCGCGCCAGAATTCGAGTGCCCACGGCTCGACATGGCGCTGTTCGGGGCGCGCGGCGTTGGCCTTGCGGTAGTCGAAGACAACAAGGCGGCGGTCGCGGCAGGCGAGCATCAGCGGCTCGAACGCGGCCTCGTGCACGGGGATCCGGGGTTCGAGGGCACTGTGCTGTGCCTCGTAGTCGTCGTGTGCTGCTCGGGGATCGGGCATTCCGGCCGCGCGCAGCTTCTGCAGGGCGCCGCTCGCGGCCCCGGCCAGCCTGGCCTGCTGCCAGACCTTCGCGGCCAGGCCCAGCGCCGCGGCCTCCTCGGCGTCGAGGGTGATGGCGGGCAGCCGGTTGCTGTCACGGCGGGCGAGGTAGCCGATGTCCCCGTCGAGGCTCTCCACCGTCTCGATGACCAGGCCGAGTTCGCGCAGATCGTCCTTGTCGCGCTCGAACATCCGGTTGAAGGACTCGTCGGAGCCGGCCTCCAGGTAGGCCTCGATGGACCCGCGCAGCTCGCGCTTGCTGAGCGGACGGCGTGTCCCCAGCAAACACAGCGCCAGATTCATCAGCCGCTCGGCCTTGGCAATGGCCATCGACGCCCCGCACCCTCCTGCCGCAATGACTTCCCAGCGTCGACCGTACCGCCCCGGGGTGTCCCGGGCCAAAGCCGAGGGCCCATGCCATCAGGCATGGGCCCTCGGATTGCCGCACGGCACCGGAATCGGACCGGAGCCGGTCACGGACGAAAGAATCAGACCGAAACCAGGTCGCAGACGAAGATCAGCGTCTCGCCCGGGGCGATGACGCCGGCGCCGGCGCCACGATCGCCGTAGGCGAGGTGTGCGGGGATGGTCAGGCGACGGCGGCCGCCGACCTTCATGCCCTGCACGCCTTGGTCCCAGCCCTTGATGACCTGGCCAACGCCGAGCTGGAACTGCAGCGGCGTGCCACGGTTCCAGGACGCGTCGAACTCCTCGCCGGTGCTGTAGGCGACGCCGACGTAGTGCACGGAGACGGTGTCCCCGGCCTTGGCGACCGGCCCGTCACCCTCCCACAGGTCCACGATCTCGAGCTCGGTGGGAGCCGGGCCCTCGGGGAAGTCGATCTCGGGCTTGTCGATGCTCACGGATGTTGCTCCTTGCGTTCTCTGTTCGAGTCAACCAGGACAGTCTTACAGAACTGCCAGAATGTCGACGGAGAAGACAAGCGTGGAGTTGGCGGGGATCTCACCCTGGGCCTTGTCCCCGTAGGCCATGTCCGGCGGCACGACGAGCAGCACACGGCTGCCGACCTTCTTGCCCTCCAGGCCCTTCTGCCAGCCCGGAATGACCTGGGCGAGCGGGAAGCTGACCGGGGCGTCGCCGCGGGAGTAGCTGCTGTCGAACTCCTTGCCGCCCTTCCACAGGACGCCCTTGTACTTCACGCTCAGCGTGTCGGACGCCTTGACCGCGGGGCCGCTGCCCTCGATGACGTAGTTCGACACCAGCTTCGTCGGCGCGTCCTTCTTGGGGACCGTGATCGAGGGCGCCTTGCCGTCGGTGTTCGTGCCGACCTTGGGCAGGTCGATGTTGTCCTGGGCGACGTCGGTGCCCTTGGCGGAGACCGGGATGGTCGTCGACTTCAGGATGTCGACGACGAAGACAAGGGTGGCGTTGGGCTTGATGTCGCCCTGGCCCTGCGCCCCGTAACCGAGCTCCGGCGGAATGACGAGCTCGACGCGGCTGCCGACCTTCTGGCCCTCGAGACCCTGGTCCCAGCCCTTGATGACCTGGCCGGCGCCCAGCGTCACATCGAACGGCTGCTTACGGTCGAAGCTGTTGTCGAACGGCTTGTCCGAGTCCCAGGCCTGGCCCAGATAGTTGACCGAGACCGAATCGCCCTTCTTGAGCTTCGCGCCATCACCCTCCTTGATGACTTCGACCTTCAGCTCCTTCGGCGGATCACCCTCACCCTTTGCCAGGGTCGGCTTCTCGCCGAACTTGGCACCGGCGGTGATCGCAGGCAATCCGTTGGTGGACGAGGCGGAATCGGAGCCCTTGTCTTCGCTGCCGCAGGCCACTGTCGACAACAGCAGCAGGGGGACGACAAGAAGGCCGGCAAGTCGGCGCACGTGTTCCTCAGATCTCAGACGGCACAGTAGTTGCCCGACACTCTAGGCCGTGCCAAGGGCCCCGCACGAGAAACGTACGGGGCCCGAGTGGCGCTGCGAGAAGACCGGCTACATCCCGGCGATGAGCTTCTCCACCCGGTCGTCGACCGACCGGAACGGGTCCTTGCACAGCACGGTGCGCTGCGCCTGGTCGTTGAGCTTGAGATGCACCCAGTCGACGGTGAAGTCCCGCCGCTGCTCCTGGGCGCGCCGGATGAAGTCGCCGCGCAGCCGCGCCCTGGTGGTCTGCGGGGGCACCGACTTGCCCTCGAAGATCTTCAGGTCGTTGCAGATCCGGGCGGCCTGGCCCTTGCGCTCCAGGAGGTAGTACAGCCCACGCCTGCGGTGGATGTCGTGGTACGCGAGGTCTATCTGCGCGACCCGCGGATGCGACATGGTCATGTTGTGCTTGTCCCGGTACCGCTCGATGAGCTGGTACTTCATGACCCAGTCGATCTCGGTGCCGATCCGGTCCAGGTCCTCCGCCTCGATCGCGTCCAGCGTGCGGCCCCAGAGCTCCAGGACCTGCTCGACCGTGCCGGTGCGGATGCCGCGGCGGTCGACGAAGTCCACGGCCTTCTCGTAGTACTCACGCTGTACCTCGAGGGCGGACGCCTCACGTCCGCTGGCCAGGCGCACCTTGCGCTGGCCGGTGATGTCGTGGCTGACCTCGCGAATGGCCCGGATCGGGTTCTCCAGGGTCAGGTCGCGCATCACCGTGCCGGCCTCGATCATGCGCAGGACGAGGTCGGTCGCGCCGACCTTCAGCAGCATGGTCGTCTCCGACATGTTCGAGTCGCCGACGATGACATGCAGCCTGCGGTAACGCTCCGCGTCGGCGTGCGGCTCGTCACGGGTGTTGATGATGGGGCGCGAGCGGGTGGTGGCGGAACTGACGCCCTCCCAGATGTGCTCGGCGCGCTGGCTGACGCAGTAGACCGCGCCCCGCGGCGTCTGCAGCACCTTTCCCGCGCCGCACAGCAGCTGCCTGGTGACGAGGAACGGGATCAGAATGTCCGCGAGCCGGGAGAACTCCCCATGGCGGGCCACCAGATAGTTCTCGTGGCAGCCGTAGGAGTTTCCCGCCGAGTCGGTGTTGTTCTTGAAGAGATAGACGTCGCCCGCGATTCCCTCCTCGTGCAGGCGGCGTTCGGCGTCGACGAGCAGGCCTTCGAGAATGCGCTCGCCGGCCTTGTCGTGGGTGACCAGCTCGGTCACGTTGTCGCATTCGGGTGTTGCGTATTCCGGATGCGAACCCACGTCGAGGTACAGACGGGCGCCGTTCCGCAGGAAGACATTGCTGCTGCGGCCCCATGACACAACACGGCGGAAGAGGTAGCGCGCCACTTCGTCAGGTGACAGTCGGCGCTGTCCCCTGAACGTGCACGTGACGCCGTACTCGTTCTCCAGCCCGAAAATGCGGCGGTCCATGTCTGAACATTACGCCTCACGGCCTGAGCTGAAACCGGGTTGGACGGCACCGTTTCGATCATTTTCCGATGAGTGGGCGCCCGGGTCCCCCACGGAGCGCGCAATGTCCTTGCTGCGACCCGGAACTGCCAGTACCCGCTGAGTGGTCATCAGAACCACCAGGGCGGCGACGCCCGACGCTCCCGCGACCGCGAAACTCCACGCCGTCCCACCGATCTCCACGGCCGGGCCCGCCACGGCCGTGCCGACCGCCGCGCCGACACCGAAGGTGGTCACCAGCCAGGAGAACGCCTCGGTGACGGTACCGCTCGGGGCGTGCCGGTCGACGACGATGAACGCACAGGCGATCGCCGGGGCCAGGAAGACCCCTGCGAGCGCGGACAGCGCGGTCATGGCTACCACACCGGGCGTGAGGACCAGCGGCACATATCCGGCGGCCAGCAGGGCGACGATGACACGCAGCCTGCGCTCGGGTGCCCCGGACCACTGCCGGGCGCCGTACGCCGTTCCGCCCACGAGCGCGCCGAGGCCGAGGGCGGCCATCAGCCAGCCGTACACCGACCGACTGCCGTGGTCGTCGGCGTAGGCCACCGCGGCGACGGTGATCGAACCGAGGGCCAGACCGACGAAGAAGAACGCGCCGAGCAGCGCGAGCAGGCCGGGCGAACGCAGGGCACCGAGCCAGTGCGCCTCGCGCGGGGCCGAGCGCCAGGCACGGGACGGCTCGGACAGGACGACGGAGAGCGCGCCGATGACACCTACGGCGTTGATGACCAGGAGCGCCGCGGCGGGCGACCAGAGGGAGACGAGCAGGGTGACGAGCAGCGGGCCGACCGTGAACAGCACCTCCTGGGCCACGGCGTCCATGGCGTAGGCCCGGTGCACCCTGTCCTCCCGACCGAGCACGCCGGGCCAAAGGGCCCGCAGTCCGCCCTCCAGGGGCGGCGTGAACAGGCCGGCGACACTCACCGCGAGGTAGGCGACGGGCAGCGATCCGGTGCCCACGGCGGCGAACAGGGCCATGCCGAGTGCCGAGACGACCGCGGCGGGCAGTTGGACCCGGGGCTGGCCGTACAGGTCCACCGCTCTGCCCAGCAGCGGCTGTCCGAGCGCTGTGGCCAGTCCGTACACGGCGGCGAGTGCGCCGGCGAGTGTGTAGCTGCCGCCCTCGGCGCGGGTGAAGAGCACGATGGCGATATGGGCGGTGGCGTTCGGCAGCCTGCCGACCAGGGTTCCGGTGAGCAGCCGTGCGGCGTGCGGCGTCCTGAGGATGTCTGCGTATCCCGCGGCCATGCCGCACCCCTCTCCCCCGGTCCCGACCGAGGTTTTACGTATAACTTCCGCCCTCATACGTACCATGACGGCAGTCCGCGGGTCCACCGAGCTGCCACCCCGGACTCTGCGAAAGCGAACGAGCGGCGGAGGACGGCACCACATGGCACACGGGTCCCACCAGGGCCGATCCGCCGTACCGGGTACGGAGACCACCCGCCCCACCAGCCGGGATGTGGCGCGCGTCGCCGGGGTCTCCCAGGCCACCGTGTCCCTCGTGCTGGGCGACAAATGGCGCGGCAGGGTCTCCGAGCGCACCGCCGCGCTGGTACGCGACGCCGCACAGGAGCTCGGCTACCGGCCCAACCTCGCCGCCCGCAACCTGCGGCTCGGACGCACCCGCACGGCTCTGCTCGTCGTCCCCGCCCTCACCAACGAGTTCTTCGCCCGCGTCTACACGGGTGCCGCCAGGGTCGCCGCCGAACACGGATTCGGAGTCGTCCTGTACCCCTCCCCCGAAGGCGTCGGCCCCGCCAAGGACCCTTTCGCATCGGCACGCGCCGCGCTCGACGGGGTCATCGCCTCGTCCATGGCGGCCGAAGCACTCACCGCGATCCGCGGCACCGACCTTCCGCTGGTCATGCTGGACAGCGACCCCGCCGACCCCGCCCCGGCAGCCCGGGTCAATCTCGACATCGCCGACGGAATGCGCCAGATCACGGACCATCTGCTGGCCCTCGGCCACCGCCGCTTCGTCCACCTCGCCTCGGCCGTCACCTCCTGGACCTTCGACGTACGGGCCCGGGCACTGCGCTCCGCGCTCGCCACGGTCCCCGGCGCCGAACTGCGCACCGTCACCGCCCCGCTGGACGTCGCCGGTGCCCGGGCGGCGGCGGAGCACGCCCTGACCTCCCGGGGCCCGCGCCCCACGGCCCTGGTCTGCGACGACGACATCCTCGCCGCGGGAGCCTGCAAGGCCGTACGCCGCCTCGGCCTGCGGGTCCCCGAGGATGTGACGGTCACCGGCTTCGACGACCTCGCACTCGCGACCGCTGTGGAGCCGGAGCTGACGACGGTGCGGCTGCCTGCGGAACAGGTCGGCGAACGCGGCATGACCGCGCTGCTCGACGTCCTCTCCGGCCGCCGGCCCGAGGCGACCGATCTCCCGGTCGCACTGGTCGTCCGCGGCTCCTCGGCCCACCCACCGGCCTGACGCCGCGAGCCCGGGGCCGGCAGGAACCCGATCGTTCCGCGGTACCTGACCGGTGCCGTGGCGCTCGGCCTCACCGGGCCGGACACGGTGGCCGCCGTTCCGGAGCCGTTGACCGGGCGCCGTGGCCACCGGCCCGCGTCACCCGCACCCGCACTTCCCTCGGCCCGACCGGGCCGCGCCGGTCCCGCCCCCTCAAGGCCGCCCGGCGCCGGCCGGCCAACCCCCGGAACAGGCCGACCGGAGCCCCGGCACGCCCGGCGGCCTTGAGGGGGCGGGGAGGCGCGTGGAACGATCACGATCATGGAAAGTGCGGCGGCCACACCTATCGACGCGGTGCTGCTCGGCACGGTGTCCGCACCCGGCTCCGTGGAGCCCCTGGCCCAAGGGCAGCTCGCCGTGCGACACGGTGACCGGCTTGAGCTCCATGACCGCGCGGCATTCCTCGACGGCGCCTCACCGTCGCTCCTGCACGCCCGGCTGCTCCCGCCGTACGCACGGGCCGCCCCACTGCCCGACGGCACCGTCGTCCTCGCCGAAGGCACGAGGATCCGCGCCCTGGATCCCGGCGGAAGGACCCGCTGGGAGGTGCCGCACCCGCCCTGGCGCCACGCGCCGAGGGAGCCCCGGCCGCCCGGCACACCCGCCGTGAGCCCCGACGGACGGCTCGTCTGCGCGCTCGTCCCCACCCTGGCCGCAGGCGTCGACGAGCGCCTGTACTACACCCGCGACACACTGCTCCTGCTGGACGCAGCCTCGGGCGACGTGCGGGCACGGAGGCCGGTCGGGGCGATCTCGTCCGACGTGACCCAGCGCTGGCACCCGGACGGAAGCCTGCTCGCCGTGTCCTGCTGGACAGCCCGGTACAGCTGGTCCACCTGGTGGATCGAGCCGCGCCACGACGGCCTGCACATCCGCGGCGGCACGACCATGCACGAGATCGTCGGGTTCCTGCCCGGGACCACCCGGGCCCTCACCCTGCGCCGCGCCGAGGGCATCGCCCACAACGACGACCGCGACGAGCTCGCATCACACGAGGCGACCGCCGACGAACAGACCGCCGTACTCAACCTCTCCGACCTCGCGACCGACCCGAGAAGCGACGAATTCGACGCCGCGTTCCTCCTGGACAGCGCCCATGTCCTGGTCAGCGGCCGCATCCACCGGCGCGGGCGTCCACCGGCAACCCGGCACTGGCTGTGCGACGCTCTCACCCTGCGCCCTCTCGGACGGCTGCGTTACCCGGCACCGGTCGGCCGGCACGCCACCCCGCTCGGCGACGGCACCTGGCTCACCCGGCACGGGCAGGGCGAACGTCTCCACCACTGGGCACTCCCCCGCCAGGGGACCTAGGGACTCCCTCTCGGACCAGGCCCTGGACCACTGTGCCCCGGGCCGCATGCGGCGCGGGGCACAGTGACACGAACCCGGGGAACTACTCCCCGGACTCCTCGGCTTCCTCTGTGTCGGAGGGCGCGTCCGTCGGCGTCGAAGCCGCTCCGTCCGCCTCCAGCAGCCGGGCCAGCTGTCGGCCCACGATCCGCTTGAACTTGCGCTGCTGCGGGCGCGTACGGTCCAGGACCGCGACCTCCAGCCGGTCCGCGGGGATCTCACGGTCGGTGCCGTTGGCCTGGCTGGACAGGGCCTGTACCGCCAGCTTCAACGCCTCCGCCAGCGACATCCCGTCGCGGTGCCGCTGGTCGAGGAAGCTGCTGATCTGCTCCGCGTTGCCGCCGACCGCGACCGAGCCGTGCTCGTCGACGATCGATCCGTCGTGCGGCAGCCGGTAGATCTGGTCGCCCTCGGGAGAGGCTCCCACCTCGGCGACGACCAGCTCCACCTCGTACGGCTTCTCGCCCGCGCTGGAGAAAATCGTGCCCAGCGTCTGGGCGTAGACGTTCGCCAGCCCCCGGGCGGTCACATCGTCACGGTCGTAGGTGTAGCCGCGCAGGTCCGCGTAACGCACGCCGCCGATCCGCAGATTCTCGTACTCGTTGTACTTGCCGGCCGCGGCGAAGCCGATCCGGTCGTAGATCTCGCTGAACTTGTGCAGGGCACGGGACGGGTTCTCGCCGACGAAGACAATGCCGTCGGCGTACTGCAGCACGACGAGGCTGCGACCGCGGGCGATGCCCTTGCGGGCGTATTCCGCCCGGTCGGCCATGGCCTGCTGGGGTGAGACATAGAACGGCGTCGACACCGGCTATCCGTCCCTTTCTGTCAGAGGCGTGGAGGCACCGCCCAGCGGCAGCTGGGGGAACATCAGAGCAGCGCGGCGCGCGGGCCGTCCGGCTGGGCGAGGCGTCGCTCGAGGACCGCACGGGCGACCTCCGAGGTCTCGGCCTCGGTGAGCCTGCGGAAGCCTTCGTCGGTGATGACGGTGACGATGGGATAGATCCGTCGGGCCACGTCCGGACCACCGGTCGCCGAGTCGTCGTCCGCCGCGTCGTACAGCGCCTGGATGACCAGGGTGACGGCCTGCTGCTCGGTGAGGTCGTCGCTGTAGAGCTTCTTCATCGCTCCACGGGCGAAGATCGAGCCGGAGCCTGTGGCCGCGTAGCCGTGTTCCTCGGAACGGCCGCCGGTCACGTCGTACGAGAAGATGCGGCCCTTCTCCCGGTCGATGTCGTATCCGGCGAACAGCGGGACCACGGCCAGGCCCTGAAGCGCCATGCCGAGGTTGCTGCGGATCATCGTGGAGAGCCGGTTCGCCTTGCCCTCCAGGGAGAGTTGGGCGCCCTCGACCTTTTCGAAGTGCTCCAGCTCGAGCTGGAAGAGCTTGACCATCTCCACCGCGAGACCGGCGGTGCCGGCGATCCCCACGGCCGAGTACTCGTCGGCCGGGAAGACCTTCTCGATGTCGCGCTGCGCGATCATGTTCCCCATCGTGGCCCGCCGGTCACCGGCGAGCACCACACCACCGGGGAACGTCGTGGACACGATGGTCGTGCCGTGCGGCACCTCGATGGCGCCCTGCACGGGCGGCAGGCTCCGCTTCCCCGGCAGCAACTCCGGGGAGTGCTGGCCCAGGAAGTCCATGAACGAAGAGGAGCCCGGGGTCAGGAAGGCAGCTGGTAGACGCCCGGTGCTACGAGTGTTGGCTTCCACGCGTTTCCTTCCGAGTAGGTGACGGCCCGACGCAAGGTGTCGGGATCGCCTCCCAACTTGCCGACGGCCGAATTGCAGTTGAAGCACAGTACGCCACGGACCCTACCCGTCTCATGGCGGTGATCCACATGAACTGCGGGTACAGCCAGGCCGATCGAGCAGATGCCCATCGGGGACGGGTTCATCTCGTCACGCTCGGCTTCCGCGTGAACGCGTTCCGGGCGAATGCCCCCAGCGGCGAACGCTGTTGACGCCGGGGGCATCACCTCATGTGGAGTTCACATCCGTGACTACTGTCCGCCCTTTTGAACAAAGGAGCGGACAAAGTCCTCGGCGTTCTCCTCGAGCACATCATCGATTTCGTCCAGTACGGAGTCGACGTCGTCCGACAGCTTCTCCTGGCGCTCCTTGAGGTCTTCCGAGGCCTGCGCGTCCTGCGCCTGCTCCTCGACCTCCTCCGTGGAACGCGTGGCCTTCTGCTGCCCGCCGCCGGTGTCCTTGGTCGCCATGTCCCTCACCCCGCTCGGTTTGCCCTGACGTGAGTTCGTTCGGTCAAGATCAGACCCTACAAGCAGGGTCCGACATCGGCCCCGCACTTGACTCAACGTCCGGGGACCACCTTCATGATTCCCGGACGGGAGCCGTTTCAGCCCCCGGAGAGCACTCGGACCAGGTCTTCCGCTGTACGGCACCGGTCCAGGAGTTCCTTGACGTGATTACGTGTGCCCCGCAGGGGCTCGAGGGTCGGGACCCGCTGCAGGGAGTCCCGGCCCGGGAGGTCGAAGATGACCGAGTCCCAGGACGCCGCGGCCACGTCGTCCGCGTACTGCTCCAGGCAGCGTCCGCGGAAGTAGGCGCGGGTGTCCTCGGGCGGCTTGTCCTCGGCCCGCCGGACGGCCGGCTCGTCCAGCAGCCGCTTCATCTTCCCTCGGGCCACCAGCCGGTTGTAGAGGCCCTTCTCGGCACGTACGTCGGCGTACTGGAGGTCCACCAGGTGCAGCCGTGCCGCGTCCCAGTCCAGGCTGTCCCGCCGCCGATAGCCCTCCATGAGCTCCTTCTTGGCGATCCAGTCCAGCTCTCCGGCAAGGCTCATCGGGTCGTTCTCGAGCCGGTTGAGGGTGTCCTCCCAGCGGATCAGCACATCCTTGGTCTGCTCGTCGGCGTCCGCCCCGAAGCGCTCCTCCACGTACTTGCGGGCCAGCTCGAAGTACTCCATCTGAAGCTGGACCGCGGTGAGTGTCCGGCCGCTGCGGAGGGTGACCAGGTGCTTCAGGCTCGGATCGTGGGAGACCTCATGGAGGGTCCGTACCGGCTGCTCGACCGCCAGGTCGACGGCGATGAAGCCGTCCTCGATCATGGAGAGCACCAGGGCCGTGGTGCCGAGCTTGAGGTAGGTCGAGATCTCCGAAAGATTCGCGTCACCGATGATCACATGGAGCCTGCGGTACTTCTCGGCGTCGGAGTGCGGCTCGTCCCGCGTATTGATGATGGGCCGCTTGAGGGTGGTCTCCAGACCGACCTCGACCTCGAAATAGTCGGCGCGCTGGCTGATCTGGAAGCCGTGCTCATGGCCGTCCTGGCCGATTCCGACCCGTCCGGCACCGGTGAAGACCTGCCGGGAGACGAAGAACGGGGTCAGATGGCGCACGATGTCCGAGAAGGGGGTTTCCCGCTTCATCAGGTAGTTCTCGTGCGTGCCGTACGACGCTCCCTTGTTGTCGGTGTTGTTCTTGTACAGATGGATCGGCTGGGCGCCGGGGAGCTGGGCCGCGCGCTCGGCGGCCTCTGCCATGATCCGTTCGCCGGCCTTGTCCCACAGCACCGCGTCCCGCGGATTGGTGACCTCGGGTGAGCTGTACTCGGGGTGGGCGTGGTCGACGTACAGCCGGGCACCATTGGTGAGGATCACGTTGGCCAGGCCGATGTCCTCGTCGGTGAGCTGGCTGGAGTCGGCGGCCTCGCGGGCGAGGTCGAAGCCGCGGGCGTCCCGCAGCGGGTTCTCCTCCTCGAAGTCCCAGCGGGCGCGGCGCGCCCGGTGCATCGCCGCCGCGTAGGCGTTGACGATCTGGGACGAGGTGAGCATGGCATTGGCGTTCGGGTGGCCGGGGACGGAGATGCCGTACTCCGTCTCGATGCCCATTACTCGCCGTACAGTCATGCGGCCCTCCTTGCCCGGCGGCGCTCCCCTGCGGGAACGGCGCTCAAGTACCGCTCTCTCTCCGATACGTGTGCGGTGCCCGTCCCCGCACTGCGCGACGCGGCGGTACCGAAGAGCCTAGAACGCCTCTGCGCTGGTGGGGAGATCAATTTCGTCATTGCTCCGGTGTGGTCGGACCTGTCCGGAAAGCAACCGGCTGCGGATGCGGGGTCCCCCCGCCGATGGCAGGGGGACGGGCATCCGCAGCCGGGTCTGCCTCCTACAGGTACTGACCGGTGTTGGCCACCGTGTCGATGGAACGTCCGGTGTCCGCGCCTTGCTTTCCGGTGACGAGGGTGCGGATGAAGACGATCCGCTCGCCCTTCTTTCCGGAGATCCTGGCCCAGTCGTCCGGGTTGGTGGTGTTGGGCAGGTCCTCGTTCTCCTTGAACTCGTCCACGCAGGCCTGGAGGAGGTGGGAGACCCGAAGGCCCTTCTGGTTGTGGTCGAGGAAGGCCTTGATCGCCATTTTCTTGGCCCGGTCGACGATGTTCTGGATCATCGCTCCGGAGTTGAAGTCCTTGAAGTAGAGGACTTCCTTGTCACCGTTGGCGTACGTGACCTCGAGGAAGCGGTTCTCCTCGGTTTCCGCGTACATCTGCTCCACGACCGACTGGATCATGGCGTGGGCAGCGGCTTCCTTGGATCCGCTGTGCTCGGACAGGTCGTCCGCGTGCAGCGGGAGCGAGGCTGTCAGGTACTTGGCGAAGATGTCCTTGGCGGCCTCCGCGTCCGGACGCTCGATCTTGATCTTGACGTCGAGCCGGCCGGGCCGCAGGATCGCGGGGTCGATCATGTCCTCGCGGTTGGAGGCGCCGATGACGATGACGTTCTCCAGGCCCTCGACACCGTCGATCTCGGCGAGGAGCTGAGGGACGATGGTGTTCTCGACGTCCGAGCTGACGCCGGATCCGCGGGTACGGAAGAGGGACTCCATCTCGTCGAAGAAGACGATGACGGGGGTGCCCTCGCTGGCCTTCTCCCGGGCACGCTGGAAGACGAGGCGGATGTGCCGCTCGGTCTCGCCGACGTACTTGTTGAGGAGTTCGGGGCCCTTGATGTTGAGGAAGTAGCTCTTCCCCGCGGGCTGCCCGGTGACCTCGGCGACCTTCTTTGCAAGGGAGTTGGCGACGGCCTTGGCGATGAGCGTCTTGCCGCAGCCGGGGGGACCGTAGAGCAGGATGCCCTTCGGCGGGCGCAGTTCGTGCTCCTTGAAGAGGTCCGGGTGGAGGTAGGGCAGCTCGACCGCGTCGCGGATCATCTCGATCTGACCGCCCAGACCGCCGATCTTGTCGTAGTCGACGTCCGGGACCTCTTCGAGGACCAGCTCCTCGACCTCGCTCTTGGGTACGACCTCGTAGACGTAGCCGGAGCGGGGCTCCAGCAGCAGGGCGTCGCCGGGCCGGATGGTGATGTCGAGCAGCGGCTCGGCGAGCCGCACCACCCGCTCCTCGTCGGTGTGCCCGATCACCAGGGCGCGCTCGCCGTCCTCGAGGATCTCCTTGAGGGTGACGATGTCCCCGGCGCGCTCGAATTCCATGGCCTCGACCACATTGAGCGCCTCGTTGAGCATGACCTCCTGGCCGCGCCGGAGCTCGTCGAGCTCGACGCTGGGGCTGACATTCACCCGGAGCTTGCGGCCCCCGGTGAAGATGTCACAGGTGCCGTCCTCGTTGGTCTGCAGGAAGACACCGAAGCCGGCCGGCGGCTGGGCGAGCCGGTCGACCTCCTCCTTGAGGGCCACGATCTGGTCGCGGGCCTCACGGAGCGTATTGGCGAGCCGCTCGTTCTGAGCGGACACGCCGGCCAGACTGGTCTGCAGCTCGACGATCCGCTCTTCGAGAATCCTCGTATGACGCGGAGAGTCGGCGAGCTTGCGGCGCAGGACGGCGATTTCCTGCTCGAGATAGGCAACCTGGCCGGCTGGGTCTTCAGACCCCCGCCCCGGCCGGATGCCGCGGTTGATGTCGTCGTCGTGGGCTGCCACGGTCCTCACCTCCTCCAAGGGGAGCTGGACGCTTCCTGACCCTACCTGTGTGGGTGGTGATTGAAACCCCTAGATCACAAAGACGGTAGGGGTGTGTCCGATCTTCACCCTTGCGCTCTCCCCCACGCCAGGGGAATACCCACCCATCAACATCTGAAAGCGGGCGGTTGTATCGTCGAAGCGTTCAACACCCGTCAGGGCTGGCACGACTTGCTTCAGATTGCTACACCCGACGAAGGAAATGGCAGGAGATATGACCGTGCAGCACGAGGTTCCCACCGAAGGCGCCCCCGAGGCGCTCGAGGTCTGGATCGACCAGGACCTCTGCACCGGGGACGGGATCTGCGCGCAGTACGCCCCGGAGGTCTTCGAACTCGACATCGACGGGCTCGCGTATGTGAAGTCCGTCGACGACGAACTGCTCCAGGACACCGGCGCCACAACGCCCGTGCCACTGCCGTTGCTGAAGGATGTCGTGGACTCCGCGAAGGAGTGCCCGGGCGACTGCATCCATGTGCGGCGCGTTTCGGACAGGGTCGAGGTCTACGGCCCCGACGCAGAGTGACGGGTCACGCACCCTACGCCTGGGGCTGGGCGGTGCGGACGAATTTCCCGCCCTGCCACTGCCACTTGACCCGCTCCTGCTGATCCGGGCAGCAGCTCGGCACCTCGGGCGAGGAGTAGCCGAGGAGGGTCGCGGTGATCGCACCGTCACGTAGGGCGATCGTCTTCACGCTCAGCTTCTCCGCGGGCTCGATCAGTGCGGCGACGACCCGGGGAGTCCCCTCCCGGCTGCCGGCCAGCACATAGATGCCGCTCGGCGGGGTGCCGGAACCGGCGTCGCAGCGGGCGACCGCCACGGTCTCGGGGACGCCGTCCCCGTCGAGGTCGCCCGACACCTCGTGGGTGACCAGGCTCTTCGCACCACCACAGTCGAGCGGCAGTGTGACGTCGCCGGGGTCGGGTGCCGGCAGAGGGGCGGCCGCCGTGGATGTCTGCGGGGCGGCCTGGGAGGCGGTGGCGGCGTCGGGCTGGAGCAGGCCGGCGCCCGCGACGACGGCGGCCATGGCCGTTGCCGTGGCCAGCCAGTGCACGGGGCGGGCGTGGGTGTGCGCGAGGTCCGGGACGGCGGAGTTCTGCACGCGGGGAGTCTCCTGAGAAGGCGGTGCCGGTGGGGTGGCTCGCATCGTGCCATATGTCACACCCGTGCGGAACAGTGGGGTCCGCACATCGTCGCGACCGCAACGCGAGGAGCGCTCGAGACGGGAGCGGGGCCGGCGCTGGGACGGCACGACGGCAGCACGAGGGCAATACGAGGACGCCGCCGCCGAGTTCTCCGTCAGGACACGGGAACTCGGCGGCGGCGTCGGTGCGTTGCGCTGGGCGAGCGGGCGGCTCAGCCCTTGTTGGGGCCTTCGTAGTCCTCACCGTACGCACCCTTGGCGGGGCGGCGGCGGCGCATCGGGGGCTCCACACCATCGGCGAGACGGCGGGCGGTGACGAGGAAGCCGGTGTGACCGATCATCCGGTGGTCCGGGCGGACGGCCAGGCCCTCGACGTGCCAGTTGCGGATCATCGACTCCCACGGCTGCGGCTCGGCGAAGCAGCCGATCTCGCGGATGGACTCCACGGTCCGCGCCAGCTGGGTGGTGGTCGCGACGTAGCAGCACAGGATGCCGCCGGGCACGAGCGCCTTGGAGACGGCCTCCAGACACTCCCAGGGGGCGAGCATGTCCAGGATGACGCGGTCGACGTCGGCGTCGGTCAGGTTGTCCTGGAGGTCGCCGACGGTGAGCTGCCAAGCGGGGTGCGGGCCGCCGAAGTAGCGCTCCACGTTCTGCTGGGCGATCTCCGCGAAGTCCTGACGGCGCTCGTAGGAGTGCAGCATGCCCTGGTCGCCGATGGCGCGCAGCAGGAAGCTGCTCAGCGAGCCGGAGCCCACCCCCGCCTCGACGACGCGCGCGCCGGGGAAGATGTCGGCGAAGGCCAGGATCTGCCCCGCGTCCTTGGGGTAGACCACGGCGGCGCCGCGGGGCATGGACAGGACATAGTCGGGGAGCAGGGGGCGCAGCGCGAGGTAGGCGACGTTTCCCGTGGTACGGACAACACTGCCCTCGGGAGCGCCGATCAGCTCGTCGTGCGGGAAGGAACCCTTGTGGGTGTGAAAGTTCTTCCCGGCCTCGAGCGTGAACGTGTAGTGGCGTCCCTTGGGATCGGTGAGCTGGACCTGGTCCCCGACCTTGAAGGGCCCGCGACGGCGGGCGGCACCGGTCGGTTCGGACATGTGACCAGCCTACCGGGCGAACCCGGGGGCAGTGACCACGAGGCGGACGGGCCCGAGCGGACCGCGGCCCAGGGCCGCTGTCAGGAGCCGGGCCGTGCCATCGCTTCGACGAAGGCGCGCTCGACATCCGCCGTGGACAGGACCCCGTAGATCTCGCCGGTCTCCTCCACCACCAGATACTCGGTGGCGGGCGCGGCACGGAGCTTGTCGAGCAGGGCCTCGCCGGCCAGCTCGGCGGGGATCCTCATGCCGTCGGTGAGCTCCTGGGCGAGGCCGCTGACCGCGACCCAGGGGCGGCGGTGCTCGGGGACGCCGACGATCGCCGCCTCGCGGACCAGCGCCTTCGGGTCGCCCTGGCCGTCGACGACGACCAGGGCCCGCGCCCCGGCCTCGTTGGCCCGGCGCAGGGCTTCGGAGAGCGGGGTGTCGGACTCGACGGGGACCGCGCGCCGGGTCAGCGCCCGGGCCGCGAGCTCGGGAAGGTGCTCGCGCAGCCGGGCCATGCGCAGACTGTTGCCTGCGCCGGTCCAGATGATCGCGGCGAGGATGGCGGCGAGGAGTGCGTCCATGACGGTCTCCATGCCGCCGATGTCCTCGGTCGCGTTGCCGAGGGCACCGGTGTGGGTGAGCAGCGGGAGACCGATCAGGACGGCGACGGCGAGGGCACGGCCGACCCAGGCCGCGGCGACGGTGCCGGTCATGGGCCTGCCGCTGATCTTCCAGACGATGGCACGCAGCATCCGGCCGCCGTCCAGGGGCAGTCCGGGCAGCAGGTTGAACACGGCCACGATGAGGTTGGAGATCATCAGGCCGGCGAGCAGTACGCCGGGTACGGTGCCGGGCTCGACGGCCTGCATGCCGAGGTAGAAGACGCCGGACAGGACGAGGGACAGCAGGGGTCCGACGAACGCGAGCACGAATTCGCGGCCGGGGGTCTCGGACTCCTTCTCGATCTCGGAGACGCCGCCGAAGAACTGGAGCTGGATACGGCGCACCGGCAGTTTGAAGCGCAGCGCGGCGACGGTGTGGGCCAGTTCGTGGACGAGCACGGAGGCGTAGAAGGCGACCGCGAAGAAGAGCGAGACGAGATAGCGCGCACTGCCCAGTTCGGGGAGCACTCGGTCGAGTTGGTCGCCGAAGACCCAGGTGATCAGGGCGGCGACGATGAACCAGCTGGGGGCGACATAGACGGGCACGCCGAAGGGGCGGCCCATGAGGATGCCGCCGCCCGGTCCGCGGGAGCGGCGCGTTCCGCTGCCTTCGGGGTCCGGTTTCCCCGCTCCGGACTGCGGCCGCTTGCCCTCGCCGCTCGCGTCGTCCTCGTTCACGGGTTCCCTTCGTTGCAGATGCGTCGCTCGCTCGATCATGCAGTCGCTCACTCGATCATGCAGTGCGCGAGGGTCTGACGTCGATGGTATGCCGCTCGCTGTCAGTGGCGGGTCGTAGGGTCTGGGTCATGAGTGAGAGCCAGCCGCCCGCGCAGGGCGCACAGCCGAGCTCGCTGTCGCCTTCGCGGGCCAGCGACTTCATGCAGTGTCCCCTGCTGTACCGGTTCCGTGTCATCGACAGGCTGCCGGAGAAGCCGAGCGAGGCTGCGACCCGCGGGACGCTGGTGCACGCGGTGCTGGAGCGGCTCTTCGACGACCCGGCGGCCGAGCGGACCGCGCCGCGGGCCAAGGCGATGATCCCCGGTCAGTGGAACCGGCTGCTGGAGTCGAAGCCGGAGCTGGGCGAGCTGTTCGCGCAGGACGCGGAGGGTGAGCGGCTGACGCGTTGGCTGGGTGAGGCGGAGCAGCTGGTGGAGCGGTGGTTCACGCTGGAGGATCCGACACGGCTGGAGCCGGCCGAGCGGGAGATGTTCGTCGAGACGGAGCTGGAGTCGGGGTTGCGGCTGCGCGGGGTGATCGACCGGGTGGATGTCGCGCCGACGGGCGAGGTGCGCATCGTCGACTACAAGACGGGCAAGGCGCCACGTCCGGAGTACAGCGAAGGCGCGCTGTTCCAGATGAAGTTCTACGCGCTGGTGATCTGGCGGCTCAAGGGCGTGCTGCCGCGCCGGCTGCAGCTGGTGTACCTGGGCAGCGGCGATGTGCTGACGTACGACCCGGTGATGGCGGATCTGGAGCGCATGGAGCGCAAGCTCCTGGCGCTGTGGGACGCGATCAAGCTGGCGACGGAGACGGGTGACTGGCGGCCGAGGCCGACGAAGCTGTGCGGCTGGTGCGATCACCAGGAGGTCTGTCCGGAATTCGGCGGCACTCCCCCGGTTTATCCGCTGAGTGTTTCCCCGAAGACTTCGGCCGAGGATGGTCAGGGCACAATGGGCCCGGTCTAAAGAAGGAGTACCTGTGGCTATCCGCGTCCTACTGGTCGACGACCAACCGCTGCTGCGTACCGGCTTCCGGATGATTCTGGAGGCGGAGCAGGAGATTGCGGTCGTCGGTGAGGCCGGGGACGGCCTCCAGGCTCTCGACCAGGTGCGGGCGTTGCAGCCTGATGTCGTGCTGATGGACATCCGGATGCCGCGGATGGACGGTGTCGAGGCGACCCGGCAGATCACAGGTCCCGGCCGGGACGGTCCGGCGAAGGTACTGGTGCTGACCACGTTCGACCTGGACGAGTACGTGGTGGAGGCGCTGCGCGCGGGTGCCAGCGGCTTTCTGCTGAAGGACGCGCCCGCGAATGAGCTCGTCCAGGCGATCCGGGTGGTGGCGGCCGGCGAGGCGATGCTGGCGCCGAGCATCACCCGCAGGCTTCTCGACAAGTACGCGGACCATCTGCCGTCCGGCGACGAGCCGGTTCCGGACACTCTGCACACGCTGACCGAGCGCGAGGTGGAGGTGCTCAAGCTCGTCGCGCGGGGTCTGTCCAATGCGGAGATCGCGGCGGATCTGTTCGTCAGCGAGACGACCGTCAAGACACATGTCGGCCATGTACTGAACAAGCTGGGTCTGCGGGACCGCGTTCAGGCCGCGGTGTACGCCTACGAGAGCGGCCTGGTGCGCCCCGGCGCGCAGTGAGCGACCGGGGCGCGGGGCGGGGCCTCAGTTCTTCTCGATCTCCCAGAACCGGAAGACGGTCGACGCATCCAGGGTCCACTGGAGTCCGGCGACGTCGCCCTGGGCCACGGCGTACTGCTTGCCCTGCCAGAGCGGCAGAATGGGCAGCTCCTCCGCGACGATGTCCTGCAGCTCGTCATACGGCCGTTCGGTGGCCGTGCGGTCGGATTCACCGGCGGCCGCGGGCAGGAGCGAGCCGGTGATCCGCCTGTTCTCGTAATTGTTGCCGAGGACGTTGCCCTCGCCGAAGAACGGCTGCGTGAAGTTGTCGGGGTCGGGGTAGTCGGGAACCCAGCCCTTCACGTAGACGCCGTACTCCCCGGCGGCAATGCCCTTCTCGTACTGCTTGAAGTCGACCGACTTGACCGTCGCGTCGAACAGCCCGCTGGCGTTGAGCTGCTCGGCGATCACCTTGAACTCCTGGTCGGTGGCCGGGCCGTAGCGGCTCGGGGTGGACCAGAGGGTGAGCTTGACCTTGCCGCTGACACCGGCGGCGCGCAGGGCCTGCTCTGCCTTCTCCGGCTGCGGTTCGCCGCCGTACCGGTCGAAGAAGGCGGTGTTGTGACCGGCGATACCGGCCGGAATGATCGAGTACAGCGGGGTCGCCGTGGACTGGTAGACGTCCCGCACCAGGGCGTCGCGGTCGACAAGGTAGGCGATGGCCTTGCGTACACCCAGCTTGCCGACGACCGGGTCGTCGAGGTTGAAGACCAGGTGCTGCACCTCTGCGCTGGAGCCCTCGACAACCTCGATACCCCGGTCATCGGCGGAGGCCGAGCCCTGGAGGTCGCTGATCTCGTCGGCGGGCAGTCCCCGGTAGGCGACGTCGACCTTGCCGTCGCCCAGCGCTGACGCCAGCGCCTTCTGGTCGCCGCCGAAGAACTTGAGGGTGACGCCGGAATTCTGCGTCCTGGCGGTTCCCCGGTAATCGGAGTTGACCGAGAAGGCGGCCTCTTCCTTGCTGTACGAGTCCAGCTTGTACGGGCCCGAGCCGACTGCCTTCCCGTCGGTGCGCAGCGCGTCGGCCGGGTACTCGCGGTGATCGACGATGGATCCCGCACCTGAGGCGATCTTGCTCGGGAAAGTGGCGTCGGGGACCGTCAGCTCGAAGACGACCGTCTTCGCGTCGGGTGTCCTGATCTTGTCGATGGTGGAGAGCAGGGGCATCGGTCCTGCTTCGCTGTCGATCTTCCGTATCCGGTCGAAGGAGAACTTCACATCCTCCGCCGTCAGCGGGTTGCCGTTGCTGAACTTCAGACCGTCGCGCAGCGTGCAGCGGTAGACCGTGCTGCCGGACCCTTCGAAGCGGCAGCTCTCGGCCGCGTCGGGCTCGGGTATCGCAGCCCCCTTGGGGAAGCTGAGCAGCGACTGGAACACGTTGTTGAACAACAACCAGGACCCGGGGTCATAGCCCGCCGCCGGGTCCACGGACAGAACTTCGTCCGACATGCCTATGACCAGCGAACCGGCCTCGGAGTCGCCGGAACCGCTCCCCTGGTCGCCGCAGCCGCTCAGCAGACCGGCAGCCAGCCCCGCCGCGAGCGGGGCTGTCAGCCACTTGTTACGTGCCTTCACAGAACCGTGCCTTTGTTCTCAAGTGCCGACGGGCGCCGACTGGCCCCGCCGGAACCTCCACGGTCAGACGCCGTCGCCGCGGGAGAGCTCCCAGAGCTGGAGGTCCGAACTGGAGTTAAGCACGTATTCGACCCCAATGACCCCACTGCGGGCGGCGACGTACTGCTTGCCCTGCCACAGCGGCAGCACGGGAACGTCGTTGGCAACGATCTCCTGCATCTGGGTGAAGGCGGGAGAGACCGCGTTGCGGTCCGCCTCGCGCCGCGACTGCGGGATCAGCTCACGGACCTTCTCGCTCACGTAGGGCGAGTTGAGGAAGTTGCCCTTGTCGAGGAACGGCGCGATGTAGTTGTCCGGGTCCGGGAAGTCGGGGAACCAGCCGAGACCGTAGACCGCGTAGTCACCGCGCTTCTGGGCGGGGCGGAACGTGGACCACTCGGCGCCCTGGATGGTGACGTCGAAGAGCTTGGTCGCGTTGAGCTGGTCGCGCAGCGCCTCGAACTCCTTCTCCGTGCCCTCGCCGTAGTGGTCGGTCGTGTAGTGCAGCTTCAGCTTCACCGGGGTGGTGATGCCGGCGCCCGCGAGGATCGACGCGGCCCTCTTGCGGCTGGGCTCGCCGTACTTGTTGTAGAACGAGTTGGTGTGGGCGGCGATGCTCGTCGGGATGAGCGAGTAGAGCGGCTGGGCGGTGGCGCCGTAGACCTGGCCGGCGATCTGACCCCGGTCGACGACAGCGGCCATGGCCTGGCGGACGGCCTTGTCCTTGACCGACGGGTCGTTGGTGTTGAAGCCCAGGTAGCGGATCTCCAGACCCGGCATCTCGGTGAGCTCGATGGCTTCCTTGGGGTTCTCGGAGAGCTCCTGGATCTGCTCGGGCGACATCGCGCGGGTCATCACGTCGATGTCACCGGACTCGAGCGCCTTGCCCATGGCCTCGGAGTCGGCGAACGAGCGCAGCACGACCTTGTCGTTGCGCAGCTCGACGTCGCCCTTGTAGTGGGCGTTCTTGCTGAAGACGACCTTGGTGATGCGCTCGCCCTCGGTCTCGGTCTTCATGGTGTACGGGCCCGAGCCGTCGACCTGGAAGCCCTCGCGGAGCTTGTCGCCCTCGTAGTTCTTCCGGCTGACGATGCCTGCGATGGGCGTCGACAGCTTGTACGGGAAGGTCGCGTCCGGCGTGGAGAGGTGGAAGATCACCTCGTTGTCGCCCCGGGGCTCGATGGTGTCGATGTTCGAGAGCAGGGCGGCGGTGCCGTTGTCCGACTCGATGTTCAGCACGCGCTCGATGGAGAACTTGACGTCCTGGGCGGTCACCGGGGTGCCGTCGGCGAACTTCAGGCCCTCGCGGAGCTTGCAGCGGTAGCTCTCGCTCGCGTTGTCGGTGAAGAGGCACGACTCGGCGGCGTCGGGCACCGGCTCGCCGCCACCGCGCGGGGCGTGCAGGAGTGTCTGGACGGTCTGCCGCAGGACGTTCCAGGCACCGGTGTCGTAGGCGTAGGCCGGGTCGAGCGGAGCGGGCGCGTCGGCAGTGGCGACGAACTGGTCCGTGGTGCCCACGACGATGGCGTCACCGACGTCGGACCCGCCGTCCGTACTGCCGCAGGCGACGAGCACGGGCGCGAGCAGACCGACCACGGCCGACAGCACCAAAGTCTTACGGTTCATCCTGGACGTTCTCCCTCATCCATCCGGCACTGGTACAGCGGTGTGTGCGAGATGCTCCGCCACTTCCGCCCGGTCGGGGCGGCGCGATCGGGCCGGGGATTCTTAGCGATCGGTCCTGGCTTTCCGACGGCGTGGTGGCCGACGGAAAGCTACGGTGCGGCGGCGAAGTACTCGCGACGAGGTTAGTCGGCGGCGCCAGGAAAGGGGGACCGAGCCCGAGTTGGGGCGTATTCGCTGAGTGATCAGCAATGCGCTCACATGGATGACCATGCCGCGGAATTTTCGTACAGGGCCATATGAATCCGGACACATAGGCACAGCCAGAAGCCCCGGAACGGGGCAAGGAAGAGCCCCGTCCCGTCAGGCAACAGCACCGAGAGTGATGAAGGTCACGTCACGGAAGGGGTTGGCAGACTTCGAAAAGTCGTACGACGGTCACGGAAAAGTTATGGGCACTGCCGTGAGTTTCCCGGTCGTTCAAGAAGCCGGGAACGTACACGTATCAGTGCGGCGCACTGATCAGTGTGTGCAGAAAGACAAGGTCGACTTCTTCGAGGGACTGAACGACCAGTCGGCCGGCCGCGGGAGCGATCGGTGCCACGGACGGCACGGCGACCACCCGGCAGCCCGCGGCTTCGGCAGCCGCCACACCGGTCGCCGTGTCCTCGACGACGGCACATCTCGACGGGTCCGCGCCGAGACTCTGCGCGGCGAGCAGATAGGGGTCCGGGTGCGGCTTCGTACGCGGCACCTCGTCACCCGCGACCGACAGCGCGAAGTACTCGGGGCCGAGCGAGGCCAGGACGCGGTCGATGATGCGCCGATGGGAGGCGGAGACCAGAGCGGTGGGCACATTGTGCGCGGCGAGCTCGGCCAGCAGCCGGGCGGCGCCGGGCATCAGCGGCACTCCGCGCCCGATGCGGTTCTCGAACTTCTCGTTCAGCAGCACGGTCAGCTCGGCGAGGCTGATGTCCGCGCCGGTGGCCTGGATGAGGTAGCCCGCACTGCGGGTCATCGGGCCGCCGACCACCACGTCCCGCCACGACTCGTCCAGCCGGTGGCCGAGGTCGGCGAAGACCTCCACCTCGGCGTCCCACCAGAAGCCCTCCGTGTCCACGAGGGTGCCGTCCATGTCCAGGAGGACCGCCTGCAGGCTGGAGGTCCCCGCCTGGCGAAGCGCAGGGGGGTCTTCCGCCGAACGGGTCGGGGACGCGGGGACCGTGCTGGTCATCGGCACACCTCCGGGAGGGACGAGAAGGCCGGCCGCCTTTTCCCCACGGCTTTCCCGCTGGGACAGGCGACCGGCCTGCACTGGACCGACCAGTGTACGTCTCGTCCGGCTATCGTGCGTTGAAGTACTTCGCCTCGGGGTGGTGGATGACGATCGCGTCGGTGGACTGCTCGGGGTGGAGCTGGAACTCCTCGGACAGCTGGACACCGATCCGCTCGGGCTGCAGCAGCTCGGCGATCTTGGCACGGTCCTCGAGGTCCGGGCACGCTCCGTAGCCGAGCGAGAACCGGGCGCCGCGGTACTTCAGCGCGAACATGTCCTCGACATCGACCGGATCCTCGCCGCCGAATCCGAGCTCGGCGCGGAC